>JABURT010000160.1 GCA_014762495.1 Gammaproteobacteria bacterium | reverse complement strand
AAGAAAAAGGCCAAAAAGAAGGTAGCCAAGAAGAAGGCCGCCAAGAAAAAGGCCAAAAAGAAGGTAGCCAAGAAGAAGGCCGCCAAGAAAAAGGCCAGAAGGCGTTAAAAGTCCACATTTCGATGTGAACAAGGCCGCTGGAACGTAAGTTCCAGCGGCCTTTTTATTTGTCGCGACGTTTCTTGATTGTTTGCGTCAGGATGGCATCGAAGCTCGATTCGGGCGCGATCTCATAACTGCACTCTGCAGGCAGACGGGCGCCGTGTCGAAACATCTGCGGATTTGGATAAATTCGACAAATGCGGGGCCGGTTCTCATAGTCACGACAGCGGTTGTCCTCCCCGAGTTGCGTACAGTGAAAATAGGCGATTTGCTCTACCTCATCGATGCGACTCAAACGAAAGCGTTGGTAGTCCGGTCGTTTCCGACAAAGCGCCTCAAAGTCGGCGTGATCGCGAATTAATGACTTGCCATCGTACAGCGTGAGGTTACGACAGCAGACACCGCATTGATTACATGTCCCTGTTATGATTGGGACATTTACACCGGATCGGGCCGTGATAAGCCTGAGCAGTTGCTTTATCATTATGCCTTCATAAACTATTGCTAAATTTTACAGGTCCGTCCCATTGTATCGGGTCGGTAAAGGGAAGAGTATGAGCAAACACTACGATCTGATTGCCATTGGCGCCGGAAGCGGTGGTCTCTCCGTTGCGCAACGCGCGGCAAGTTACGGGGCCAGGACGGCGGTCGTGGAGAAGTCCAAACTCGGTGGTACCTGCGTCAATATTGGCTGTGTCCCGAAGAAAGTCATGTGGTTTGGTGCCAATATTGCACACGCCCTGCACGATGCCGAAGGTTACGGTTTCGAGGTGGATGTGAAGTCATTCGACTGGGGGAAACTGGTCGATGCACGCGAAGGCTATATTAAGGGCATAAATGATTGGTATGTCACCTACCTGGATGACAACAATGTGGATTTGATCCGAGGTGAGGCCTCTTTTGCCGATGCCCACACCCTGGAAGTGGACGGTGAGCAGTATACCGCCGACCATATTGTGATCGCCCCTGGCGGCGTACCCACGGTACCCGATATCCCTGGTGCTGAGCTTGGCATCACCTCCGACGGATTCTTCGAGCTGACCGAGCAGCCTAAAGAGGTGGTCGTGGTCGGAGCCGGCTACATCGCCGTGGAACTGGCCGGTGTATTCAATGCACTGGGCAGTAATGTCAGCCTTCTATTACGTGGTCAGCACCTGTTGAAGAATTTCGACACGATGCTCAGCGACACCCTCATGGATGAGATGCAGGCCGAAAGCGTCAATGTCATGACCAACATTCAGATCGAGTCCCTGAACAAGGAGGAAGACGGCAGCCTGACACTGAAGTGCGGTAGCGGTATCACACGCACGGGGCTCGATGCGGTGGTCTGGGCCACGGGTCGCCGTCCCTATATCGACAATCTCAACCTGGCTGCTACCGGTGTCGATGTGGATGACAACGGCTTTATTCCCTGTGACGATTTTCAGCAGACCAACGTCGAGGGGCTCTATTCGTTAGGGGATGTCACAGGCCGTGCGGCGTTGACCCCCGTGGCCATCGCAGCGGGTCGACGACTCGCGGATCGCCTTTTTAATAACATGCCCGAACGTCGTCTCGACTACGACAATATTCCCACGGTCGTGTTTAGTCATCCCCCTATCGGCACGGTGGGTCTTAGCGAAGACGAGGCACGTGAGATCCATGGCGATGCCGTCAAGGTTTACTCCGAACGCTTTACCGCCATGTATAACGCCTTCACCGAGCGCAAAACCAAGACCGCCATGAAGCTTGTCTGTGTCGGCGCCAAGGAGAAGGTGGTTGGGGTTCACATCATCGGCCCGGCCGCCGATGAGATGCTGCAGGGATTTGCCGTCGCGGTGAAGATGGGGGCTAACAAGTCCGATCTGGACAATACCGTGGCCCTGCACCCGACCAGTGCCGAAGAATTGGTTACGATGCGATAGCCTGGCGCAGATGGCGATCCGACCCTTTAATACGCATACCCCTGCCATTGATCCCAGTGCCTATGTCGATGAGATGGCGCTGGTCATTGGCGAGGTCTCGATTGGGGTCGATAGTTCCATCTGGCCCATGTGCGTAGTGCGGGGCGATGTAAATTCCATACACATTGGCGAGGCCAGCAACATCCAGGACGGCTCGGTCCTGCATGTCAGCCACCGCAGTGAGTCCAATCCAGAGGGTTTTGCCCTGATCATCGGTAATCGAGTAACCGTGGGACACAAGGTAGTGCTCCACGGTTGTCGCATTGGTGATGATTGCCTAATCGGAATGGGCAGCGTTGTCATGGATGGGGCGATAGTCGAAGACCGGGTCATGCTTGGTGCCGGTAGCCTGGTGCCGCCCGGTAAGACCCTGGAATCAGGTTATCTGTATTTGGGCAGTCCTGTAAAACGCATCCGAAAACTAAGTCAGGAGGAACTGGATTACTTCAGTTACTCGGCCCGGCATTATGTGAAACTAATGCAGGCACATCGTAACACGGTCTAGGAAGTCTTCATGGCCTGGCGCAGCTCGTCTATCACGGCCTGTGTCTGCGGGCGCACACCTCGCCAGATATTGAATGACTCGGCGGCCTGTTCCACCAGCATGCCCAATCCATCAAGTGCCTTGTCGGCACCATGTGTCTCCCCCCAGCGCATAAATATCGTCGGTTCCGCACCGTACATCATGTCATAGACCCAGCCACCCTCGGCCAGCAGGGAATCGGGCAGGGGCGGCAATTCACCATGCAGGCTTGCGGAGGTGGCATTGATCACCAGATCGAAACGGCGGCCGTCAATTTTATCAAAGCCACATGCGGAGATATGACCCAGGTGTTTGAACTCATCGGCTAAAGTCGTGGCGCGGTCCACGGTGCGATTGGCGATCACCAGGCTATCGGGATTTTCCTGTAGAAGGGGTTCCAGTACACCGCGGGCTGCACCACCGGCACCCAGGATCAGGATCTCCTTGTCGGTCAGTCGACGGCCATGGTTATGAACCAGGTCGCGAACCAGACCGGCGCCGTCGGTATTGTCTCCAAAGAGCGTGCCGTCCGCCTCAAAGCGCAGTGTATTGACGGCGCCTGCAAGTCGGGCTCGCTCGGAGAGTTTATCGGCTAGCTCTAAAACATCCTGCTTGAAGGGTACCGTGATATTGAGTCCCTTGCCGCCATTGGCCTGAAAATTACCGATGCTCTGATCAAGCGCACCGGGCTCCACCAGGATCGCCTGGTAGTCGATATTCTGACCGGTCTGTTTGGCGAAGGCGGCATGTATCTGTGGCGACTTGCTATGCGCGATGGGATTGCCCATCACCGCATAGAGATCGGGGCGTAAATCGAAATCAAAGGGATCGCTCATGGTCTAACCAAAGATGCCTTTGAGGACGAAGAAGAAAACGATAGCGAGTATCGCGCCTGCCGGCAGGGTAATGATCCATGACAGAAAAATGGTACGAACCACATCCATGTTAAGAGCGGCAATACCACGGGCCAGTCCGACACCGAGTACGGCTCCCACCAGTGTATGGGTGGTGGAGATGGGTAGCCCCCAGCCTGAGGCAACTACGACCGTGGTCGCCGCGGCCAGGGTGGCGGCAAATCCGCTACTGGGAGTCAGTTGTGTGATGCCACTGCCCACCGTGGCGATCACCTTGTGACCGTAGGACAGAAGTCCAATCACGATGCCGGTGCCGCCAAGGATCAGTATCCAGATGGGCATACTGCTCTGTTGGGCCACCACCCCGCCGCTCTCGACGATACCGACCACGGCGGCCAGGGGACCCACGGCATTGGCGACATCATTGGAGCCGTGCGCAAAGGCCATGGCTGCGGCCGTGAACATCATGAGAATACCGAAGACCTTCTCCACGTTGGCGTAGTGGTATTCTTTTTCGGCTTCCGGATCAAACTTGAGCCGACGAATAAAGAGGATCCCCACGGCCATGGTAGCGAGTCCGACAACCGATGCGATCGCGTAATTCTCAGCCGGCCCCGTGTGCAGACCGACATGCTTGAGTCCCTTCACGAGCGTAACCAGTGCGATGATAAAGCCCACCAGGAAGATGTAGATCGGGACATAGCGTTTGGCGTTTTTGAGCGGGTTGTCGGTATTGATGATGAGTTTCTGTACGCTAGTGAAGAGCCAGTATGAAATGATTCCCGCGAGGGCCGGAGAGGTGATCCAACTGGCGGCAATATTCCCGACCTTGGCCCATTTAACAGCCTCGAAACCAATACCGACGGCGGCAAACCCCACGATGGCGCCGACTATCGAGTGAGTGGTGGAGACGGGCCAGCCCGAGCGGGAGGCGATTAAAAGCCAAATACCGGCGGCCAGCAGGGAGGCCAGCATACCGTAGACCAGGTCGTTGGGGTTCTCCGCCATCAGCTCGGCATCGATGATGCCCTTGCGAATGGTCGAGGTGACTTCACCGCCGGCGAGATAGGCACCGAGGAATTCGAATAGTGCGGCGATGATCACTGCCTGGCGAATGGTGAGTGCCTTGGAGCCGACTGAGGTTCCCATTGCGTTGGCGACGTCATTGGCGCCGACGCCCCAGGCCATGAAGAATCCGAACACACAGGCAAGAATAATAAATATTGTTCCGTAATCCACGACTGAGCTCTCTCTTGATTATTTATTTTGCGAGAAGGAGTTCCATGCGGCTACCTACGCGTTGAGCGCGGTCGGCCAACTCTCCAATCCAGTCGATGATCTTATAAAGAAAGATCACTTCGACCGGGTTCATCTCCTTTTCCAACTTGAACAGTTGGGCGCGTAGTTTTACTTCAAGTTTGTCCGTGTCATTCTCAATCTTATCCAGGGCCTTGATCAGGGATTCCACCAGTTTGACTTCTCGGCCCTTGAAACCGCTCGCCACCAGTTCATCCAGTTCGTTGATGGTGACCTTGGCCTGATCGCAGGCATCGATACTGCGCTGGATAAAATTCTTGAAGTTTTCAGAAAGCTTGTCCGGGATCTCCATCTTTCGTCCCAGGACCAGACCGGCGATGTCCTTGGCCCGGTTGGCAATTTTATCCTGCATGGAAAGAAGTTCGAGTAGATCACGGCGTGAGACGGGCAGGAACAGGCTCTTGGGCAGATGCAGGCGCAGTTGCTTTTTCAGCTTGTCGGCATCGCCCTCCAGTGCCGAGATCTTTTTCTGAATGTCCTTGGCCTGATCCCAGTCCGAGGCAAGCACGGCATCAAAGTAGGGTTGAAGTTGTGAAACGCATTCATAAACCTTGCCGATGTGTTCCTGCAGGGGACGAACCGGCGATTCTCCGAACATGGAGAAAATTGAGCTTTTAGTCACCATATGACAATCCTTTTTTCGAAGTCACGGAGCTGAGCTATTGAGTGTCCTTGAGCCACGCGGCCGCGCGCTTTGCGAAGTAGGTTAGGATACCGTCGGCACCGGCGCGTTTGAAGCCGAGCAGGGATTCCATGATCACCGCGCGTTCGTCGAGCCATCCGTTCTGTGCCGCCGCCATCAGCATGGCATATTCACCACTGACCTGATAGGCGTAGGTGGGGACGCCGAATTCGTCTTTCACGCGTCGCACGATATCGAGATAGGGCATGCCGGGTTTGACCATGACCATGTCGGCGCCTTCCTCAATGTCCAGGGCCACCTCCCACAGTGCCTCGTCGCTGTTGGCCGGGTCCATCTGGTAGGTGTACTTGTTGCCGGTTCCGAGGTTGCCGGCCGAGCCGACCGCATCGCGAAATGGGCCGTAGAAACTCGAGGCGTATTTGGCGGAATAGGCCAGAATGCGCGTATGGATATGGCCGGCCGCTTCGAGGGCGTCGCGGATGGCGCCCACGCGTCCGTCCATCATGTCCGAGGGCGCGACGACATCGGCACCGGCGGCGGCATGGGAGACCGCCTGTTTGACCAGCACCTCGACCGTCTCGTCGTTCATGACGTAGCCGGACTCGTCGATGAGTCCGTCCTGGCCGTGAGTGGTGAAGGGATCCAGGGCGACGTCGGTGATGATGCCGAGCTCGGGAAAGCGGGATTTAAGGGCGCGTACCGCGCGTTGTGCCAGACCGTCGGGGTTATAGGCCTCAGCGGCGTCCAGGCTCTTTCTTTGGGTCGGCGTCACCGGGAACAGGGCCACGGCGGGGATGCCGAGGGCCACCAGCTCCTCAGCCTCAGCCAGCAGCAGGTCGATGCTCAGGCGTTCCACACCGGGCATGGAGGCCACCGCTTCCCTCTGTCCCTCGCCCTCGAGTACGAAAACGGGGTAGATCAGGTCGTCGACGCTGAGACGAGATTCTCGCATCAGTCGCCGCGAGAAGTCGTCACGCCGCATGCGCCGCATGCGAACACTGGAAAATCGCCCCAGTCCGGTGGTGAATTGTGACACAACGCACTCCTTTTTCTACGTCTCGTGCTAGCGTCATTTTACCCGAGATCGGTCACCAATAGGCAGATCCGATTCGAATCCGTGGTCATCCTTGCTATGCTGAGCGGATTCATAACAATAAATAGACAGGATGAGGCGTAATGAAGGAAAGACGCGTACACCCCAGGTTCGACGTAATTCTGCCGGCAAACGTGACGGTCGGCGACAACCGCGTGGATGGGAATATTTTTGATATCTCCATGGGCGGGATACAAATCGGGTGCGATCAGGCCTCGGCCGCGGTGATCGTGCCGACCCCCAATCAGCACGTCCACCCTGGCGCGAACCTCGAGGCCGTGGTGAGCTTTCGCTGCCCGGGAGATGATATGAGGCTGACGGCAAATTGCCGCCTGGTGGTGTCGCGGCGGGTCTCTTCCAATGAATTTCGCATCGGCCTGGAGTTCATCGAGTTTGGCGATGACAGACAGCGCCAGACCTACGAGGCCTATATCGAGGAGAGAATGGCCGAACTGGCCTGATAGAGACGATACGCCTGTCTCAGGCCGCCTTCAGATTCTTGGTCAGTAGCGCCAGCGAGTAATCGCGCTCAGGCAGCGGGATCAATACCTCGTAGCCCCCTCCCGGGACCTCCTGCATGGCCTCGCCCTTGCGCGATTCGATTCGATCCAGCACCAGGGGCTGGTTGCCTTCGGGCAGGAGCAACTCCAGTTCGTCACCGACGGCGAACTTGTTCTTTACCAGCACCTCGGCCATTCCTCGATCTGCGTCGTAGCCGGTGATCTCGCCGACAAATTGCTGTTGTGTCCCCTTGGAGCTGCCATCGAGATAGTTCTGTGTCTCATGGCTTTTGTGGCGCTGATAGAAGGCATCGGTATAGCCGCGATTGGCGAGATTATCCAGTGCGGTAATATGTCCCGGATTGAAGGGCCGACCGGCGACGGCGTCGTCGATGGCCTGTCGGTAGACCTGGGCGGTGCGGGCGACATAGTAATGCGACTTGGTGCGTCCCTCGATCTTGAGTGAGTCGACGCCGATATCGACCAGGCGCTGGATATGTTCCACCGCGCGCAGGTCTCGCGAATTCATA
>JABURT010000104.1 GCA_014762495.1 Gammaproteobacteria bacterium | reverse complement strand
ACCAGAAACAGGGCCAGGAACAGGAGCACCTGCAAGCCGCTGCGACCTTCCTTAAGCTCCTGCAACATGCCGGCGTCATAGAGGGTATAACCGGGCGGCAGCTCGATCTCGCTCTGCAATCGTTCCAATAGGGAGGCGACCTGTTCCAGCCCGGTGCCTTCTGTCAGCGAGGCGCTGATTTCGACGATGCGCATCTGGTTTTCGCGCAGGATCTCGGTGGGCGAGATGTCCATCTCCACTCGCGCCACATCGGCCAGATAGACCGGGGTACCATCACGTACATCGATGATCAGGTTGCGCACGGCCGGGATATCGTTGATATCAAAGCGGGCCAGCTGCATACGGATATCGAGTGCCTGGTCACCATCCAGGTAGTCGGAGATCACGGCCCCATCCATGGCGATTCGCACCGCCTGACCCACCTGTTCCACACTCAGTCCCAGACGCGCGGCGCGATCGCGGTCGACACGTATCGCCAGTTCCTCCTGCACATCTTCCATGGAATGCTCGACATTTCGCAGCCCCGTCTCCTTCTCCAGGATCGCCGCCACTTGGTCGGCGAGGCGGCGCAGTGTAGTCAGATTATCACCCTGGATCCGGATACTGACGTCGTCTGCACCGCGGCCGGTGGAGATCCCGCGAATGCCGCGCGCGCGCATTCGCACGGTCACCCCGCTCAGGCGCTCGGCCTTGATGGCGCTATTCATTTCAGCGATCCAGCCATCACTGGAGATATCGCGACGGCTCACCGGTATCAGTTGCACATAGAGCGTACTGCGATTGCTGGAGAGGTACTCGGAGCGTCCGAAGATCCGTCCTCCGATGAGGCTGAATACCCCCTCCACTCGCGGATCGGCGCGAAACATACCTTCCAGTCGCTGTACGATCAGATCCATCTCCTCCAGCGCCATGCCGGGGTCCGATTTCACCGAGACGGTGATGCGGCCATCGTCCATGCGCGGCAGGAATTCCTGCTTGCCCTGGAAAAAGTGACTCATGGACGGAATGAGCATGGCCACGAACAAGGCCACTATGACGAGTCCACGTAGAGGATGCTCCAGTACCGGGCGCAGGACGGCGTTAATCAGCCCCTGCAAGCGATGCACCAGGGCATCCATGAACCGGCGCAGGCCGGAGCTGGAACTGTCCACCACCCGTGCCCCCAGGGCCGGCACCAGGGTAATGGCCACCAGCAGCGAGGCGAGGATGGCGGCGGAGATGGTGAAGATCAGTTCGCGAAACAGCAGGCCGATGAGGCCGCTAATAAAGAGGAAGGGTAACACCGCCGCCAGGTTGGTGGAGGTGGAGGCGACAATGGCCGAGTAGATCTCCGCCGCCGCGTTCTCGCTGGCCTCCTTGGGCGCCTCCCCCTTTTGCTGGTGGCGAAATATGTTCTCCAGCATGACGATGGTGTTGTCCACCAACAATCCGATGCCGAGAGCGAGGCCGCCCAGCGACATGATGTTCAGGGTCAGGCCACCGGCCTGCATGATCATGAAGGTGATCATGATGGCGATGGGAATGGCACTGCCGATGATCAGGGTGCGCTTGATGTTACCGAGGAAGAGATAGACCACCAGCATGGCCAATAGCGCCCCGCTGATGGCGGCGAGCGAGGCGTTGCTCAGTGAATGACGCACATACACGGCCTGATCGCTGACGACGTTGACCTCTAGCCCCTCCGGCAGGAGCTGTTGTTCGTCCAGCCAGGCGAGCCGCTGCTCCACCACCTCGGCCACCGCCGTGGTATTGGCCGTGGGTTGTTTCTGGATGGAGATTTTGACCCCGCCGGTGCCGTTGTAGCGCACGCGTAATCGATCATCCTCGTGACCGTCGATCACATCGGCCACGTCGCGCAGGTAAAACAGCTTGCCCTCGGGGGATTGCAGCGGCAGGTCTCGCAATTCCTGTACGCTGGTGAGGCGTCCCTGGGTTCGGCCGATCAATTCCTGGCGTGGGGTGATGAGACGACCCATGGGCACGTCCTCGTTGGCGGCGCGGATCATCTCCACCAGCTCATCGACCCCGAGGCCGAGGCTGGCCAGTCGGGACAGATCGGGCTGGACCCGAATCTCACGCACCAGGCCGCCACCGACCTCCGCCGCCGCCACACCGGGCAGGTTAATGAACCACTTGCCGAAGGTGTAGTCGGCAAAGGTGCGCAACTCCACCGGACTCATGCGCGGTGAACTGATGACGTATTCCAGCACCGGGATCTGAGCGGGGTCGCGCTTGTAGATCACCGGAGGGTCGATGGTATCGGGCAGGAAACGCTTGGCACGGTCCAGGCGGGTACTGGCATCGCGTAACGCGATGTCGATGTCCTTGCCATAGGGAAAGCTAAGATTGACGGCGCTGCGGCCTTCGGAGGAAGACGACTCCACCGCGATGGCGTCCTCGGTGATGGCCAGTTGCTCTTCCAGTTGGCGTGTAATGCGATCCTCCATCACCAGGGCCGGCACACCGGGATCGATAATGCGCACGCGAATATCGGGATAGATGATATGCGGCAACAGGTCCACCGCCAGCCGCTGCAGGGCGAAACCGCCCAGAACCAGCAGGGCCAGGGCAATCATCACCACCCCTATCGGGTGACGTATCGACCAGGCGGCCACGCCGCCGCCATGTAACCTAGTCTGCGCCATTGGCGGCCACCACCTCGACCGTCTTGCCTGGCTTGAGGCCAAGGAAGCCACGTACCACGACCCTGTCTCCCGGTTTCAGGCCGCGGGTGATGGCGACGTGCTTGTCGTGGTAGCGACCGCTCTGCACCGTGACCCGCTCAACCTTTGATGCCTTGTTGACACGAAAGACATAGGGCCCTTTCTCGTCCTGACGCAGGGCGATCACCGGAATCAGCGGATAGGCTGAGGGTTTGAGCTCGATGGCCGCCTGAGCCAGTTGACCGGCGCGGGCACCGGGAGGCGGGTTGGCCAGCAACAGTTCCACCGTGCCCTGGTGGGTATCGGCATCCATGGCCGGGAAGATGCGCGCAACGCTTGCCGGATAACGCGTACCGCCGAGGGCATCGATGCGCAGGGAAACGCCCGCCGTTCTGTCGATGCGGGCGAGCTGATCCTCCGATACCGTGGCCTGCAGGCGCAGGCTGCTGTCGTCGATGAGGGTGTAAATATGGGTATAACGTTGCGCCACGTCCCCCGGCTCCACGTGACGCTGGCTCACCACGCCGTCGATGGGCGCGCGCAGGGTCATATAGGAGAGGCGCTTGGCCAGGTAACGCTCATCGGCCGAGGCCACCGCCACCTCGGTCCTTGCCTGGCTGTAGATCTCCTCCGACACCATGCCCTGCTTGACCAGGACCTGCAGTCGCTTCCAGTCTTCCACCGCCTGTTTGCGACGCGCCTTGGCCTTGGCCAGCTCGGCCCGCAGCAGACCGTCATCGAAGCGCGCCAGAACCTGCCCAATCTTCACCCGGTCACCCTCGTAGACCAGCAGGTCGACGAGGCGTCCCTCTTCTTCATTGAGTAGCTTGACGCTCTGGCGCGGCAACAGCGGGGCGCTACGCAACAGGGTCTCTCGCCCCTGTTCCAGGCGAACGGCCTCCACCTCCACCGTGTGCGCGGACTTGTCGCGGCGGGAGGCGGCGGGCTCATCGTCGCAGGCGGCGAGCACGAAGGACCCCACCAGAAGCAGGATGATCGGTTTACGGGAAACGGCAAACATGGGTCGGGAAAATCACTGTATTGTTATCCACTACAAGACCCCCTTTATAAGCCAGCGGCGATGCCACGGCAACAAGGCGCCTAAATCAGGCGCACCGGTTGTCTTCGGGATCTTGCCTTCAGTCCTCGCGCGGTAAGCGTTCGCGGTCGTGCGGTCGATTAAAATCCAGTGCCGGCCCCTTGGGCACGATACGGGTGGGATTGATGCTGTCGTGGCTCCAGTAGTAGTGGCGCTTGATGTGGTGCATGAAGACCGTCTCGGCAACGCCCGGCCACTGGTACAGTTCGCGCAGATAATTGCTCAGGTTGGGATAGTCCTCGATGCGACGCTGGTTGCACTTGAAGTGGCTGTAATAGACGGCATCGAAGCGCACCAGGGTCGGAAACAGGCGCCAGTCCGCCTCAGTGATGCGGGCCCCGGTGAGATAGCGCTGCTTGTCCAGACGCGCCTCGATCATGTCGAGGGTCTCAAACAGGGCATCGAAGGCCTCCTCATAGGCGGCCTGCGTGGTGGCGAAGCCACAGCGATAGACCCCGTTGTTCAGCGTTTCGTAGATGGGTTCGTTGATCGTCTCGATGTCGCTGCGCAGGTCTTGCGGAAAGAAGTCCAGCTCCGGATGGCGTGCATGGGCGTTGAATGCCGAGTTGAGCATACGGATGATCTCGGCCGATTCGTTGTTGACGATGGTCTGGCGCTGCTTGTCCCACAACACCGGCACGGTGACGATACCCTCGTAGTTTGCGTCGGCGCGGGTATACAGTTGGTGCATGAAGTCCTGCCCATAGAGGTCATCGGCGGTGGCATCGGCGAAGCTGTCATCGAATTTCCAGCCCTCGGGGCCCATGTCCGGGTGCACCACGGAGTAGGAGATGACGTCCTCCAGCCCCTTCAGCTTGCGAAAGATGAGGGTGCGATGGGCCCATGGACAGGCGTAGGAGACATACAGATGGTAGCGACCCGGTTCGGCGGCGAAGCCACCCTCACCGCTAGGCCCGGCGGAGCCGTCTGCGGTCACCCAGTTACGGAAGACCGAGTCCTTGCGCACAAACTCGCCCGCTTCCTGTTCCGATTCCAGCCAATCGTCGACCAGTTGTCCCTTGATCATCAAGCTCATTATCCGAGTACTCCACTAAAGTTTCATATCAGTCTAGCGCCCGACCGGCGCATGTGAAGCAGAAATATTTGCACCACTTCCTCAACCGATTTGAACGCGAATGGCGGACAGCCGTTACAATACAGTCTTCGTAATGAGGAGATCCCATGAGCGCCCCATGTCCCTGTGGCAGCGGCCACCCCTATGCGACCTGCTGCGGCCCCATCCATCGTGGCGAACGCGAGGCAGCGACCGCCGAGAGCTTGATGCGTTCACGCTACAGCGCCTACGCCCTCAACCTGAACGACTACCTGCTAGAAAGCTGGCACCCCGAGACCCGCCCCGGGACCCTGCATGCGGAATCCATCAAGTGGGTCGGGCTGGAGATCGTCGCGACTCAGCAGGGGGGTGAGGATGATGCGCAGGGGATGGTTGAATTTCGAGCCCGATATATCGCCGACGACCGCCTGGGGGAGCTGTCCGAAAACAGCCGTTTTACGCGCCACCAGGGGCGCTGGGTCTATGTCGAAGGTGACTTGCAGCAGACCGCCGCCCGGCAACCGACAGCCATCGGCCGCAATGCCCCCTGCCCCTGTGGAAGCGGGCTCAAATATAAACGCTGTTGTGGGAAATAAGTCACTGATATTTATCAATTTAGCCACATATCGGGGCTTGAGTGTATGGACGATTCCATATACGCTTAAACATAGAGCCCAATTGCCAGCGTAGTAGGCCATGGATATCAACCAAATCATTCAGTCCAGCCACAGCTCAGCGTCCCTGTCACGGGATGCCGTGTCGCAGCTGTCAGCCGACAAATCAACGGCGGCGGACTCCGAGCGCGATTCGGTTGAGCTGTCCCAGGAGGGGGTTTACCTCAATGACCTGGAACAGGGTGGCATTGAATGGGGCAAGACCTTCAAGACCGTTCCGCCCATCCCACGTACCTTCGACGAACTGGCCACCTGGATCAATCAGTACAAGACCGCCGTGCAGGAGCGCATCCAGGAGATCTTCATTCAGGAGGGCGTGCAACAGGAAGAGGATGCCCAGTTGCAACTGCAGGACGATGGCAGCATCACTGTCCAGGGGGGCGGACAGCAGGCCGGTGTTATCGAAGATGTGGCCAACAACAATCCCGCGGTTCAATCCCTGTTGCAAAGTGCAAACCAGCGCAACCAGCTATTCGATGTACTGGGATTCGGCAATGACCTGCGCCTGGCATCAAACGATGGCGAGCGCGCCCAGGCCGGTGCCGCGCTGGCACAACGCCTGAGTGAGCCGGTCAGCTTCCAACTCACCCTGCGCAGACCCGATGGCATCGATGGGGCAGCCACGGCTGAATTGTGAATCCAGTTACTGACCTCACCCATTCATACCAATACCTATACCCCGTCAGGAAGGCGATATGTGGGAACCCTTTGTCAAACTCTTCAAACTGATTAACTCCGAACAGGAGCCACACCAGATCAGCCTCGGGATCTGCCTCGGCATGGTGGCAGGCTTTACCCCCACACTCAGCCTGCATAACCTTCTGGTGCTGTTTGTCCTGCTGGTGGTACGCGTCAATATCTCCGCCTTTATTGTCGGCTTCGTCCTGTTCTCCATACTCGCCTTTCTGCTTGACCCGGCCTTCCATGGCCTGGGTGAGTTCGTGCTGCGTCATCCGGCCCTGATCGATGTCTGGACACCGATGTACAACGAGGTATTCTGGCGCCTGACCGGTTTCAACAACACCGTGCTCATGGGCAGTCTCATTATCAGCCTGATTGCCTTTGTGCCGGCCTTCTTTCTGTTCAATTTTATGATTCGCAACTACCGCACTCGCATACAGGCACGCTACAAGGAAAGCAGTCGACGTCTTACCCGATTCCTAAAGCTCAGCAGTCTGCTGGGCCGCTATAGCCAGGAATAAACCTATGAACAAGTGGATACGCTGGAAGGGATTGATTCCGTTTGTCATTATCGTGGCCGCACTGGCCGCTTTCTTTCTGTTGTTTATCGATACTCTGACCAAAAGTGTCATAGAGTCCAGCGGCAGTGACATGGCCGGCGCCAAGGTGGAGGTGGACAGCGTCGATGTCCGCATCGCTCCCCTCGGCATGGTGCTCAGTGGCCTCAAGGTCGCCAACCCCAATGCCCCCATGACCAATGCAGTGGAAATCCAGCGCATCGCCCTCGGACTCGATGGCGGCCAATTGCTGATGGGCAAGGTGATTATCGACGAAATGTCCGTCGACCAGGTCCGCTTCGACACCCCACGCAAGACCTCCGGCGCCCTGCCAGCCAAGGCAATGCCCAGTCCTGAAAAGACAAAACAGGGCACCGACAAGGTGGAAGGTGAGACCAAGAGAGCGGGGGTTGGCAAGAAACTGGGCATCGACATGCCTAATCTTGAATTACCCAATGTCGACACCGTCCTCTCACGTGAGACCCTGCGCACCCAGGAAGTCGCCAATGAGTTGCAGACCTCGGTGTCGCAAACGCAGCAGAACTGGGACAAGCTGGAACAAAGCCTGCCCGATGACGATAAGGTCCGGGACTACCAACGTCGCATCGACCGTATCAAGAAGACCGATACCGGCAACATCAAGCAACTGCTCACCGCAATACAGGACCTCAAGTCACTGCAAACAGACATCCAGCAGGACCTGGCCACCATCGATCGGGCCCGTAAGCAGGTCAAGCAGGACCTCGCGCAGGTGGACAAGCAGTACAACCCCCTGCTAAAGGCACCGGCCCAGGACAAGGAACACACGGCCAACAAGTACGCCCCCACTTCCCAGGGGATCGGTAACCAGAGCGAAATCCTGATTGGACCCAA
>JABURT010000143.1 GCA_014762495.1 Gammaproteobacteria bacterium | reverse complement strand
TATGGAAGTCCTGGCCCTGATGTATGAGCTGTTTACCAAGGCGCGTAAGGAAGGCCTGATGTCGCTGGAGGCCCATGTTGACGAACCCAACAATAGCGACCTCTTCAATAAATACCCCGCGATTCTTAAGGATCATGGTGCACTGGAGTTCATCACCGATTACTTGCGTCTCATCGTCGGCGGTAACATGAATGCCCTCGAACTCGAAAACCTGATGGATGCCGAACTCGAGAACCACCACCACACCGCCGATGCCCCTGGCACCGCGATTGTGACCATTGGCGACGCACTGCCAGGGTTTGGTATTGTGGCCGCGGTTCTCGGCGTTATCATCACCATGGGCTCAATAGGTGGTTCGCCCGAGGAGCTGGGTTACCATATCGCCGCGGCCCTGGTGGGTACCTTCCTCGGTATCCTCCTGGCCTACGGTTTTGTCGGTCCCATGGGTGGCGCCATGAAGGCGATTGCCGAGGACGAAGGCAAGTACCTGACCTGCATCAAGATGTGTATTCTCGCCACCCTGAACGGATACAGCCCACAAGTCGCCGTCGAGTTTGGACGCAAGGTCATCGACCACGCCGAGCGCCCCAACTTCATGGAGCTTGAAGAATACATCAAGCAGCCCCGATAACTTCTGAGCGCAAATATGGCGGCGAATGATATCAATACGGCTCCCATAGTCGTAAAGAAGATCAAAAAAGGTGGCCATGCCCATCATGGCGGTTCCTGGAAGGTGGCCTATGCCGACTTTGTCACCGCCATGATGGCGCTGTTCCTGTTGTTGTGGATCCTCGAAACGACCACCATGGAAGAGCGCAAGGCCATCTCTGATATCTTTGACAACCCCAGTATCATAGCCGGTCCAGGTGGCGCCTCCACCGCGATCATCGACCTGGGTGGGGCCATGGATGCGCCAAAAGGTGAGGGTGGTGAGATGAAAAGCCGCAACCCGCAGCAGAAGCCATCCGATGAAGAGATCATGGAGGAGGCCCGAGAGATCAAGCAGTTCGAAGAGCTCAAGTTAATCCTCGAGGAGACAATAGATAGCAATCCGGTACTCAAGGAGTTCGATGATCAGATTCTTATCGACATAACCGAGGAGGGGCTGCGCGTCCAGATCGTTGATCAGGACAAACGACCGATGTTCGACAGCGGCAGTGCCAGGTTAAAGCCCTACTCAGAGGAAGTGTTGCATGAGTTGGCCAAGGTCATAGACGAACTGCCCAATCCCATCTCCATCAGTGGTCACACAGATGCCTCGCGTGTCTACGAGCAGGACGGCCGCTACACCAACTGGGAGCTTTCCTCGGATCGTGCCAATGCCGCGCGCTACGAATTGATTGAGGGTGGTTATAGCCGCCGCAAGATCGCCGAGGTCAAGGGTCTGGCGGATTCCGCACCGATGGACAGCAGCCAGCCCATGTCGCCCATCAATCGACGCATTAGTATTATCATTCTGAACAAGAAGGCCCTGGAGGCACGCAGGAGCCAACCCAGCCTGGAGCTGGAGAAGGACAGCGAGATGGATTTCACTCGTAACCTGCCCAACCTGCTGGAAGACATCGAACGGCAAATGGATGCCTTCCCGGAAAAGACCCCGGCTCCGCATCGTGAACCACCGACCGAACGTCCGGTACCGCAGCCTCAGTCTCAAGTCACACCACCGTCTCAGAGCGAGCCGGCCGCGTCACAGGGTGCTGCGCTGCCGACCGAACCCATAATCGGGCCCTCACCAGGCATTAACCAGACCGAACCTGCAACGGCGCAATCCGAACCGGCGCAACAGGCCGAGGAGACATCGTCCGAGTCACAGACTATTCAGTTACAGGACGGGACCACCATCGAGGCACAGCAACTCGAACAGGATCTGCAGCAACTGCTGGGTAACTAGCTCGACATTCCAGGCATGGGGTTAACGATTTCCCTGCTCCAGGGACTCCAGAATACGCAGATAACTCTGGTAGCGTTTTTGCGTTATCTTGCCTGCCTGCACGGCCTCGATGACCGCACAAGCCTTTGCATCCCGATGATTGCAGTCACGAAAACGGCAATTTGCACTGTATTGTCGAAATTCCCGGTAACAGTCCGACAAGGCCACACGCTCAATTTGAACCAGTCCGAATTCGCGTACACCGGGAGAGTCGATGAGATCGCCTCCCTGAGCGAGATGGTAAAGGCGAGTTGCTGTGGTGGTGTGTCCGCCCTTGCGATTGGCTTCGGATATATCACCGATCTTGATGGTCTCCTCAGGCAACAGCAAATTCACCAGAGATGATTTGCCGACACCGGATTGACCGACCAGAATGGAGGTTTTGTCGCGGAGTTGCGCGAGCAATTCGTCCATGCCGTGCGCACGCTTGGTACTGGTGAATATGAGCTTATATCCGAGCTCGCGATAGATAGTGAGTCGTTGCTCATAGGACTCAAGCTGTGCCTCACCGAGCAGGTCCGTTTTATTGAAGACGATGATGGCCTCGATGTCACTGGCCTCGGCACTGACCAGGTAACGATCCAGCATCCCCTCGTTTAGCTCAGGCAGTGAGGCGGTAATAATGAACATGCGATCGATATTTGCCGCAACGGGCTTCACCTTGCCGCCAAAACCAGGCCGTTGCAACAGGCTCTTCCTGGCTTGCAAGGCGACGACAACACCACTCTCGGGATCCGATTCTATCGCCTGCCACAATACCCGATCACCACTGACGACGGTTTCCAGGGTGGGTCTTGCGACACACCTGATCTGTGTACGCTGTTCGGTTTCAATGATCAGATGTTTTCCATGATTGGCGATAACAAGCCCTGACTGGACTTCCGATGCCAGCGATCCCGTATCGGCCTCTAAGTCAGTTCCCGATTGCTGGATGTGCTTTCTTTTATTTTGTATACGTCGGCTTTGTTGATTAGAGAGGCGTCGTTTGGCCATGGCAGACGAGGGGGATTAACGGGCTAACAGTCGATCGACGTGTGCCGCGCAGATAAAGTCGTTCTCTGTCAGTCCACCGGCGACATGGCTGGTGTAGTTGAGTACGCACTGCTTGTAACTCACTTCCATGTCCGGATGGTGATCTTCCTGGTGAGCAATCCATGCCACGGCATTGACGAAGGCCATGGTCTCATGAAAATTCTTGAAGTCGAAAGCACGATACAGGAATTTTCCATCCCGCACGCTCCAGTCGCTATTGAGTTGTGATATCAACTCATCTGTTTTGTCCCGCTCCAAAACGGGTGTATCTTTGTCTATCGCTGCACAATGTTGTTCCGATAGCATTGAGTTCACCTCTACTGTTTGAATTGATAGTACCGGGTGTTTAGATATTCAACCACGTCCATGACTTCTTCCTCTGGCCAAGGTACACCAAGGTTATCCTTGCAGCGTCCAACCTGTTTAACCAGTGCATCATAGTTATCGATTCGTCGGTTCGGACGAATGTAAATTGCATCACCATTTCCGCTCATGATGTCCTGGTGGCAACTCATACAGTTCTGGTTGTGAAGCTGCTTGCCGCGCTCGAAGTCCGCGGCTTGAGAGACACCAATCTCCAGCAGATTTAGCATTAGGATGACGAAAAGTGCTTTTTGTGGCATAGCTACCCCTTGGCCTGAGCCAGATGTTGTATGCGTATGGGTGCCGGTGGGTGTGAGTCATAGAAAGCCGAATAGACATTGTCCGGCGTCAAGGTCTTGGCATTTTCTTCATAAAGCTTTACCAGTGCGCTGGTCAATTTGTCTGCATCGCTGTTTTGCGCGGCGAATTCATCTGCTTCGAATTCATGCTTACGACTGTACGCACTGAATACTGGTGTGAGCAAAAAGCTGAATACAGGCATGACCAGGAGAAACAGCATTAGAGCCATGTATGTTGAACCTTGCTCGACGCCCAGTGCCGTATAGAACCACTGGGTTTGTGCCAGCCAGCCGAGCAGCGCAAGCCCGGCCAATGATGCCAGTGCCATTATTAGAATGCGTTTGGTGACATGTTTCTTTTTAAAATGTCCTAATTCATGGGCAAGTACTGCCTCGATCTCATCATGGTCGAGGCTGTCTGTAAGAGTATCGAAGAAGACAATTCGCTTGTTTTTACCCATGCCCGTGAAATAGGCATTGCCATGGCTGGAGCGTCGAGAGCCATC
The DNA here is from genome assembly GCA_014762495.1 of Gammaproteobacteria bacterium. GTDB lineage: Bacteria > Pseudomonadota > Gammaproteobacteria > Thiohalospirales > Thiohalospiraceae > JABURT01. The sequence goes on along the minus strand of JABURT010000143.1, from coordinate 3,517 downwards.
CATAACAAAGATACCGTTGTTACTGAAACCACAACGTTTTAATAATTGATCGATACGCTGTTTCAGGGTCTCATCGGCGAGCGGCGAGAATTTGTTGAAGAGGGGGGCGATCACGCTTGGGTAGAGCCAAAGCATACCGAGACTAAGCGCCATATAGGTCAACCAGACGTAAAGCCACCAGCTCGGCCCCATCGAGCCCATTAACCATAAAACCAACCACAGAAAAGGTGTGCCGATTACCAGCAGAAGCAAGCCACTCTTGAGCAGGTCCACGAAGAATGTCTTGAGATTGGTGCGGTTAAAACCAAAGCGCTCTTCGATGACGAAGGTTTGATAGAGGGAAGCTGGAAGGCCCAGCAGGGATACGATCACAAACACGCTGAGCATAAATGCGACACCGGTGGTGATCTGTGACCAACCGAAACCACGCCACAGCGTATCCAGGACATTGAGCCCGCCACCCAGAGTCCATAGCAGAAGGACGGCCGTTGAGAATAGCAACTCGAAACCGCCGAACTGGAGCTTGGCACGAGTGTAGTCCGCCGCCTTTTGATGGGCCTCAAGCGATATACGGTCACGAAAGGCCTCGGGGACCACATCGCGATGAGTTTCCACCGCGCGTTTCTGACGAGTGGCCAGCCACAGCTGGATGCCCGTGGTCAGGACGACAGCCGCTAGAAAAATAAGGGTAAAACTGTGCATTTGTAACTCAAAAAGGCTTAATATGGACACGCCAAGCAGGTTAGCCCCTGACGCATATTAAGTAAAGTATAGCCATAAGGTGTTCTATGTCTGTAAATCCCGACAACCTGGTATGGATAGACCTGGAGATGACAGGGCTGGATCCGCAAACGGATCAGATTATCGAAATCGCCACCATTGTGACCGATGTCAACTTGAACATACTGGATGAAGGTCCGGTTCTCGCCATCCACCAAAGTGATGCAGTTATCGACGCCATGGACGAATGGAATACCAATACCCATGGCGCATCGGGGTTGATCGAACGGGTGCGTAACAGCGATATCGACGAGGCGGAAGCCACACGCCAGACCATTGAGTTTCTGAAGCAATACGTTCCGCAGCGAGGTTCACCCATGTGCGGTAATAGCATCTGTCAGGATCGTCGTTTTCTCGCCGCGCGCATGCCACAATTGGAGGCGTGGTTTCACTACCGAAACCTGGATGTCAGTACGCTCAAGGAACTGGTCAACCGCTGGCGCCCTGCCTTGAAGGATGGTTTCAGCAAACAGGGCACGCATCAGGCATTGGACGATATACGCGAATCCATCGCCGAGCTGCGTTATTATCGCGAGCATTTTCTGCGCCTGTAGTTATTGATACCACGTCATGCAAGATCGCCCCAATTGTTACAATTGTAAACATTTCTATATCACCTGGGATCAGAGCTTTCCCTACGGTTGCCGGGCTATGGAATTCAAGACCAAGCTTTTGCCGTGTGTGGAGGTCGAGCAAGCCTCGGGCCATCCCTGCCTCAAGTTTGTGTCCAAACCCAAGCCCGTTCTGAAATGAAGCACAATCTCTATAATTACCTTGAACTAGCAGGGGTCTAGGCAGATCCGTCTGACTGGGGTATCCTGCAAACAATACCGATAAGAGTTGCAATCGCTTGAACATGTACGCGGACATACAAAGTCAAGACGCCGAACGCCTGGTTACGGAACATGCGCCACTCGTGAAACGTCTGGCCTACCACCTGGTTGGCAGACTTCCCGCAAGCGTTATGGTCGACGATTTGATCCAGGCCGGCATGATCGGCTTGCTGGATGCCGCCCGTCAGTACGACGCCAAGCAAGGCGCCAGTTTCGAGACCTATGCCACCATCCGTGTACGCGGCGCCATGATCGACGAACTTCGACGCAACGACTGGGCACCCAAATCGGTTCACAGGAAACAACGTGATGTCTCCGAGGCCGTCAAACTGGTCGAGGGACGCACCGGTCGTGATGCCAAGGACAGCGAGATCGCCGAAGAGATGGGGATCACGCTGGACGAGTACTATCAGATCCTGCAGGACACAAACTCCTCGCGACTATTCAGTCTCGATGTCACCGATGCCAACGAAGAGGCCATCATCAACACCATTCCCGATGGCGGCAGCCTGCCGTTGCAGGGCGTGACCGATGACCGTTTTCGTGATGACCTGGCCGAGGCCATATCCCGACTGCCCGAACGTGAGCGCATGGTGCTGTCCATGTACTACGACAACGAGCTCAACCTTCGCGAAATCGGCGAGGTGCTGGAAGTCAGTGAGTCACGTATCAGTCAAATCCTCTCCCAGGCCCATTCCCGCCTGCGTTCACGCCTCTCTGACTGGATACAATAGGCCGTTTGCACCAGTCTGGTTCGGGGCGCCACTTGTAGTATACTAAGCGTTTTGCTCGGGTATTGCCCCGGGACGACCGAATTCTTCGTAAGTCGATCAAGCAAATTTCATTCGATAGGGGGAGCCCCGCCCTTGCGGTCCCCGTGAGAGAGGACATTATGGATTTCAAAGCCTTCCAACCGCCCAAGCGTACCCTGATGGGCCCCGGCCCCTCCGATGTCAGTGAGCGCGTCCTGCAGGCCATGGCCCGCCCCACCATCGGTCACCTAGATCCTGCCTTCGTCGGCATGATGGATGAGGTCAAGCAATTGTTGCAGTACGCCTTCCAGACCGAGAATCAGCTGACCCTGCCCGTCTCCGCCCCCGGCTCCGCCGGTATGGAGGCCTGCTTCGTCAACCTGTTAGAGCCCGGCGACAAGGTCATCGTGTGCCAGAACGGCGTGTTTGGCGGCCGCATGAAGGAGAACGTCGAGCGTTGCGGGGCCACTGCCGTCATGGTGCAGGACGACTGGGGCAAGCCCGTCGATCCCGATAAGCTGGAAGCCGCACTCAAGCAGCACCCTGACGCCAAGGTCGTGGCCTTCGTCCACGCCGAAACCTCGACCGGGGCACAGTCCGATGCCGAGACCCTGGTCAAACTGGCCCACGACCACGATTGCCTGACCATCGTCGACGCCGTCACCTCCCTCGGTGGCACCCCGCTCAAGGTGGACGAGTGGAATATCGATGCCATCTACTCCGGCACCCAGAAGTGCCTCTCTGCACCGCCCGGGATCTCTCCGGTCAGCTTCAGCGAGCGCGCCACTGAGGTGATCAGCAAGCGCAAGACCAAGGTGCAGAGCTGGTTCCTCGATATGAACCTGGTCATGGGTTACTGGGGTGGCGGTGCCAAGCGTGCCTACCATCACACCGCACCGGTCAATAGCCTCTACGCCCTGCACGAATCCCTGCTCATCCTCAAGGAGGAGGGCCTGGAGAACGCATGGGCCCGTCACCAGGCCAACCACATGGCGCTGAAGGCGGGACTCGAGGCCATGGGCATTCAGTTCGTGGTCGACGAGGCATACCGACTGCCGCAGCTTAACGCGGTCTATCTCCCCGAAGGCGTTGACGATGCCGCCGTGCGTTCGCGCCTGCTCAAGGACTACAACCTCGAGATCGGGGCCGGCC
>JABURT010000025.1 GCA_014762495.1 Gammaproteobacteria bacterium | reverse complement strand
GGGCCAGGGCCGCGGCCGGCGCGAGCCATATCATCACCATCAGTAGACGTCCCGGAGCCGTCACGGCGGCGAGCATAGCAAACGCCGCGGGTGCTAGACTCCGGTTCCGCATGGACCCGGGGGGACAACGAACCAGCCCGTTTCGAATCTGGCTTTTGCCTTTTTCGATCCTCGTCGGCACATCGCTCGCCGTCTTCGTGATCACGTTCGTGATCGACACGGCGGACGAGCCGGATCCGGCCGCGGTCTGGCGGCTGCTCTTCCATCCGAACCCGAGCTCCGCGCTCGGCGCGATCAGCAACGCGGCAGAGGTGGTCGCGGCCGTCCTCGGCATCGCCATCACGGTCGTCGCCATCATCGTGGAGCTGGCAAGCAACCGCTACACGCACCGCATCACCGAGCTGTTCGTCTCGGAGCCGATCAACTTCGCGGTGATGGGCTTCTTCGTGGTGACCGCCGTGCAGTGCCTCGCGGTCAGCATCGTCTTCGACATGGGGGAGGGCGCGACGCTCGGCTTCGTCCCCTTCGTCGGCGGCGCGGTGAGCATGGTGATGCTCGGGCTGAGCCTGGTGATCCTGCTCCCGTACTTCGCCTTCGTGTTCAAGTTCCTCAACCCGGTGGAGATCGTCGAGCGCATCCGACGCCACACGCTCGACACCATCGACTCGCGCCGCGCGAGCTGGACCATCGAGCGCAAGCAGACGGAAGCGGTGCGCGGGATCGAGCAGCTCGCCGACGTGGCGCTCAACGCGATGGAGCACAAGGACAAGGGCGTCTCCATGGCGAGCGCCGACGCGCTCCGCGAGCTGGTGCTGGACTACCAGCGCATGCGCTCACGCATGCCGGAGCCCTGGTTCGCGGTGGTCGGCGATCTGGCCGTCAACCCCGACTTCGTCTCCATGTCCAACGCGGTGCTCGAGTCGGTGACGGAGCGTCGGATCTGGCTCGAGATGAAGGTGCTGCGCCAGTACCAGACGCTCTACAACGAAGCGCTCAACCGCATGCGCGACATGAACTACCTCATCGCCATCAACACGCGGCTGGTGGCGGAGGCGGCGCTGGCGAGCGGGCACCGGGAGCTGTTCGACCTCGCGGTGAAGTTCTTCAACACGTACCTGCGCTCCACCGTGAACGCCAAGGACGTGCGCACCGCGTACAACGTGTTCAACCAGTACCGGCTGCTCGCGGAGAGCGCCCTCGGGTACGCGGACGGCAAGCACGCGGTCGAGATCGCGCGGTACTTCAAGTACTACGGCGGCGTCTCGTTCACGGCCAAGTTGCCGTTCATCCTGGAGACGGCGGCCTACGACCTCTGCTCGCTGAACGAGCTGGCCTACGAGCGCGACAGCCCCGCCGCACGCGAGCTGCTGCGGATCTTCCTCCAGGTCGATCGCGAGTCGGAGTCCGAGGTCCAGGAGACCAGCCTCCGGGGCGTGCGCAAGGCGCAGATCAAGCTGGCGACGTTCTATCTGCTCAAGGGCGACGAGGAGCTGGCGCGGGAGGTCTTCCGCGACATGCACGGCGAGAGCCCCGAGCGGCTGGCTTCCATCCGCACCGAGCTGCTCGCGGTGCGCTCCAGCGAGTTCTGGGAGATCAGCGACCGCGGCGTGAACTTCGCATCCCTGCCGCCCAAGCGGACGCGCCGAACACTCGCGTCCTCCGGCTG
>JABURT010000147.1 GCA_014762495.1 Gammaproteobacteria bacterium | reverse complement strand
GAGGAGGCCGTGGCGCTGGGTATGGATGCCTTCATTACCGGTGAGGTATCAGAGCAAACCGTACATATTGCCCGTGAATGCAATATCCATTTTTACGCCGCCGGCCACCATGCCACCGAGCGTTACGGGGCTCGCGCCGTGGCCGAACATCTGGCGCAAAAATTTGATCTTCATCAAGAATTTGTCGATATCGACAATCCCGCCTAAGGGAATATCCCCTTAGAAACCTTGACCATTTTGGGCCCATATAAGAAACTACCGCGCTATTGTAATTTGGGGCCAGGATAAAAAATTCCCGACCGTTTCAGTTGTGAATTACCAGACGATTTCCTGAACTTTCGAATTTTTGACAATCAACCCGAATCTAGGAGTGGATTGATGAGTAATGATGGCGTAGATACCAGCCGTCGCCGTTTCCTGACTGCCGCTACATCCGTAGTGGGCGGTGTAGGCGTCGTGGCGGCCCTGGTGCCCTTCGTGAAATCCATGTCTCCCAGCGCCCGAGCCGAAGCGGCCGGTGCCCCCGTGGAGGTGGACGTAAGCAAGATGAAGCCTGGTGAGCAGGTCACCGTGGAGTGGCGAGGTAAGCCGGTCTGGATTATTCGTCGTTCCGAGCAGAACATCGAAGACCTGCCGACACTGAACGAGAAACTGGCCGATCCTATGTCATCAGCCGATCAGCAACCCGAATACGCTGAAAACATCACCCGCTCCATCAAACCAGAGTATGCGGTTCTGGTTGGAATCTGCACCCACCTGGGCTGCTCCCCGACCTACCGCCCTGAAATGGCTCCCGAGGACCTGGGTCCGCAATGGAAGGGCGGTTTCTTCTGCCCCTGCCATGGCTCCAAGTTCGACCTTGCCGGTCGTGTGTACTCCGGTGTTCCGGCGCCGACGAACCTGGAGGTCCCGCCCTATCATTTCCTCAGCGAGTCCCAGATTCTCGTTGGTGTAGATAAAGGAGCCGCCTGATGAGTAATAATAATAGTCTGATGGCGTGGATCGATGCCCGCTTCCCGCTGACGAAGATGATGGAAGAGCATATGACCAAGTACTATGCTCCCAAGAACTTCAACTTCTGGTACATGTTCGGCATCCTCGCCACCGTCGTACTGGTGATCCAGATCGTCTCCGGCATCTTCCTTACCATGCACTACAAGCCCGATGCCGCCCTGGCATTCGGTTCCGTTGAATACATCATGCGTGACGTGCCCGGCGGCTGGTTCATCCGTTACATGCATTCCACCGGGGCTTCCGCCTTCTTCCTGGTGGTCTACCTGCACATGTACCGTGGCCTGATGTACGGTTCCTTCAAGCAGCCGCGTGAACTGATCTGGATCTTTGGTGTGCTGATCTACCTGGCGCTGATGGCCGAGGCCTTCATGGGCTACCTGCTGCCCTGGGGCCAGATGTCCTACTGGGGTGCCCAGGTTATCGTCAACCTGTTTGCCGCCGTGCCCTTCGTGGGCGAAGAGTTGTCGGTCTGGATTCGTGGTGACTTTGTTATCTCCGACGCTACCCTGAACCGCTTCTTCGCCTTCCACGTCATCGCACTGCCCTTGATCCTCATCGGCCTGGTGGTGGCGCACATCATCGCCCTGCACGAAGTGGGGTCCAATAACCCCGACGGCGTCGAGATCAAGAAGAACAAGGGCCCTGACGGCATTCCGCTGGACGGCATTCCCTTCCATCCCTACTACACAGTCAAGGACCTGATGCTGGTCGTTGTGTTCCTGATGGTGTTCTTCGCCGTGGTCTTCTTTGCCCCGGAAATGGGTGGCTTCTTCATCGAGCATCCCAACTTCGAGCCGGCCAACCCGCTGAAGACACCTGAGCATATCGCACCCGTGTGGTACTTCACGCCGTATTACGCCATGCTGCGTGCGGTTCCGCCCATGTTCGGGTCGCAGTTCCCCGGCGTGGTCGTCATGTTCGGTGCCATTGCCGTGTTCTTCTTCCTGCCCTGGCTGGAAAGGAGCCCGGTCAAGTCCATTCGTTACAAGGGCATGCTGTCCAAGACCGCCATCCTGATCTTTGCCGCCTGGTTTATTGTGCTGGGTTACCTGGGCGTTAAGCCCTCCAGCCCTGACTACACCATGCTGGCCCAGGTCGGTACCCTGCTGTACTTCGCCTACTTCTTCTTCATGCCCGTGTTCAGCTCGGCTGAAGTGAAGAAGACCACCGTTCGAATGATAGGCTCAGCAGTATCCGTGCTGGCGACCATCGGTATGATTTACTACTGGTTCAACGCAGATGGTGCCTCCATGGCGATGACCCTGTTCGCCAGCATTGCGACCATCGCCTTCCTGATCATTTACCTGATTATTCCCGCCTTCTATAAGGCGGAATCAATCAAGCCGGTACCGGAAAGGGTGACAGATAAATGAGAAAGATAATCCTCGCATTCGTAATGGCCGTTCTCCCCGGTTTGGGCTTTGCCGCCGGTGGTAATGTGCACCTGGAAGAGGTCGATATCGACCTCAACAACAAGCAGTCCCTGCAGCGCGGCGCCAAGTTGTTCGTCAACTACTGCCTGAGTTGCCACTCAGCCCAGTACATGCGCTACAACCGCATGGGGCGTGACCTGGGTCTGACCGATGATCAGGTGAAGGAAAACCTCATGTTCGCCGGCGACAAGGTGGGTGAAACCATGAAGATCGCCATGCCCAGTGAAAAGGCCGAAACCTGGTTCGGCACCGCGCCGCCCGATCTGTCGGTCATCGCACGTGCCAAGGGTAAGGATTATCTCTACACCTACCTGACCGGTTTTTATCTCGATGACTCGCGTGCCACTGGCGTGAATAACGTCGCTCTGCAAAATGCGGCCATGCCCCATGTCATGTGGGACCTCGAAGGTCTCAAGGCACCCATCTATAAGACAGTGGTGGGTCCTGAAGGTGAAGAGCATCAGGTTATCGATGATTATAAATACATGACCAAGGGTAAGATGAGCCCTGCCGAGTTTGATGCGGCGATGCGTGATCTGACTGCCTACATGGTATATATGGGCGAACCCATCCAGCAGACCCGTAAGACCATCGGTATCTGGGTATTGCTGTTCCTATTTGTCTTGTTTGTCGTTTCCTATTACCTGAAGAAGGAATATTGGAAAGACGTTCATTAATGTGTAAGCGGCTGCCACGGATTCATTGTGGCGGCCGTGATTCCACATCTATGACAGGAGCAAGGGGGGAAGACCCCCTTGCTTTTTCGCGTTTTTGTGAGTTCAGGAGAGTCCGCTGATGGCCGTAGTTGCCAACCGACGTTCTGTCATGACGCTGTTTTCCGACAGCACCGATATCGAAAGTCATCGAGTTCGTATCGTCTTGGCCGAAAAGGGTATCAACGTCGAAATCGTTGATGTGAAACCCGATGAGAAACCCGAAGATCTGATCGATCTCAATCCCTATAATACCGTGCCCACCCTGGTGGACCGTGATCTGGTGCTGTACGCGCCACAGGTAATCATGGAATACCTCGATGAACGCTTCCCCCATCCGCCGCTGATGCCGGTTGACCCCGTGAGCCGTGCACAGATGCGCCTGATGCTATACCGCATCAAGAAAGACTGGGACAGTGTCATGGAGACCATCCTGACCGCCTCGGGCAAGGAACAGGAACAGGCGCGCAAGGGTTTACGCGAGAGCCTCACGGCAGTGGCCCCGGTATTCGACCAGAAGCCCTTCTTCCTGAGCGACGAGTTCAGCCTGGTGGATTGCGCTACCTCGGCCCTTCTGTGGCGGCTGCCATCACTGGGCATCGAACTGCCGGCCCAGGCCAAGGCCCTCATTGAATACGGCGAACGTATGTTCGAGCGCGAATCCTTCATACAAAGTCTCACCGAAACTGAAAAGGAGATGCGCTAGGCGCATCTCCTGTTTCACGTCTATCATTAGTTCATGGAATTGACTATGACCTCCAGTCGTCCCTATCTCATTCGTGCTCTGTACGAATGGGTGCTCGATAACTCCATGACGCCCCATATCCTGGTCAATGCCGAACTTGAGGATGTACAGGTCCCGACTCAGTTTGTTGAAAACGGCAAGATAGTCCTCAATGTCAGCCCGGAGTCAGTCATCAAGCTTGAACTGGGCAACGACCTGATCTCGTTTAACGCCCGTTTCAGTGGCACCCCCATGGATGTCTTCATCCCTGTCCATGCCGTGATTGCCCTATATGCCCGCGAGAACGGTCAGGGTATGGTGTTCGCCGAGGAGGGCGATGAACCGCCGACTCCACCGGAGGGTGGTGGCGATGATGATGGTTCCGATGACAAACCGGACCGCTCCCATTTGCGAGTCGTGAAATAAGCACAGACCTACCAAGGGGCGAAGATGATCGACGTCCTGCATGGCGACATTACAAAACTTGAGGTGGATGCCATCGTCAATGCCGCCAATAACAGCCTGCTGGGCGGCGGCGGCGTGGATGGCGCCATTCATCGTGCCGCCGGTCCCGAGTTACTGGAATATTGCCGCGGTCTCAATGGTTGCGAGACCGGGCAGGCCAAAATATCACCTGGATTCGAGCTGCCATCGCGCTATGTGATCCATACGGTGGGGCCGGTCTGGCAGGGCGGCGACCAGGGCGAGTCAGAGTTGCTCGAATCCTGTTATGTCACCAGCTTGGAACTGGCGCGGGAATATAAACTCAGAACGATCGCCTTTCCCGCCATCAGCACCGGGGTGTACGGTTTCCCCAAGCCTGAGGCGGCAGCTATCGCATTGAAGGTCATGCGTCGCTATGAGCAGGACTTTGCGCGCATCATCGCCTGTTGTTACAGTGAGTCCGATGCCGAACTCTACCGTGCACGATTGGAAGGCTAGCCATTACCCGGTAGCTTGCCGGGATTGAGCAGCCCGTTGGGATCGAACAGCTGCTTGACCCGGTGCATCAAATTGACACTGGTAGCGTCCAGCTCCATACCGACGTAGGCCTGCTTCTCCAGTCCTATGCCATGCTCGCCCGAGAGCGTGCCGTCGAGACTCAATACCAGCGTAAAGACTTCCTGCAAACAGGCCTCGGCCGCAGCCATCTCATCCTCGTCCTCCGGGTTGACCAGAAGGTTCACGTGGATGTTGCCGTTCCCGGCGTGACCGAAATTGACAATCGGGATCCCGAAGCGACTTGAGAGCTCGTCCAGACCATTGATAAGACGCGGGATTTTCGACACGGGGACCACGACGTCTTCATTAATCTTCTTCGGTGCGATGGTGCGTAGCGCCGGGGACAAGGCCTTGCGCGTGGCCCACAGGGCCTGGATCTCGGCCTCGCCCTGCGGCGCATTGAACTCGATCCGCCCCTCGTTTTGTGAGGCCTGGCGAATCGCCTCCACCGCACCTTCGAGTTCGGACTGGCGTCCATCGACCTCGACCATGAGCAGCGCAGCGGCTCCGTCCGGGAGATAGGCATCGGAGTAGTCGCGGATCATGTGAATCGCATTGCCGTCGATGAATTCCAGCGCATAGGGCACCACGGGCTGGGCCATGATGGCCGAGACCGCGCGCGCCGCCGAATCGATGTCACGATAGATGATTTGCAGTGTGCGCCGTGCCTCCGGCAGGGGAGTGAGCTTGAGAGTGGCCTCTGTGATCAGGGCCAACGTGCCCTCGGAACCGATCAACAGGCGGGTGAAGTCATAGCCTACGACCCCCTTTGAGGTATAAACACCGGTACGCAATTCCTCGCCGTTACCGAGTACGGCACGTAGCCCGAGGACATTTTCCCTGGGGGTGCCGTATTTTACGGCGCGGGGTCCTGCCGAATTATAGGCGAGGTTGCCACCAATGGAACAAAAGGCGGAACTGGTGGGATCGGGCGGCCAGAAGAAGCCGCATGCGGCCGCGGTATCCTGGACCTCCTTATTGAGCACACCGGGTTCGACCACCATGTAGCGGTCTTCCGGATGGGTACTCACGATACGATTCATGCGTTCCAGTGAGATCACAACACCGCCATTGAGAGGGACTGTCGCCCCCGTGGTGCCGGTGCCGCGACCGCGTGGGATCATCGGGATGCCAAACTCGTTGCACAATTTAACGATTGCCACCACACGCTCGTGTGTTGTGGGCAAGACGACGGCATCGGGCAGGCCATGCCGACGACTGTTGTCATAACCGTATGACCAGCGATCGGCCTCTTCGGTGAGCAACGTATCGGTATCGAGGATGGATTGCAGTCGTTGTAGAAACGCCCTGGGTAGTGTCGACATGCGAGTAGCTTGTTTGTCTGTGGGCTAATATTCTGCCATAAAGGCATTGCTCAGCCACTGAATATCTTTCCCTGCTTCACCTTCAATAGTGACCACATCAAAACGCATCGGCCATTCACGGTAACGATGATGTGTCTGCAGGTAATGGAGGGCGGTTTTGATCACTTTTGCCTGCTTGCGTCGGCCAACGGCCTCGCTGGCATGACCATATAGGTCATTATTTCGGTATTTCACTTCGATAAAGACCAGGCTCTCACCGTCCTGCATGATCAGATCCACTTCACCGAGTCGACATGAATAGTTTTTCTCTATCAGGTCGAGTCCCTGTTTTTCGAGATATCGACAGGCCAGTGATTCCGCTTGTCTGCCGCGTCCCTGCGGCAGGAGAAATTTCATCATGATTCGGGTTCGGTCACCAGTTCGGTAATGGGCTGCACCTCCCCACCGTTGAAGAAGGCCCATTCCAGCTCACGTTCGATGTGTCTCTGCTTGTTTACATGGAGATAGCCGGTGGCCCCTTCATAGCGTTCGAAAGGCGATAGCTGCAGATTGCGTAATATGGGTAAGACACGGTAGGCATCAACGCCGAAAGCATAGAGACGTATGTTGGGTGACTGCTCAATGGAAAAACTCTTATTCAGAGCCTGTCGTAGTCCCTGGGCCCCCTGCGATGTGCCCAACATCCAGGGCATATCGGAAAACAGGATACCGTCCATATCCCGGGTCATGCGTCGGTTCATGCTAAGCGAATAGATTTGAGAGGTGGCATAGACCGGTAGTTCGTCGGCCCCGAAGTACTTGAGCTGTGGTCTGATTTGCGCGGCATCCTTGTTACTGACGCCGAGAACAAAGATGACATCGATGTCCTTACGGCGACGCTCGCTGTATTTGATGCCTCGTCCAAGTACACGTCTCAGGTCCCTGACGCGTTGTTTACTGGTATCGATGTTTAGTACCCTCTTGATGCTATTGGCGATACCCTCATTTTTCTCATCATAGCGATAGATGTCGAGTTCGACGTTGTTGTATTCCTTCCAGCGTTTTTCAAAGGCCGTTAAGAGTCTGTCGCCCCATCCTCCCTGCGGCGAAATCAGAGCTACCGAGTTATAGCCATCACGCCACATGCGTTCGGCCACCTGTTTCACCTCGTCTTCGGGCGATAGCGAAAACTGGAAAAAATTCTTATATGTCTGATCCAGTTCGGTGTAGTTCAGGGCGATGGTGGGAACTGTGAACTCACCACGCTGATATAAGCTCGTGACCTTATCACGTCGAAGCGGGCCCAGTACGACCTTGCTGCCATCGGCAATGGCCTGGTCATATAAGACATTAATATCGGCTGTGGAGGCGGTATCGTAAAAACGGACCTGGGTGCTCTCGCCCTTTGCCCTGGCCGCATAGTAGGCGGCAAGTAGTCCATCGCGGATGGCATTGCCCGCCGCCGAGTAGCGCCCTGTCAGTGGCAACAGAACCGCGATTTGCTCGGTCTGTATGGGTTGCTCGATCTTGCGCTCGACCAGGGTCTTGTACATGTCATCGATGGCGGGATGCTGAGGGTAGAGCCGGCGCCATTCCTTGAGCTTCTGTTTCATCAGTTGCGGCCGGTTTAAATAGGACTTGCTAATGTGGGCAAGCTCTCGCCAGCCACGCAATTGATTGCGCGGAGGTTGGGA
>JABURT010000185.1 GCA_014762495.1 Gammaproteobacteria bacterium | reverse complement strand
GGGGTGGGGGTCATTTTCTACATCATGATGGGGCTGCGTCGTCGCCTGCGCGAACTGGGCTGGTTCAAGGCCCGGCGGCTTGCGGAGCCGAACCTGGCCGAATTGCTGGACCTGGTGGCGCTGGGGACGGTGGCCGACGTGGTGCAACTGGATCGCAACAACCGCATCCTGGTGGCACAGGGCCTGGCTCGCATGCGGGCGGGGCAGGTGCGTCCCGGCATACGGGCGCTGTGTGAGGTGGCAAGGCGCACCCCATCGCGCCTGGTCCCGTCGGATCTGGCGTTTGCCCTCGCCCCCAGGCTGAATGCCGCGGGGCGCATGGAAGACATTTCAGTCGGCATTGAGTGTCTACTGACCAAGGATGACCGGTCGGCGATGGCGTTGGCGGCGCAGCTCGATGCACTCAATCACGAACGCCGCGAAGTGGAACAGTCCATGCAGGAGCAGGCCATGGCGGCGCTTGCGGAGCTCGAACTGGATGAACGCCATCTGCCCTACAGCCTGTGCCTGTATGATCCTGACTGGCACCAGGGGGTGATCGGGATCCTTGCCTCGCGCCTCAAGGAACGTCTGCACCGACCGGTGATCGCCTTCGCCGATGGCGGCGATGGCCTGATCAAAGGCTCGGCCCGTTCCATTCCCGGTCTACACATACGCGATGCACTGGACAGCGTGGCGGCGCGTCATCCACACCTAATCGACCGCTTTGGCGGTCACGCCATGGCCGCTGGCCTTAGCCTCAGACAGGAAATACTGGAGGCGTTCAGCCAGGCATTCGAAGAGGTGGTCGCAGAGGCCCTCGACTCATCCGACCTCGAAGGGGTGATCCATAGCGACGGTGAGTTGGGAGAGGCCGAGTTGAGTCTGCCCTTGGCCGAACAGATCCGATATCTGTTGCCCTGGGGGCAGGGTGTTCCGGAGCCCTTGTTCCATGGTGATTTCGAACTGGTCGAGCGGCGCATTGTTGGCGAAAAGCATTTGAAGATGAAGCTCCGACCGCTCCAGGGTAACGGGATCTATGAGGCCATTGCCTTTAATATCACCGATGAGGACTGGCCGTCGGGAACCCAGAGATTGCGCCTGGCCTATCGCCTCGACGTCAATGAATACAACGGGCGGCGTAGCCTGCAGCTGATGGTGGAACAGCTAGAGCCATTGCTCCCCGAGTCTTCCTAATTACCTGTTTCTTACCGTATTTTGCCGGTCCCGATGGAAAGCCCATGCCGGGCTGTAGTATCATTGCGCCTTTCGCAAAAACTGTACCGACAAGGCGCTATGGAACTCAATCCACTCTATAATCAGATCTCCGACATGCAAGGGCGCGCCGAGGCCCTGAGGGGGTTCCTTTGACTATGAAAGCAAACAGGAGCGCCTGACCGAGGTCCTGCGCGAACTCGAAGACCCGGACGTCTGGAACAATCCCGAACGGGCCCAGGAACTGGGACGCGAACGCGCCCAGCTTGAGGCCGTAGTCGATGTCATCCAGACCCTGGACAGCGGCCTGGAGGAGACCCGCGAGCTGCTGGACATGGCCGCCGAGGAGAACGACGAGGAGACCGTCGAATCGGTGAAGGGCGACATCGAGCGCATGGAAAACGATCTCGCCAACCTCGAGTTTCGTCGCATGTTCTCCGGCGAAATGGACCCTAATAACGCCTTCCTCGATATCCAGGCCGGTTCCGGCGGCACCGAGGCCCAGGACTGGGCCGACATGCTATTACGTATGTACCTGCGCTGGGCCGAGCGCCGCGGGTTTAAGACCGAGCTGATCGAGGTCTCCGCCGGTGAAGTGGCGGGCATCAAGAGCGCCACCATCCACGTCCAGGGCGAGTACGCCTACGGCTGGTTGCGTACCGAAACCGGTGTCCACCGCCTGGTGCGCAAGTCGCCCTTCGATTCCGGCAATCGCCGCCACACATCCTTTGCCTCGGTCTTCGTCTCGCCCGAGGTGGACGAGAATATCGACATCGAGATCAATCCCGCCGACTTGCGTATCGATACCTACCGCGCCTCCGGCGCCGGCGGACAGCACGTCAACCGCACCGACTCGGCGGTGCGCATCACCCACGAGCCCACCGGGGTGGTGACCCAGTGCCAGAGCGAGCGCTCGCAGCACCAGAACAAGGCCCACGCCATGAATATGCTGCGTGCCAAGCTCTACGAGCTGGAGATCCAGAAACGCAACGCCGAAAAGCAGGCGCTGGAGGATACCAAGTCCGACATCGGCTGGGGCAGCCAGATCCGCTCCTACGTGCTGGACCAGTCCCGCATCAAGGATCTGCGCACCGGCGTGGAGACCGGCAACACCGGTGCCGTGCTGGACGGCGACCTGGATCAATTTATCGAGGCCAGCCTCAAGAGCGGCCTCTAATCCACATAACAGTGACAAGAGCATGAGTGATCAAGAAAACAAAGACGCACAGGTAGACGAGAACGAACTCATCGCGCAGCGCCGCGCCAAGCTGGCCGCCATGCGCGAGGAGGGCGTGGCCTTTCCCAACGACTTTCGTCGTAACGTCGTCACCGGCGAGGTGCTGGCCGAGTACGGTGACAAGAGTGACGAGGAACTGGAGGCCAATCCGGTTCGCGTCGCCATCGCCGGGCGTATGATGACCCGTCGTGTGATGGGCAAGGCCAGTTTCTGCCACACCCAGGATATGTCGGGCCGCATCCAGCTCTACGTCACCCGCGACGCCCTGCCCGAGGGGGTCTACAACCAGCAATTCAAAAAGTGGGACCTGGGCGACATCATCGGCGCCGAGGGTACCGTGTTTCGGACCAAGACCGGCGAACTTTCCATAAACGTCGACAGCATCAAATTACTGACCAAGGCACTGCGTCCGCTGCCGGACAAGTTCCACGGTCTCTCCGACCAGGAGCAGCGCTATCGCCAACGGTACCTGGATCTCATCGCCAACGAGGAGTCACGCCAGACCTTCATCCTGCGCACGAAGATCATCAACTACATCCGCAACTTCCTCAACCAGCGTGAGTTTCTGGAAGTGGAGACACCGATGATGCAGGCCATCCCCGGTGGCGCCACCGCGCGTCCCTTCACCACCTTTCACAACGCGCTGAGCATGGACCTGTTTCTGCGCATCGCGCCGGAGCTCTATCTCAAGCGCCTGGTGGTGGGTGGCCTTGAGCGCGTCTACGAGATTAACCGTAATTTCCGCAACGAAGGGCTTTCCACCCGCCACAATCCCGAGTTCACCATGCTCGAGTTCTACCAGGCCTATGCCGATTACCATGACCTGATGGACCTGACCGAGGCCCTGCTGCGCGGTATCGCCGAGGACGTCATCGGCAGCACCACCATCAACTACCAGGGTGAGGAGTACCACTTCGGCAAGCCCTTCGCGCGCATGACGGTGAAGGAGTCCATTCTTCATTTCAATCCAGACCTCAGCGAGGCGCAACTGGACGACCTGGACGAGGCGCGCAAGGTGGCCGAGGGCCTCGGCATTCCGCTCAAGGATAGCTATGGCCTGGGCAAGGTGCAGATCGAGATCTTCGAGAAGACCGTGGAGCATCGCCTGAAGGAACCGACCTTCATTACCGCCTATCCCACCGAGGTCTCTCCCCTGGCTCGGCGCAATGATGACGACCACTTCGTCACCGACCGCTTCGAGTTCTTTGTCGGCGGCCGTGAGATTGCCAATGGCTTCTCGGAATTGAATGATGCCGAAGATCAGGCCGAACGCTTCCGCCAGCAGGTGGAGGAGAAGGATGCGGGCGACGAAGAGGCCATGCATTTCGATGAGGACTACGTCACCGCCCTGGAACACGGTATGCCGCCGACGGCGGGCGAGGGCATTGGCATCGATCGCCTGGTAATGTTGTTTACCGATTCGCCCTCGATACGCGATGTGCTGTTATTCCCGCATATGCGGTCGAAAGATTAATATTGGCATCGAAAAAAAATGGGCCCCGGCCCGTTTTTTTATGCCGACATTTTATTGCGTTCGAGCAGGAACTGGAGGAAATCTTCCTCGCTGAGGGGTTGTGAAAAATAGTAGCCCTGGACGATGTCCGCGCCTAGTTCGCGAATGGCCTCCGCCTGCTCCGCGGTTTCGATACCCTCGACCACAACCTTTTTGTTCAGTCTATGGGCCAGTTCAATGATCATGTGCACGATGGCCGTGGCTTCCTTGTCATGCGGAATATCCATGACAAAGGAGCGATCGACCTTCAATGTGTCGGTAGGTAGATTGCGTAGATAACTCAGAGATGAGTAACCGGTGCCGAAGTCATCAATGGTCAAGCCGATGCCCGAGTTGTAAATGGTCTCGAGAGTTTTTAGAGATGTTTCCATGTCATGCACGAGGACACTTTCCGTCACTTCCAGTTCGAGATGATGGCGGGGCAAGTTGCTCTGTTCCAGTGCGCTTTGAACATTATCAATGAAACGTGGATTGGAAAACTGGTGACCGGAGACGTTGATGGCAATCCGTTTCAGGCCATGTTCGTGCTTCATCCAATCACGGAATTTTCCGCTCGCGGTCTGTATCACCCAGGTGCCGATGGAGTCAATTAGACCTGTATCTTCGGCGGTGGTAATGAACATGCCCGGCGAGACAAGCTTTTCGTAGCCGGGGCGTTTCCAACGTAGCAGTACCTCACAGCTGTCGACCCGATTGGTTTTGACGTTGATCAGCGGCTGGTAATAGAGCACAAATTCGTTATTTTCCAGCGCCGTGTGCAGGTCGTTTTCCAGGCTGATACGTTCTATGGCCTCCGAGTTCATATCCTCGGTGAAGTAGGCATAGGTATTTCTACCCATCTGCTTGGCACGATACATGGCCGTGTCGGCTTTTTTCATCAACTCATCGCCATCGTCACCATCTGTTGGGAATACAGCTATGCCGATGCTGGCTCCAACAAAATTGGTGGAACCATTGATGACAAAGGGGGCGGCCATTGCCTTGATGAGTTCATTGGCCACTGCACCGGCATCGGTTGGGCCATTTAAGTTGGATAATATGATTGTAAATTCATCGCCGCCTATGCGAGCTACAGTGTCGGTGTCACGCAGGAGCTTCTCCAGGCGAGTTCCCGCCTGTTGCAACAGCAGGTCGCCGGCCGAGTGACCGAGTGAATCATTAATGTTCTTAAAGCGATCCAGGTCAAGAAATAGTATGGCTACATTATTGTCTTCGCGACGAGCATACATCAGTTCTCGTGTTAATCTGTCCTTTAACAGTTGGCGGTTGGGTAAGCCTGTGAGTGGATCGAAATGCGCCTGGCGGTAGAGTTGCTCTTCTTTTTCGGAGCTGGCCAGGGCCACTGAAATTCGATCAGATAGGGCCAGTATCTGTTGTTTCTCCTCGCTATCCAGTTCCCGCTCGCGTTCGTACATGCCAACATTAATTGAGCCATAGAGACGGTTCTTGTAGACAATAGGTATGATGTACATTGCCTCTAGGGATTCGTCTATTAAGGGAAACATGATCTCGGCTATGGACGAATCTTTTTTTGCACTAAATCCCTGCTTGTTCGTCAGTAGGCTGATGATCTCCTGGCGCGGCAGGATAAAGCGTTTGAGTAATTCGCCGCTCATGGCGGTGCTGCCATTGATGAACAAGGTCGCTTCACCTGTTGCGCTGTCATCAATAATGCTGATGC
The DNA here is from genome assembly GCA_014762495.1 of Gammaproteobacteria bacterium. Lineage (GTDB taxonomy): Bacteria > Pseudomonadota > Gammaproteobacteria > Thiohalospirales > Thiohalospiraceae > JABURT01. Next base: position 2,371 of record JABURT010000185.1, on the reverse strand, counting down.
TTATATTGGCGGAGCGGATCTGGCTGCTCAGGTGTTGTATGACGATTTCGATAATATGCCCCGGAGCCGGCGCACTGAGAATCAGGCGATCAAGTTTGGACAGGGTTTCAAGTGCGTTGAATTGTTTTCCCAGTGTTCGACTCATGGTATTGAAAGAATCGGCCAGGGCTTCAAATTCATCGTCACTGTCGATCTGAACTTCGTTGTTAAATTCCTGCTTGGTGATGCGCTGGGTGCCAATCAGAAGGCTTTCCAGTGGTTGCGTGGTCTTGCGGATGGAACGGATACTGAACAGGGCTGCCAGAAGGGCCGCCAGCAATATGCTCATGGGAAATATCGATTGAAATGTGTTAATCGGTGAATAGATGAGGTTGCTGGTCTGGCTAGTGACTATGGTCCAGGCAGGTGACATGTAGCGGTGTTTTAGGTACAGCACCCAGCTGTCACCGTAATACGTCTCCTGATTATTGACCCATTTCAGTGTTCCCTTTTCGGAGTTTTGCAGGCCGACAATGATTTGTTTCGAGGCGTTTGGCTCCATGACATCAGTGCAATACAATATGACCGACTTGTTAAAAAGTACGCAGTATTCATAATTGTAGGAAAGCGTGTCGCGACTGCCCCAAAGGTATAAAGGACGTATCTTGGCCAGCAAGATGCCTTTGCTATGATCGGTTTTGTCTACCAATACCGTAAGTAACACATGACCAAATCCCTCTTCATTGACGATTGTGGTAAGGAGTGGCTTTCCTTCCTTGAGATGATTCGTTTCCAGTGAGGTGAGTGTCAGGTTGAGAACTGTATCGTCTATTAGAGGAGTAGCTTCACTTTCATGGTAAAGCGTAATGGAGTCGAAATACGACGTCATGAATTCCAGGTTGTCTTTGTATTCGTCGTCGCCCTGGCGTAATTGGGCGGCAAGTTGTGTGATGAGCTGATCACTGTAGTTGAGTCGATCATGTATCGACAGGCCGTAGGTCTTACTGAGGCTTTCTAGTTGTTCACGACCGTTTTTTTCCAGCAGACTTCGGACCTGGGTGAAGGACAGTATGGCGGTGAACAGTATTGGGAGTATCGCCGAGAGGACAAACAGCCCCAGGAGTCGCCTTGCGACCTTGCTCGTGAAAAGTCCTCGTGTTAACTGCATCGACCTTAATAATCCCTGGCCAGACCCAGGAAGTCTCCGTCCCGGGCACGTATTACGTCATCATGAGATTTGGGTGCGCTAATGTTATTGGTGGTGTCACCATCGGCGCCCTTGCTGTAGAGGTCATAGAAGGTGTTGATGGGGCGAAGGTTGGCATCCTGCCGTATCATCGTGTTGCCGGTCTGAATTTGGCCGACCAGGGTCGGGATACGGGCATAGATATAGAGATTTCCCCAGGGATCCTCCTTATTCGGTATACCGGCGGTTGACAGATCCGTGGGCCAGCTATTGGTCGTAAGGTGGTAGCGTTCGATATGTGAGGCGATTTCTATAATATCGCGCTTTGCGGCATCGATACGGCTGGTGTCGATGTAGGAGCTATAACCGGCCGCGGCCATGCCCGCCACAGTCGCGACGACAGCCAGGACAATCAACAACTCAACCAGGGTGACCCCGGATTGAGAGCGCTTGTATGCGCAGTCCCCTTTATCCATACTCACATCCCGCGGCGCTGCTGGCTGTATAATGCAACCATTTTCCGCTCTGCCTGCCTGGTGTATGAAGCCCTGTAGAGCGACCTCAATTACATTCATACCGGATTGTTATGGTTCTGTACACCCGAGCGGTGAGGATGTAACAGTTTATTTTCCTTGTTTATTCTTGCGTCGCTCGCGTACCGCTTCGGCCAGTTCCAGGGCCATGGTTTCGCTGATGTCCCAATCCATGCAGGCATCGGTAATGCTTTGTCCGTAGACAGGCTGCTGGCCCGGGATGACATCCTGGCGACCGCCAACGAGGTGGCTTTCCATCATCACACCGAAGATGCGGCTATCGCCGGCAGCGATCTGTGCGGCGACATTGCGCGCCACCTCTGGCTGTTTGGTATGGTCTTTTTCGCTGTTGGCATGGCTGCAGTCGACCATGATCCTGGCCGGGATGCCGGCATTCTCGAGCTGCTTTGCGGCGTGGTTGACGCCGGCGGCATCATAATTGGGCTTCTTGCCACCGCGCAGGATGATGTGACAATCGTCGTTCCCGGTGGTCGAAAAGATGGCCGAATGCCCTTCCTTGGTCAGCGACAGGAAATGGTGCGGTTGGCTGGCCGAGCGGATGGCATCGATGGCGATATTCAGGCTGCCATCGGTGCCGTTCTTGAAACCGACGGGGCAGGAGAGGCCTGAGGCACGTTCACGGTGGACCTGGATTTCGGTGTTACGGGCCCCA
>JABURT010000159.1 GCA_014762495.1 Gammaproteobacteria bacterium | reverse complement strand
CGGCTGCATGGTCAACGGTGCCGGGCTGGCCATGGCCACCATGGACCTCATCAAACTCTACGGCGGCGAGCCGGCCAACTTTCTCGACGTCGGCGGTGGCACCACTGCCGAGCGCGTCTCCAAGGCCTTTCAACTGATCCTCTCCGAGGACAAGGTGGAGGCCGTGCTGGTCAATATCTTCGGGGGTATCGTGCGTTGCGACCTTATCGCAGAGGGCATTATTCAGGCGGTGGCAGAGGGCGATATCCACGTGCCGGTTGTCGTGCGCCTGGAAGGGACCAATGTGGAGCAGGGCAAACAACTGCTTGAACAGAGTGGCCTGGCCATTATTACCGCCGAGGGGCTGGCCGATGCCGCCGAGAAGGTGGTGGCCGCAGCGGGAGGGCAGCCATAATGTCGATACTCGTGAATCAGGACACCCGTGTCATCTGTCAGGGATTTACCGGCAAGCAGGGCACATTTCATTCCGAACAGGCCATCGCCTACGGTACCCGCATGGTGGGTGGCGTTACCCCGGGCAAGGGTGGACAGAGCCATCTAGAGCTGCCGGTATTCAATACCGTGCACGACGCGGTCGCCGAGACCGGAGCCGATGCGAGCATGATCTATGTACCGGCTCCCTTTGCCGCCGATGCCATCCTCGAGGCCGCCGATGCCGGCATTCAGACGATAGTCTGTATCACCGAAGGCATACCGGTGCTGGACATGCTAAAGGTGCGTGCCGCGCTGGAGGGGAGCGAAGCGCGGCTGATTGGCCCCAACTGTCCCGGTATCATTACGCCCGGCGAATGCAAGATTGGGATCATGCCTGGCGTCATACACCAGCCCGGCAAGATTGGCATTGTCTCGCGCTCCGGGACACTGACCTACGAGGCGGTGCACCAGACCACCCAGGCCGGTTTGGGACAAAGTACCTGTGTCGGTATCGGCGGTGACCCCATTCACGGCATGAATTTCATCGACTGCCTCGAGCTGTTTGAGCAGGACCCGCAAACCGAAGGGATCATCATGGTGGGCGAGATTGGAGGCAGCGCCGAGGAAGAGGCCGCCGACTATATCAAGCTGCATGTCAGCAAACCGGTGGTGGCCTATATCGCCGGTGTCACCGCACCGAGCGGCAAGCGTATGGGCCATGCCGGGGCCATCATCTCCGGCGGCAAGGGCAAGGCGGCGGACAAGTTTGCCGCCCTGGAGGCCGCCGGCGTGGCGGTGGTGCGTTCCCCGGCACAGATGGGTCAGCGCATGCAGGAGATCCTCTAGGGCGATGGCCTCGGAGCGCACCACCATCCGTATCGCCATGGCACAGCAGAATATGCTGGTGGGCGATATCGAGGGCAATGTGGAAAAGATACTGGCGGCCACGGCGCGGGCCAGGGATGAACTGGGTGCCGATGTCATTGTCTTTCCCGAACTCAGCCTCACCGGCTATCCACCGGAAGACCTGTTGCTGCGCGAAGGCCTCACGCTACGCGTGATAAGGGCCCTGGAACGTCTGCGCCTGGAATGCCGGGGCATCGATCTGGTGGTCGGCCTGCCGCACCCGGGCCCAGAGGGCCTGCACAATAGTGCGGCCCTGATACGTGACGGTGAGCTGGTCGGCCTATCCCACAAACACCATCTTCCCAATTACAGCGTGTTCGACGAAAAACGATACTTCGTCCCCGGCGGCGAGCCGGCCGTGGTAAGCATCAGGGGGATCCCGACCGCCCTCATGATCTGTGAAGATGTCTGGGAACCCGAGCCCATGCGCCAGGCCTGTGCCGCGGGCGCCCGACTGGCGCTGGTTCTCAATGCCTCACCCTTTCACCTGGACAAGGGGCGTGAACGCGAGGCGGTCATGCGCCAGCGTATCAAGGAGGGCGAAATCCCTGCGGTCTACGTCAATCTGGTGGGGGGACAGGATGAACTGGTGTTCGACGGCGAGTCCTTCGTCATGGATGCCGGCGGAGAAGTGACCCAGCGACTGCCGGCCTACGTCGAAACCCTCAGCCTGGTTGAACTGCATTATGACGGCAAGCAAGTGGTTCCCCAACCGTCACAGGTGGTCCCCATGCTCACGCCCGAAGCCAGTGTTTACCAGGCACTGGTATTGGGCGTACGTGACTATATCGACAAAAATGGCTTTCGCGGTGTGGTGATCGGTCTATCGGGTGGTATCGATTCGGCCCTGACCCTGGCCGTGGCGGTGGATGCCATCGGCGCAGAGCGGGTGGAGGCCGTCATGATGCCTTCGCGTTATACCCGCGATATGAGTCAGCAGGATGCCGAGGCCGAGGCCCGCTTGCTTGGAGTGGACTATCGCGTCATCCCCATCGAACCCCTGTTTCATAGCTTTCTCGATGCACTGGCCGAGGAGTTTGCCGGTACCGAGCCGGATACCACCGAGGAGAACATTCAGGCCCGTTGTCGCGGGGTTTTGCTCATGGCCATCTCCAACAAGAAACGTAAGATCGTCCTCACCACCGGTAACAAGAGTGAAATGGCGGTGGGTTATGCCACCCTCTATGGAGACATGGCCGGCGGTTATGATGTCCTCAAGGACGTGCCCAAAACCCTGGTCTATCGCCTGTCGGAATATCGCAACTCGATTTCGCCCGTGATCCCGCAACGGGTCATTGACCGCCCACCCTCGGCGGAACTGGCCCCGGGTCAGGAAGACTCCGATTCATTACCCGATTATTCTATCCTGGATCCTATACTTGAGATGTACGTGGAACAGGATAAGTGTGTGGAAGATATTGTCGCGGCGGGTTACGATGAAGAAATTGTCAGGCGCGTCGTTCGCATGGTCGATCGCAACGAATACAAGCGGCGACAGGCACCACCCGGCGTGAGAATCACCCGGCGCGCGTTTGGAAGGGATAGACGCTATCCCATTACCTCGGGCTATGGCCGGGGAACAAGCAACTCTAGCAACTAAATGGATGGGGAAATGAAGAAAATAGAAGCCATCATCAAACCGTTTAAACTGGATGACGTTCGCGAAGCCTTGTCCGAGATTGGCGTGGCGGGTATGACAGCCACCGAGGTCAAGGGCTTTGGTCGCCAAAAGGGACACACCGAGCTCTATCGCGGTGCCGAATATGTCGTCGACTTCCTGCCCAAGGTCAAGATTGAAATCGTGGTTTCCGATAGCAAGGTCGATAACTGTGTCGAGGCCATTACCAATGCCGCGCGCACCGGCAAGATCGGTGACGGCAAGATCTTCATCAGTACGATTGAAGGTGCAGTCCGTATCCGGACCGGTGAGCAAAACGACGAGGCACTTTAAGTCGAACCGACTCGTAACTGAAAAAGCCCGCTAGCGCGGGCTTTTTTATTGGGCAATCTTCAAGAGTTCAGGATGTTGCGGGTAATTGAGCGTGAGCACGCGCATGCTGTCGTTTGCCAGGTCATCCATGCCCATCTTGCGATAGGCCTTGACCAATACCACCAGTGCATCCGCTACCGCAGGTGTGTTTTCAAAATTTTCCACCACGTATTTACCGCGATTGGCGGCCGCGACAAAGGCGTCGCGCTCAAGGTAGAAATTTGCCACGTAGACCTCGTAGGCGGCGAGTCTGTTCCGTAAATGGATCATGCGTTGTCTGGCATCTTTACTATATTCGCTATCGGGATACTTACGAACCAGTTCAGCAAAATAGAGAAAGGATTGTCGTGCCCCTTCGGCATTGCGATGGGTGGGGTCCTGATTGAAGGTTTCGTAGAGAAATTTGCGTTTGTCGTCGAACAGGGCCAGGCCACGAAGATAGTAGGCGTAGTCGACCTTGTCGTGAAGCGGGTGTGTCTTGATGAAGCGATCCGCGGCGGCGATGGCCGATTCGGTTTCACCGTGAAGGTAATAGACATAGGCAAGGTCGAGACGGGCCTGCTCGGCGTGGCGGTCATAAGGGAACTGCCCCTCGAGCGATTCAAGATACTGTATGGCGGTTTCGTAATTGTTTTGCTTTAGTGCCTTTTGCGCCTCTTCATAGTAACGGGCAGCCCCCCAGTTACTGGGATCGTTTTCCTCAATGCTGGCGCAAGCAGTGGAGCCCAGTACGACGACAATCAGCAGCAGGCGGTAGATAAGGCGCATATGATAAAGTATCCCTTGAATTTGAAACTCGTGGCGGTGTGTTAGATCTTGTTATGGCAAACACCGTCTCTGCCACAGAAGTATACTCTCCTAGAGTCCCTGAATAAACGTTACAGGTCGGTATGAGCTCGCCACAGAATCTCCTGCAACAACGTATTCCCGATGAATATGCCGGTTGGCGCCTGGACCAGGTGCTGTCCGAGATGTTCAGCGATTATTCACGTTCGCGTCTGCAACAGTGGATCAAGGACGGCCAGGTGACCGTCGATGGTGTCGTATGGCGACCGCGTGACAAGGTAACGGGGGGCGAGGCGGTGGAACTCCGTGTCGAAGTCCAACCACAGGAACGCTGGCAGGCTCAGGCAATCCCGCTGCACATCGTATACGAGGACGAGTCGATTATTGTTCTCAACAAGCCGGCCGGAATGGTGGTGCATCCGGCGGCGGGCAACCCGGACGGAACCTTGCTCAACGCTTTGCTTCATCACGAACCGGACCTGGCCCGGGTCCCGCGCGCCGGCATTGTCCATCGTCTGGACAAGGAGACATCGGGCATTATGGTGGTGGCACGTAATCTCAAGAGCCAGACCTCGCTGGTGGAACAATTGCAGAGCCGAAGCCTGAGTCGCCAATATCAATGCGTGGTGCAGGGCGTGATGACGGGAGGGGGCAAGATCGATGCGCCGATCTCGCGCCATCCGGTGGATCGCAAGCGCATGGCAGTGGTACGTGACGGTAAGCAGGCCATCACCCATTATCGTGTCATGACACGGTTTCGGGCCCATACCCATGTCTCGGTAAAACTGGAGACTGGGCGTACCCATCAAATTCGTGTGCACATGGCGCATATTCACTATCCCATCGTGGGCGATCCGGTCTATGGTGGACGGCTCAAGTTGCCCGCTTCGTGTACCGATGAATTAGTCACGGTATTAAGAGAATTCAGGCGCCAGGCCCTGCATGCCTACCACCTTGGACTGGTCCACCCAGAAACGGGCGAGGTTTGTGAATGGCAGGTCGAGCTGCCGGATGACATGCAGGCCCTGATTGCCGCACTAGAGCGGGACAGGCAAGACCAGGGAGGTGACAAATGACCACATGCATCGACAAATATGGCTGGTTAATGCCCGAGTGGCCGGCACCGGCAAACGTGCACGCGGTGACGACGACGCGTCAGGGCGGCATCAGTCTTTCTCCCTACGACAGTATGAACCTGGCCGACCACGTCGGCGATGAAATCCGAAATGTCAATGAAAACCGCCGCCACCTGCGCGAATGCCTCAAACTGCCCGCCGAACCCTTCTGGCTCAGCCAGGTTCACGGGACACAGATCGTGGATGTGGATCAGGCCGAGGCGGGGGTCAAGGCCGATGCCAGCTATTCCCAGGTCGCCGGGCGCCCCTGTGTGGTGATGACTGCCGATTGCCTGCCCCTGCTGCTGTGCAACGCCAACGGCAGCCAGGTGGCGGCCGTCCATGCCGGCTGGAAAGGCCTGGCCGCGGGCATTATTGAGTCAGCGGTCAGACAATTTGACTCAGGTGGGGGTGACATCATGGCCTGGTTGGGTCCGGCCATCGGACCTCAACAATTTGAGGTGGGAGACGAGGTTCGGGATATCTTTTGCCGTGACGACAAGGCGGCAACGGAGGCCTTTACCTCTCATGGCGATGGCAAATGGCTGGCGGATATCTACCAACTGGCCCGCCTGCGCCTGGCGCGAGTCGGTGTGGACCAGGTCTTCGGGGGAGGACTCTGTACCTATACCGATGACCAACGCTTCTATTCCTATCGTCGCGACAAGGAGACCGGGCGCATGGCCAGCCTGATATGGTTTGACTAGGCGCTGTCGTGTATCCTGCGGTTTGAACAATGCTATGATTTTCCACCCTGACCACCCTGGAACAAGAATAATATGGAACTACTGCTCTGGATCCTGATCTTCAGCCTGCTGGGTGGAGTCTTGAGCGTACTGGTTGCCTCGGTCTTCTTGCTGATTCCGCAACACATCCGTGAACAGATCCTGCCGCACTCGGTAAGCTTTGCCATCGGTGCCTTGCTCGGGGCCGCCTTTCTGGCCCTCTTGCCACATGCCATTTCTAGCCCGCAGGTAACAGACGTTCACCTGCTGACGACAACCGTGCTCATCGGCCTGATGCTGTTCTTCGTACTGGAAAAGATGGTCCTGTGGCGTCACTGCCATTCGCATGAGTGCGAGGCCCACACCCTGGATGAGCACCATGATCACAAGGGTGTCTCCTCTTCGTTAATGATCCTGGTTGGCGATGGTCTCCACAACTTTGTCGACGGCGTCCTAATCGCGGCGGCCTTTATGACCGATTTTCACCTCGGAGTGGTCACCGCGCTGGCCGTTGCGGCCCATGAGATCCCGCAGGAAGTGGGCGATTTTATCGTCCTTCTCAAAGGCGGCCTCAGCCGTGGCAAGGCATTGTTGTTTAACATACTCTCCAGTCTCACCACGCTATTGGGCGCCGTACTCGCCTATTTCAGTTTCTCCAGCCTGGAAGTGGCCTTGCCGTATGTGCTGGCGATCGCGGCCTCCAGTTTTATCTATATTGCCGTCGCTGATCTGATCCCGGGACTGCATACACGCACTCGACTGCGCGATGGTATGACACAAATTGTATTGATAGTGTCCGGTATCGCGGTGATCTATTTGGCCCATTCGACCTTGCACTGAGATCGGGATACGGGGATTCCTTAGAGTAAAAAGCACGGAACGTGGAACAGACTTACCTAATTATTATTGCGTTAGTTGTTCTCTCCGCCCTTATGTGGTGGGTGTCACGCCGTCTGTTAAGGGCCAGTCGTACGGACTGGGGCCGCGGCTGGCTGAACGTTCTCGATGGCCTGCTCAGGCTGTTTGTTCGCTATTATCATCGTGCCCATATTGAGCAGATAGACCTGCCAGAGGAAGGCGCAGCATTACTGGTCTCCAATCATGTATCAGGACTGGACCCTATGCTACTGGTGGCGGCTACCCGTCGACCTCTGCGTTTTATCATCGCCAAGGAAGAATATGAGCGCTTCGGTCTCAAGTGGCTGTTTCGTGCCATTGGCTGTATCCCCGTCGATCGTACCAGCCGCCCGGAACGGGCCCTACGGCACGCCCGCAGCGCCCTCAAGCGTGGTGAAGTCATCGCCCTGTTTCCACACGGCAAGATTCACCTGGATTCGGATCCACCCAGGAAACTAAAACGAGGTTTTGCCAAGCTCTCCGAGTGGGAAAATGTGCCCGTCTACCCCTGCCGAATCGATGGTGTGAAAGGCGTCAGGCACACCGTACTTGCCGTATTTATCCGGGGATGGCCCCGCCTAAGACCCTGCCAGGCGACACGATGCAATGTCGAAGCGGAGCAGGACTGCCTGGAGTCCGTTGCCGACTGCATTGAAGCGCGTCATGGAAGTTCAAGTGACTAGCCTTGTGGCCGTGACCGTCACTCGTTTGCGATGATCAAATTGCCTCTCGTCGAACGCGACTAGTATTTACTACCCCCTTTATCGGTGTTGACTGGCTTACGCTTGTCGGCGCATGCTGGATAGTCCATATTTGCTAGGAACTACAATAATCAAGTCAAGGCGGTTTGTATGACTATCATGGCTGGAGTAGGGAATGGGTGAGACGGTTTGGATTATCGGTGGACTGGGTTGGCTTGCGATCCTGGTCTTTATCCTGCTCCTGGTTCTATTCATCCAGGATATCACTCAGAAAGAACATGCAGTCCGCCGCAACTATCCCATCATTGGCCGTCTTCGCTATTTTCTCGAACGCCAGGGCGAGTATTTTCGCCAATACTTCTTTGCCATGGATCGCGAGGAGTTGCCGTTTAACCGTGCCACGCGATCCTGGGTCTATCGTACCGCCAAAGGACTGGGTGGCATGGTTGGCTTCGGATCCACCAACGACCTGCGTGAGCCCGGAACGGTCATCTTCGTCAATTCTCCCTATCCACCGCTAGAGGAATATACCGAACCGGCACCGCCTCTGGTCATCGGCGAGGGATGCGACAATCCCTTCGAGGCAAGACACATATTCAATATTTCCGGCATGAGCTATGGTGCCCTGTCCCGACCGGCGGTGCGTGCACTGTCCAAGGGGGCGGCGCAGGCGGGGGTCTGGATGAATACGGGAGAGGGCGGGCTTTCTTCCTATCACCTCGAAGGCGGCGGTGATCT
>JABURT010000213.1 GCA_014762495.1 Gammaproteobacteria bacterium | reverse complement strand
TCCCCGGGGATGAAGAACAAAAAGACTGAGCCCATGCCATGCCCTTTGCCGTCGATGATCGTCGTCATATGGCCCGCGCCCGGCAACTGGCCGAGCGCGGGCTCACCTCGACCAAGCCCAATCCCCGGGTCGGTTGCGTCATCGTCAGGGACGGTGAGGTGGTGGGCGAGGGCTGGCACGAGCGTGCCGGGGCGCCGCATGCCGAGGTGCACGCCCTCTACGATGCCGCCGAGCAGGCGCATGGCGCCACGGTCTATGTCACCCTCGAGCCCTGCTCACACCATGGCCGCACTCCGCCCTGCAGCGAGGCGCTCATCGAGGCGGGTGTGGCTCGCGTGGTGGTGGCGATGACCGATCCCAATCCGCAGGTAGCGGGGCAGGGTCTGGCGAAGCTCAGGGCGGCCGGCATCGAGGCACAGAGCGGTCTCATGCAGGCCGAGGCCGAGGCCCTCAATCCCGGCTTCATCTCGCGTATGTCGCGCGGCCGTCCCTGGGTGCGCAACAAGCTTGCCATGAGCCTGGACGGTCGCACCGCCATGGCCTCGGGAGAGAGCCAGTGGATCACCTCGGCGTCGGCGCGCAGTGACGTCCATCGCCTGCGCGCCCAAAGCTGTGCGATCCTGACCGGCGCCGCTACCGTATTGGCCGATGACCCCTCGCTCAACGCGCGCCTGGAGGGATTCGACGAGGCCGATCAACCCCTGCGCGTCGTGCTCGATCCCTACTTGAGCATCTCCCCGGACGCAAAGATGCTGTCATTGCCCGGTCCAATCCTGATCCTGACGACTTCGCAGGAAGAGGAATTGATCGAGCCCTTGGCAGAGCGCGGCGCCAAAGTGGTGAAACTGACGGGCAATGGCGATGCCATCGACCTGCATGAGGTCATGGCCTATCTCGCCGAGCTGCAGGTCAACGAAGTCCTGCTGGAGACCGGCGCCACCCTGAGCGGGGCCATGCTGCGCCAGGGCCTGATCGATGAGATGGTCATCTACATGGCGCCTCACCTCATGGGCGATCAGGCACGCGGCCTGTTTCATTTACCGGGATTGCAGGAGATGTCACAACGCATTCAGTTGGATATCATGGGCATCCGCGCCGTGGGCGAGGACTGGCGTATACACGCCAGGGTGAAGTCAGAGGAAGCATAAAGCTTGTTTACCGGAATTATCGAGGCCGTGGGCCGAATTGTTCGTCTGGAACCCAAGGGCACCGATATGCGGGCCCTTATCACGACCGGCAAGCTGGATCTCAGTGACGTCAAAACAGGGGACAGTATTGCCGTCAACGGTGTCTGCCTGACCGCGGTGGACCTGCCGGGGGACGGCTTTTGGGCCGATGTCTCCGGCGAAACCCTGGCCCGAACCAATTTCGGACATTATAAGCCGGGGACTGAGGTGAACCTGGAAAAGGCCCTTACGCCGACCACCCGGCTCGGCGGTCACCTGGTGAGCGGGCACGTCGACGGTGTCGGCGAGGTCATCGAACGCACTGACGAGGGCCGCTCGGTGCGCTTTCGCATCCAGGCGCCCGACGAACTGGCTAGATACATTGCCGAGAAGGGTTCGATATGCGTGGACGGCATCTCCTTGACCGTCAACACCGTCGAAGGTGCGGTGTTCGACTTGAACATCGTGCCCCATACCTTGCAGGAGACGACCATGCAGGGTTTCGATAAAGGCAGCCGGGTACACCTCGAGGTGGACATCATCGCGCGCTATCTCGAGCGCATGCTGCTGGGCGAAGACGCGGCAAGACCAGGGCAGGGGATCAGCGAGTCGTTTCTCGCCGAGCACGGATTTATCAGGAAGTAGGCAATTATGGCATTGAATACGATCGAGGAGATCATCGACGACATCCGCCAGGGCAAGATGGTGATCTTGATGGACGACGAGGATCGCGAGAACGAGGGCGACCTCATCATGGCGGCTTCCTGGGTTCGGCCCGAGGACATCAACTTCATGGTGACCCATGCCCGCGGCCTGGTCTGTATGCCCATGTCAAAGGAGCGTTGCGAACAGCTCAAACTGCCTTTAATGGTCAATGACAACAACGCCGCGCACTCCACCGCCTTTACCCTCTCTATCGAGGCGGCCGAAGGCGTCACCACCGGCATCTCCGCCGCCGACCGGGCCACCACCATCCGGACCGCCGTGGCGAAAGACGCAAAACCCGGCGATATCGTGCAGCCGGGTCATATTTTTCCCTTGATGGCCGTACCTGGCGGGGTGTTGAACCGCGCCGGCCATACCGAGGCGGGTGTTGACCTGGCCCGCCTGGCGGGTCTGGAGCCGGCGGCCGTGATCGTCGAGATCCTCAACGAGGACGGCAGCATGGCGCGCCGCCCCGAGCTGGAGGCGATGGCGAAAAAATACGATCTAAAGATCGGAACGGTGGCCGATCTCATCGAGTATCGCCTCAAGAACGAACACAACCTGGAGCGGGTAGGCGAGTGCGAGATGCCGACCGACCATGGTGATTTCCATCTCATCGCCTACAAGGATCACATCGACAACGGCCTGCATTTTGCCCTCGTTAAGGGCGATTTCCAGGATGGAGATGAGGTCATGGTGCGCGTCCACATGCAGAGTTCGCTGTGCGATGTGTTCGGCAACCTGCGCCCCGAATGCGGCTGGCCCTTGTCCGATGTCATGCGCCGTATCGACGAAGAGGGGCAGGGTGCCATCGTCATACTGCGCCAGAACGAATCGGACAATGCCCTGATCCAGCAGATCCAGCGTTATCAAGAAACCGATAAGGGGGTAGACTTACCCAAAGGCGGCGAGCAGGCGGAAGACCTTCGTACCTATGGTATCGGTGCGCAGATCCTCAAGGACCTTGGGGTCCACAAGATGCGGGTCATGAGCTCGCCCAAACGCATGCATGCACTTTCAGGCTTTGGCCTGGAAGTGGTCGAATACGTGACCGGCGAATAGCGGCCGAATAAGAACAAGCAGCAGGAAGTATCAAAATGAGTGATATCAAGACTATCGAAGGTGATCTGACCATCAGTGGTGCCAAGTTCGGCATCGTCGTCGCCCGTTTCAACAGCTTCATCGTCGATGGCCTGGAGGGCGGAGCCCTCGACGCCCTCAAGCGCCACGGTGTTAAGGCGTCCGACATCGAGATCGTCCGTGTGCCCGGTGCCTTCGAGGTGCCACTGGCGGCCCAGGCCATGGCGGCAGGCAAAAAGTACGACGCTATCATCGCCCTCGGGGCGGTCATCCGCGGCTCCACCCCGCATTTTGACTATGTCGCCGGTGAATGCACCAAGGGTCTGGCCCAGGTCACCATGGCGCACAGCATCCCCGTTGGCTTTGGCGTATTGACCGTCGACTCTATCGAGCAGGCCATAGAGCGCGCCGGCACCAAGGCCGGCAACAAGGGCGCCGAGGCCGCCATGACCGTCATTGAGATGGTCAATGTCATGAAGCAACTGTAAGGCACTATTTGAATGAGCAAGGCCCGCCACAAGGCTCGCAGCCGCGCCATCCAGGCCATTTACGACTGGCAGGTGAGCGGCAATGATGTTCGCGATGTAGAGGAGTATTTCCTCACCGAGCAGAACATGAAGAAGACCGATCTGGATTACTTCAGTGAACTGCTGCACGGCATTCCCAAGCATCTGTCGGAGCTGGATGCGCAACTGCAACCCCTGCTGGACCGTCCCATGGCCGAGGTGGATCCGGTGGAGAAGGCTATTTTGCGCATCGGCGCCTATGAATTTGCCCATCGCATTGATGTGCCCTATCGCGTGGTGATCAACGAGGCGGTCGAGCTGGCCAAGGAATTTGGCGCCGAGGAGAGTCACAAGTACATCAACAGCGTGCTGGACAAACTGGCCATCAAGCTGCGCAGCGTCGAGGTCAATGCCCGACGCACCGGAGGCTAAGCGCGAGCCGGCAAGGGAGCCGCAGCATGCCAGTTCAGGAATTCCAACTCATTGAACACTATTTCCGAAACGGACAGCGACAGCGTGAAGACGTCGTCGTCGGTATCGGTGATGACGGCGCTGTGGTCCGTGTCCCAGCAGGGCAGGAACTCGTCCTGGTCATGGATACCCTGGTCTCGGGTGTCCACTTTCCCATTAACACTGCCGCCTACGACATCGGCTGGAAGGCCCTGGCCGTCAACCTCAGCGACCTCGCGGCCATGGGCGCACGACCCAACTGGTTCACGCTGGCGCTGACCCTTCCCGACACGGAGACCGCGTGGCTGGAGGAGTTTTCCCGGGGGCTGTTTGATCTGGCCAGCCAGTACGCCATGCAATTAATTGGTGGTGATACAACATCCGGTCCGCTCTCGGTGACGGTACAGGCCCACGGTTTGGTGGATGAAGGAGAGGCGATGCTGCGCAGTGGTGCCCGGCCCGGTGATCGCATCTATGTCAGCGGTACACTGGGCGACGCCGCAGTGGCCCTGGCGGGACTGCAGTCCGAGGCATCTGTGACCACGGCCTTGCGGGAACGGCTGGATCGCCCTCGGCCCCGACTCGAACTGGGCCAGGCCCTGATCGATGTCGCCAGCGCCTGTATCGATGTCTCCGATGGTCTCCTCGCCGACCTGGTCCATATCCTCGAGTCCAGTGGCGTTGGGGCATCAGTCGATTCCACCAAGCTTCCCCTCTCCGATGCCTATCGCGAGCATGAGAGTGATGTGAATCTCGCACTCAGTGGAGGGGACGACTATGAATTGCTGTTTACCGCAGACCCGGATCAATCCTCGCGTGTCGAGGCCATTGCCACACAGCTCAAGACACCGCTGACCTGCATCGGCGAGATTACACGAGATACCACCATGCAATGCCTGGATGCACAGGGAACACCCATGGCCTTGGGTCGGTTGGGCTTTGAACACTTCTAGAGGAGAGTCGTCGATGGCAAAGATGTCCAAACCCATTCCGGTCAGGCTGTTGCGCCATCCCGTCCATCTGTTGTCGCTTGGCTTTGGCAGCGGTCTCTCACGCATCGCCCCCGGCACAATGGGGACGCTGGTGGCGGTCCCCATCTTCTGGTTGCTGTCTGGACTGGATCCGATTCTCTATCTGGCGGTAACCGCCCTGTTTGCTGTGATCGGTGTCTATCTCTGTGGCCGGACCGCGGACGCCTTGGGGGTACACGACCACGGCGGCATCGTCTGGGATGAGATCGTCGGCTATTTGATCACCATGGCCCTGGTGCCTCCCGAGGCGCTGTGGATGCTGGTGGGTTTTATTCTGTTTCGTATCTTCGATATCCTCAAGCCATGGCCCATTCGCAGCGCCGACCGGCAGCTGGGCGGCGGACTGGGTATCATGCTCGATGATGTGCTGGCGGGGATCTATGCCTGGCTGGTACTGCAATTCATCATCTACCTGGCACAATAAGCCGGGTATACAACAAGCTGAGGAGGTAGGGATATGAGACGTTTGCTACTGGCGGGACTGTTGCTGGGTCTATCCGGCACGGTCAGTGCCAATGAGGTGGAGATCATCAATGTCTCCATGAAGGCGATGCAGGGGGGCTTTTATGTCAGCGTGACCCTGAAGCACGATGATACAGGCTGGGAGCACTACGCCGATGCCTGGCAGGTGGTGGATGAGTCGGGCAAGGTCCTGGGCAAGCGTGTGCTCTACCATCCACACGAAAACGAACAGCCCTTCACTCGCAGCTTGAGGGGACTAAAGATCCCGTCCTCTACCCGCATCGTCTATGTCGAGGCCCATGACAAGGTCCATGGCTGGAGCCCGCAACGGGTCAGACTGGACCTGGCATCACCCCAGGGGGAGCGCTACCAGATCCAGCGCTAGGCCATCCGATCCGGACTTCACCGATTCGCTGACAGAGGCTAATCCTCAGTCTTGTCTTTCTCGATTAGGGCGTAGGCGGAGTGGTTGTGGATGGACTCGAAGTTTTCCGACTCCACCACGTAGTAATCGATGCGGTCGTCCTCGTTGAGACGGGCGGCGACGTCTCGCACCATGTCTTCCACGAACTTGGGATTGTCGTAGGCGCGCTCGGTGACATGTTTCTCATCGGGGCGCTTGAGCAGTCCGTACAGTTCGCAGGAGGCCTCGCGCTCAACCAGGTCGATGATATCTTCGATCCAGACAAAGCCCTTGGTCTGGGCGGTGATGGTGACATGGGAGCGCTGGTTATGCGCGCCATAATCGGAGATCTTCTTGGAGCAGGGACACAGGCTGGTGACCGGTACCAGGACCTTGAGCTTCATGGACGGCGCACCCTTGACGATCTGGCCGATGAAGGTCACATCGTAGTCCAGCAGACTCTGTACTCCCGAGATGGGCGCCTTTTTGTTGACGAAGTAGGGAAAGCTCATCTCGATATGACCCGATTCCGCCTCCAGGCGTTCGGTCATTTCGGATAGCATCTCCTTGAAGGATTTCACCGTGATCTCGCGTTCGTGGTTGTTGAGGATCTCCACGAAGCGTGACATGTGCGTGCCTTTGAAATTGTGTGGCAGGTTCACGTACATATTGAAGTTGGCGATGGTGTGTTGTTCGCCGCCGGTACGATCACTGACCACCACCGGGTGGCGGATGTCCTTGATGCCGACCTTATTGATGGGGATCTGGCGTGTGTCCTGACTGCTTTGTACGTCAGCGATGCTTTCTGCGCTGGATGCACTCATGATTAATGCTCGTCCTCTGTATAGGTGACACAGGCACGCTCGGTTTCCCATACGGTGATGGAACCCACTTTGACGTGTTCCGTGTTCAATTCATCCGACAGCCCGCGGTAGAGATAGGCTGCGAGGTTTTCGGCAGTAGGGTTGTGCGTGTCGAACGGCGGGATCTCATTGAGAAACTGGTGGTCCAACACGTCGGTGATCTTTTTCAGACCAGTCTTTACCACCTTGAAATCTACGCCCATGCCTATGGCATCCAGGCGGGTGGCCACGACCGTTGCCTCGATCTTCCAATTATGGCCGTGCAGCTGGCTGCAGGGTCCGGGGTAACCGTGCAGGATATGCGCGGCGGCGAAGTCGGTCACGACCTTGATTGTGTATTTTGCACTCATTTTAAGCTTGACTAATTTAGTAGGAATTTACGCCATTCAGGGAGGCTTGGCAAGTCTCCCCGTATTCTTGAAAGCGCTGCACGGCCTGGATGATGCCGCTCGCATCCAGCCCGCACAGGCTGAGCAACTCTTCGCGACTGCCATGTTCGACAAAGCGATCGGGCAGACCCAGGTTGATCACGGGACACTGGATGCCATGGGCCTGCAGCAGCTCGTTGACGGCACTGCCGGCACCGCCTTCCACTGCGTTGTCTTCGAGGGTCACCAGGAGCTCGTGCTCGCGAGCCATCCGAAGCACCATCTCCTCGTCCATGGGCTTGACGAATCGCATATTGACCACGCTGGCATCCAGGGGTTCCGCCGCCGCCTCGGCCGGTGCCACCATGGCACCGAAGGCGAGCAGGGCCGTGGACGTGCCCTGACGCCGTAACTCGGCCTTGCCCAGGGGCAAGCAGGTGGCGTCACGCACCACCTCGACGCCCGGACCGGTCCCACGTGGGTAGCGGACGGCCGCGGGACCGTCGTGGGCGAGGCCGGTATTGAGCATCTGCCGACACTCATTTTCGTCGGCCGGTGTCATGACCACCATGTTGGGCAGGCAACGCAGGAAGCTTAAATCGAAACTGCCGGCGTGGGTCGGTCCGTCGGGTCCGACGATACCGGCGCGATCAATGGCGAACAGCACCGGCAGGTTCTGCAGGGCGACGTCGTGGATCAGCTGGTCATAGGCGCGTTGCAGGAAGGTCGAGTAGATGGCGACCACGGGTTTCATGCCCTCGCAGGCGAGGCCTGCGGCCAGGGTCACGGCATGCTGCTCGGCGATGCCGACATCGTAATAGCGTTCGGGGAATTGCTCCGAGTATTCGACCATGCCTGAACCCTCGCGCATGGCGGGGGTAATGGCCACCAGCTCCGAGTGGGCCGCCGCGGTATCGCAAAGCCAGCGACCGAATACCTGGGTGTAGCTGGGGCCCTTTTTAGTCGCCTGCTCGCCCACCTTGGCCGGTGCGCCGATGCCGTGGTAGGCCACCGGGTTTTCCTCGGCCGGGGCGTAACCCTTGCCCTTGCGCGTGACGATGTGCAGGAACTGAGGACCGCTGAGACGGCGAATGTTTTTCAGGGTCTTGAGCAGGGTCGGCAGGTCGTGGCCGTCGATGGGGCCGATGTAGTTAAAGCCCAGTTCCTCGAACAGGGTACCGGGCATTACCATGCCCTTGAAGTGCTCCTCGGCTCGGCGCGCCAGGTCCCACACCGGAGGCATCTTGCTCAATACCTTTTTACTGCCCTCGCGCATGCCG
>JABURT010000046.1 GCA_014762495.1 Gammaproteobacteria bacterium | reverse complement strand
GAGACATCGCTATCGATCTCGATTATATCTTTGGCTGCCTCTACATCTACGGTTCCGGGGGATATTGCATTAACGATGATAAGACCAATTAATATGGCAAAAAGGCTGGTCGTGAGATAGAAAAGTAGCGTTTTTCCGCCCAGACGACCAACGGAGCCTGAAGATCCAATCCCTGCTATGCCGACAATAATGGAGGAAACAATCAGTGGAACAATGAGCATTTTCAGGGCGTTTAGGAACAAACTACCGATAAAGCTGTAAAGCTCAACCAGTTCAACCCCAAACACCGTAACATCCGTTGAAACCAGTCCAACAAGTATAGCCAGTATCAGGGCTACTAGAATTTGCCAATGCAATTTCATCTGTAGGAGTTTCATAAACCCACCATCCTGAGACATCGAAAAGCAATAAAAAGGCCCATAAAGGGCCTTAGTTACTGCAATAGCTCATTGTTTCTGACGATATCCATATCAAGCTTTAGATGCTCTATTAGCATCTGGAATGCCAATGCGCCCGCTTGTTGTTGTTCGCGAGTCAACTGTTCATCGCTTTTGATAAGAGAACCTTCGCCATCGATGACTTCAGTGACTGACACTACGGCACTATCTCCATTACTCAAAGTGGTCACCGAGTATGTTGGCAAATCTGTCTTGGCAAGGGTAAATGCCGCTTGCAGAAGATTTCTATCGACCTTACCGGCATCCATACGAGTATGTAAGCCTTTATCGATCCACTTTGTGTCGTAGTCTTTGGCAACACTCGATGGACTTTTGCCTTCACGAATGCTGACTATGGCAGCCTGAGCATCCTGACGAGACATTTCAGTTGCTCTGTTCCGCTTGATTGTCTTCACGATTTGATCGCGAACTGCTGACAAAGGCTTAACCCTAGCAGGATTGTACTGTGTAACTCTGAACACAACGGTATGTTCCGGTCCCAGCTCAACGACTTCATTGTGCCTGTTTTCAAGGACATCTCGATTGAAGACTGTTTCGCGTAGTTTTTTGTCGGCCATAATCCCCGGGGGATCATTTCGTGTGAACAGGCCGGTTGTTTGAACGTTCAAACCAACTTCATCTGCAACAACTTCAATGTTATCCACGGTTTCATACGCGATATTGGCCATGCGCTCAGACAGATCGTAATACTGACGTTCCGCTTCGCGACGCTTGAGTTCCTGTCTGACTTTATCTTTGACCTCATCAAAGGCCTTCTCTTCGCGCTGTATACCAGTCAGTTTGATGATATGGAATCCAAATTCCGTCCTGACTGGCTGGCTAATTTCGCCCTCGTCCAGACCAAACACAGCCTCTTCAAATGGCTTCGTCATTACGCCAGTGGTGAAATAGCCAAGGTCTCCACCCTGTTGGGCTGAGCCGGGGTCCTGTGAGAACTCCTTCGCAAGTGCCTCGAAACTCTCACCCGCCTTAGCGCGTTCCAGAATATTTTCAGCCTTATCCTTCACGGCTATCTCGGTTGCTTCATTGGCATCCGGCGACAACTCAAGCAAAATGTGGCTGGCGCGCCGTCTTTCTTCTGCAACATACAGGGACTTGTTCTGCTCGTAGAAATCACGCACTTCCTTGTTGGAAACGGTGATTTGTTTCGCCAACTGTTGCATTGAAAGATCGATATAGTCTACCGACACTTCTTCCTGGCTCATAAATTCATTGCCATGGGATGAGTAATACTCGTTTATTTGCTCATCCGTCACATCGATTTTATTGATATTGTCACTACTATTGAAAACCATGTATCCAATATCACGCTTCTGACCCAACAGTTTGGACTCACGAATTTGAGAGTACTCTGTTTTAAAAGCACTTGATGCAACGCCCTTGAATACCTGTTCTCTTTTTATGTCGTTCGCAAGGCGATAGAAAAAGTTCTCCTGATCGAGGCCTTGCGTGATCAGGTAATTTTCAAACAGGGCATCAGAGAACTTACCGTCCTGCTGAAACTGTGGAAAGCTGACAATCATTTGCGCGATCTGCTTTTCACCGACACGCATACCACTGTCCTCGACAAACTTCATCAGGACGGCATCATTGATAAGCTCTTCCAGAATATTGCGTCTTACTGCAGGAGTATCGAACAGAGAAGGATCATAGTTACTGCCAAGCATGGACTGGAAGCGTTGACGTTGCTGCTGTAATGCGCGCTGATATTGATTTTGTGTAATTTTGACATCGTCAACAGTGGCGACGGCCGGTTGCTCATTCAGGCCTAAATACTCCTGCACCCCCCATAAGGCAAAGGTGAGGACAATTAAGCCAACGATTGTATAAACAATCCATCCCTGTGAACGATCACGAATACTTTGAAGCATGGTGCGTCCAACCTTTTTAGGTTTTACTTTTATATATGGCGCAAAAAAGGCGTACCTGAAGGTACGCCCTTTCCTTTGAAACTGTGGCGGAGCGGACGGGACTCGAACCCGCGACCCCCGGCGTGACAGGCCGGTATTCTAACCAACTGAACTACCGCTCCGGAATGGTGGGTGGTGCAGGGATCGAACCTGCGACCCTCGCCTTGTAAGGGCGATGCTCTCCCAGCTGAGCTAACCACCCTGGCAGAAAGCGGGCTAGTTTACAGCATCCTTCAGTGCTTTGCCAGGCTTAAATGCGGGAACCTTGGCCGCGGCAATCTTGATTTCTTCGCCGGTGCGAGGATTGCGACCGGTACGAGCGGCACGCTCACGAACAGTAAAAGTACCAAAGCCAACGATAGTTACCTGGTCACCACCTTTCATGGCGCCGGAAATGGCATCGATGGCGGAGTCCAGGGCACGGCTGGCAGCTGCCTTGGAAATATCGGCTCCGTCTGCAATTGCATCAATTAGTTCTGATTTATTCACGCGTTCTTCCCCTCTATTATTTTTTCATGTAATCGTGTGCATTTCGCCTTTAACATCGTCTATAGGACAAAATGACACTGGAATTAAGGAAACCTGTAAGTAGTGCCTAATACTCTATTATTCTCATAGCCATACAGGGTAAGGCTACAATTTACCCACTTTTGAAAGTCGCATCAATACGAACTTTCGCCAAATTGGGCACATTTTGACTCAATGATGGGTCAAAGTGTTTTCGTTTTCGTTGGCTTCCGACTCTTTCTTATCGATTGCCTTGACTTCCTCTTCCGGCAAAGGTTCTGGAGCATAGGTCAGGGCGATTTCCAGGACCTCATCGATCCATTTCACCGGTTTCACATCGATTTTGTCCAAAATATTATCCGGAATCTCGGACAAATCCTTACGATTGTCTTCGGGTATGATGACGGTCTTTATACCGCCACGATGAGCTGCGAGCAGCTTCTCCTTCAAACCACCGATGGGCAGCACCTCTCCTCGGAGAGTAATTTCACCTGTCATGGCCACATCGGCACGCACCGGTATTTCGGTCAGGGCTGAGACTAGTGCCGTGCACATTCCGATACCAGCACTGGGGCCGTCTTTCGGAATGGCGCCTTCCGGCACGTGTATGTGCACATCCCTTTTCTCGTAGAATTCGGGATCAATGCCCAGTATCTTGGAACGGCTACGAACCACGCTCATGGCGGCCTGAATGGACTCCTTCATCACATCACCCAATTGGCCGGTGATGGTGTGCTTGCCCTTGCCCGGAACGATTGCCGTTTCGATGGTCAACAAGTCACCACCGACTTCGGTCCACGCCAGACCCGTAACCTGACCGATCTGATCTTTTTCTTCGGCAATGCCGTAACGGAACTTACGCACGCCGAGATATTTATCAAGGTTCTTGCTAGTGACTTCAATACAAGACTTTTCGCCTTCAGGCTGAAGCAGAATATCCTTGACCACCTTACGACATACCTTGGAAATCTCACGCTTCAAGCTGCGAACGCCGGCCTCACGAGTATAGTAGCGAATGATGTCCCGAATCGCTTCTTCCTTGAACTTGATCTCATCTTCCTTGAGACCGTTGGCTTTGATCTCGCCACTAATCAGATAACGGGTGGCGATGTTTAATTTCTCATCTTCGGTATAACCGGGTATGCGAATGACTTCCATGCGGTCTAGCAGCGGACCGGGGATATTCATACTGTTGGAAGTCGCCACGAACATGACATCGGAGAGATCGTAATCGACCTCCATGTAATGATCGTTGAAGGAGTGATTCTGTTCCGGGTCGAGCACCTCTAGCATGGCCGATGCCGGGTCACCGCGAAAATCCATCGCCATTTTGTCGATTTCATCCAGCAGGTATAGAGGATTCTTGGTCTCGACCTTGATCATGTTTTGAATGATCTTGCCCGGCATGGAACCAATATAGGTGCGGCGGTGACCACGTATTTCAGCCTCATCACGCACACCGCCAAGCGACATGCGAACGTATTTACGATTGGTTGCACGCGCCAAGGACTTGGCCAGCGATGTCTTACCGACACCGGGGGGGCCGACCAGACACAGAACCGGTCCTTTCATCTTGCGTACGCGCTGTTGGACGGCAAGGTATTCGAGAATGCGATCCTTTACCTCTTCCAGACCATAGTGATCCTCTTCCAGTACAGTTTCCGCTTTATTCAGATCACGGCTGATCTTGCTACGCTTCTTCCACGGTACATTGGTGAGGGTTTCGATGTAGTTGCGTACCACCGTGGCTTCGGCCGACATCGGTGACATCATCTTCAACTTGCTAAGCTCGGAGGTTGCCTTCTCTTTGGCCTCCTTGCTCATGCCGGCTTTTTCAATTCGGCGTGCAAGTTCTTCGGCCTCGTTGGGGCTTTCATCCAGGTCGCCGAGCTCTTTTTGTATCGCCTTCATCTGTTCATTGAGGTAATACTCGCGCTGGCTCTTCTCCATCTGCCGTTTGACACGGCTGCGGATCCGCTTCTCGACCTGTAGCAGATCGATTTCCGTCTCCAGCAGACCCATGATGTGTTCGAGGCGATCGCGCACGCTACGAATTTCGAGAATGGTCTGCTTTTCCTCTACTTTGAGCGACATGTGCGCAGCGATGGTATCTGCCAGTCGACTGGCATCATCAATGCCCTGCAGCGAAGAGAGAATTTCAGGAGGGATCTTCTTGTTCAGTTTGACGTACTGCTCAAACTGGCTGAGTACGGAGCGGGCCAGGACTTCGCCCTCTCTCTCATCCATCTTGTCAGGTTCGGGGATGACATACTGCGCCTCGAAATACTCTTCCAATGGGGAAAAGCGGATTACATCGGCACGATCACCGCCCTCGACGAGGACCTTGACGGTGCCATCGGGTAGCTTGAGCAATTGCAGGATATTGGCCAGCGTGGCCGTCGTGTAGATGTCTTCCTGTTCGGGTTCGTCGGTCGATGCATGTTTCTGAGCGGCAAGCAGGACCTTTTTGTCGTTATTCTCCATGGCCTCTTCCAGGGCGCGAATCGATTTTTCGCGGCCCACGAAGAGCGGAATCACCATGTGGGGGTAGACGACGACATCCCGTAACGGGAGAAGCGGTGCTGCCTGTACGGGATCATTGGTGACTTCAAATTCTGTATCGTTAGATTCCATGATGGATTCCTCGGCCCTGTGTAATCTCGGACAACTGGCGAGCGAGATTGATTAGCGAATGTGTCCAGTTAACTAGAATCTATGGACTGGCGCGGGTAATTTCAAGAGCAAATTACTCAGGAATTTTCCCGCGCCGGTAACCAGTCAGTCATCAACTATCCGATGCGCGCTGTGACTCGTTGTTTTCGTACATCAGCATCGGTTCGGTGCCCTCTTCGATGACACCGGCATCGATGATGACCTTGCTGACATTATCCATGGAGGGTAAGTCATACATGATGTCGAGCAAGTGGCTTTCGAGGATGGAACGCAGGCCGCGCGCACCCGTCTTACGCTCCATGGCCTTTCTCGCCACGGCGCTCAGGGCATCATCGCGAAACTCCAGTTCTGCACCTTCCATTTCAAACAGCTTCGAGTACTGCTTGCTGAGGGCGTTCTTGGGCTCGGTCAGGATACGGATCAGGGCCTCTTCATCGAGTTCTTCCAGAGTGGCGATGACGGGCAGACGACCAACAAACTCGGGAATCAGGCCATAGCGAATCAGATCTTCCGGCTCGATGGTCTTGAGCAGTTCACTGATGTTCTTCTTGTCATCCTTACTGGTGATCTCGGCCGAGAAGCCAATTCCCGCCTTCTCGGTGCGGTCGCGGATAATGCGATCCATACCGGCAAAGGCACCTCCGCAGATAAACAGCACATTGGCGGTGTTCACCTGCAGGAACTCCTGTTGCGGGTGCTTGCGACCGCCCTGTGGCGGCACCGAGGCGACAGTGCCCTCAATGAGCTTCAAAAGGGCCTGCTGAACCCCTTCACCGGAAACGTCTCGGGTGATGGAGGGATTGTCCGACTTGCGTGAAATCTTATCGATTTCATCGATGTAGACAATGCCCGTCTGCGCCTTATCGACATCGTAGTCGCATTTTTGCAGCAGCTTCTGAATGATATTTTCCACGTCCTCGCCAACGTAACCGGCCTCGGTTAGCGTCGTGGCATCGGCAATGGTAAAGGGTACATTCAGCAGCCTGGCGAGGGTCTCGGCCAGCAGTGTCTTACCGCTACCGGTGGGGCCCATGAGCAGGATGTTGCTCTTGGAGAGCTCGACATCATCCTTCTTCTGGCCCACTTCCAGGCGCTTATAATGGTTGTATACGGCAACAGAGAGGGCCTTCTTGGCATCATTTTGCCCGATGACGTATTCATCCAGGACATCCTTGATTTCATGGGGCGTGGGCAATTTATTGCCGGTGCCGGCGGCCTCTTGCTCCTGAATCTCCTCACGGATGATGTCATTGCAGAGATCGACACACTCGTCACATATGAAGACGGAGGGGCCCGCAATCAGTTTGCGGACTTCATGCTGACTCTTGCCACAAAACGAGCAGTAGAGCAGCTTATCCCCACCGTTACTGTGCTTTTCGTCGCTCATATCGCTTCCTCAGGTCGGTCGGGCGGTATATGGAATCACCTTGCACCCTATACCAACGATTTTCAAGCCTGGTATCGTAATTTTACTCAACTATAACATCGGACTCTCGGCCCGATGCTTTATCACTCGGCGCTTACCGGGCGCTGATCCAACACTGAGTCCACCAGGCCATAGTCCACCGCTTCCTGACCGCCCATGAAGAAATCACGGTCCGTATCAACGGTGATTTTGTCAATGGGCTGGCCGGTATGGTGGGCAAGAATTTCATTTAATGTTTTGCGCATGCGCAGAATTTCATTGGCATGGATTTCGATGTCCGTGGCCTGCCCCTGAAAACCACCAAGGGGCTGGTGGATCATCATGCGCGAGTTGGGCAGGCAGTAGCGTTTCCCGGCGGCACCTCCGGCCAACAACAAGGCGCCCATGCTGGCAGCCTGGCCGATACACATGGTACTGACGTCCGGCTTAATGAACTGCATGGTATCGTAGATGGACATGCCAGCCGTGACCGAACCACCGGGTGAATTGATATAGAAGTGGATATCCTTGTCGGGGTTTTCGGATTCCAGGAACAACATCTGGGCAACCAGGAGATTGGCCATGTGATCTTCAACCGGTCCGACCATGAATATCACACGCTCCTTGAGGAGACGGGAATAGATGTCATAAGCCCGTTCACCACGTGAGGTCTGCTCGACCACCATGGGAACCAGACCGGAGTTGATGGCATCCAGGGCGCCTGCGTTCTTTTTATCCACAAAAATATCCTTTCATCTCTTCTAGAGATTGTTTGACAGCTGAATGGCTTACTGCTGCTGTGAACCCATCAGGTCTGAAACCGACATTTGCTTGTCGCTGACCTTCGCCTGTTGCAGAACCCACTCTACTATCTTGCGTTCAAGAACCAAAGATTCAACCTCAGACAAGCGATTTTTATCACCATAGTACCAGTCGATCACTTCTTGTGGTTGCTCATAGGCTGAGGCCAGCTCATCGACATGGGCACGAACCTCATCCTCTGACGCCTTGATATCTTTGGCCTTAATCACTTCTGACAAAATCAGGCCCAGTTTAACGCGACGCTCGGCCTGATCCTTATATATGTCACTGCTCGCATTCTCCAGCATCTTGGGGTCCATACCCTGCCCCTGAAGCTGCTGCATCATCTGTTGTGCCAGGGCCTTGGACTCCTGTTCGATCATAGCGGCGGGCGCCGTGACTTCGTTTTTCTCCAGCAACTTGTCCATGACTTGCTGCTTGACCTTGTTTTCGATGGCCTGGGTGACTTCACGGCTCATGTTCTGCTTGATCTCTTCTCGAAGTGCATCGACCCCACCTTCGACACCAAGCGATTTGGCAAACTCTTCATTGACTTCGGGCAGCTGGGGGCCCTGGACCTTCTT
>JABURT010000093.1 GCA_014762495.1 Gammaproteobacteria bacterium | reverse complement strand
CAACCGGAGAGGCTCGCCGCCGTGAGGACGGCGTCGTCGAGCCGGGCCTCGGTGAGATCCGCCCGGAAGAGCTTCGCGCGGGAGAGGTCGGCCCCGCGCGCGTCCACCGCACGCAGCTCCGCCTCTTCCCAGCTCGAGTCCGGCGCGACCAGGTCGACCAGCGTCGCCCCGCCGAGCTTCGCGCGGGCGAGCCGGGCCTCGGTCAGGTCGGCGCCCGTCAGGTCCGCCCCGCGCAGGTCCGCGCCCTCGAAGGACGCGGCGCTCAGCGTGGCCCCGGCGAGCTGCGCCTTCGACAAGCGCGCTCCGGAGAGATCCGCGCGGCGAAGATCCGCGCCCGTGAGGTCGATCGCCTCGAGCGCGAGGCCGGAGAGGCTCACGCCGACGAGCCGGGTCCGGGACAGATCGGCCGGGAAGCCCACCAGGCCATCGAGCCGGACGCCCTCGAGGTCCGCGTCCGCGAGGCTGACGCCGAGCAGGCTCGCGCCGTCGAGCCGCGCGCCGCGGAGGCGCGCACGCGCCAGGGTCGACCCGTCGAAGACCCCGCCCCGCAGGTCCGCGTCCTCCAGGATGGCGTCGGAGAGCTCGGCCGAGGGCGCGCGCACGCGCTCGAGCGAGGCCCCGGTGAGGTCCACGCCGCCCATGGTCGCGCCCGACAGATCGGCGCCGCTCAGGTCGCTCGCCCGCACGGAGGCGCCCTCGAAGACGACGCCCTTCAGCTTGGCGCCGCGGAAGATCGCGCCATCGAAGCGCGCGTCGCGGAAGCTCGCCGCCTGCAGGTTGCAGTCCTGGTCGAAGCGGAGCACGTCGCCCGCCCGCGCGCCGTCGAAGCGCGCGCCCGGCAGCACGCAGCGCTCGAAGACCACCTCCTCGAGGAGGCTGCGCGAGAGGTCGGCGCCCGGGAGCTGGCAGCGCGTGAAGGCGACGTGCCGCAGCCGGAGCCCGGAGAGGTCCGCCTCGACGAGCTCCAGGCCCACGACCCGAACGAGAGAGAGCTCGCCGCCCCGTCGCCGCGCATCTCCGAGCGCCGCGCGCAGCGCCTCCAGGGTGTCGATCGTCTTCACGCGATCCGGGTCCCCGTGATGTCGGCCAGGTCGAGGCGCGCTCCCTCCAGCTCCGCGAGGTGGAGCTCGGCCTGGTAGAGGTTGCAGCCGCGCAGGTCGGCGTACTTCAGGTTGGCCCCCTCGAGGCGCGCCTGGAAGAGATCGCTCTTCATCAAGGAGGCCTGCACCAGCACCGCGCCGTCGAAGCTCGCGTTCCGGAGGCTCGCGCCCATGATCCGCGCCTGCGCGAGCATCGCCCCGCTGAAGTCGGCCCGCGCGAGGCTCGCCAGCGAGAAGTCGGCCGCGCGGAGCTTGGACGTCGAGAAGCGCGCTCCGTCGAGGCGCGACTGCTTGAAGGACGCGCCCTCGAACGACGCCTCCTCCGACGCGCGCAGGAGCGTGCAGTCGCACCGGTCGAAGACCGCACGATCGGCGCGCACGCCCTCGAGCCACGCGTCGATCAAGGTGCAGCCGATGAGCTTCGCCTGCTCGAGGGTGCCCGCCGTGACGTCCACCTCGTCGAGGTTGCACTTCTCGAAGGTGGACTCGCCGAGGTCGGAGCCCGCCAGATCGGTCCCGACCAGGGAAGACTCCGCGAACCGCGCCGAGCGGAAGAAGCTCTCGACCGCGCTCGCGCCGTCCAGCTTGCAGCGCTCGAAGCGGACGCGCTGTGCGCGACAGGGCGAGAAGTCGGCG
>JABURT010000032.1 GCA_014762495.1 Gammaproteobacteria bacterium | reverse complement strand
GTCAGGTGGTCGGGTGGGCCGCCGGCGTCGTCCTGCTGCTGACGATCGGCGCGCAGACCTTCAAGCAGTGGCGCTGCCGCAGCAACGACGGCGTCTCGCCCTTGCTCTTCATCGGGCAGATCGTCGCGAGCACGGGCTTCTTGATCTACGCCGTCGTGCAGCGCGATCCCGTCTTCGTGGCGACCAACGCGCTGATGCTGCTCAGCGCGGTGACGGGGCTAGTGATCATGTGGCGCAACGATCGCGAGCGGAGCGAGGAGCCCACCCGCGGGCTGGTCGAGCGGCGAGTCTGAGCCTACTGCTCGGCGACCTATTGCTCAGCAAAAGTGCCCTCGGCGCTCGGCAGCGCGCTGAGGAGCTCCTGGGCCATGGCGTACTCGTAGAAGCTGACCATGCCGGACTCGAGCACGCTCTGGAACAGCTCGCGCGCGCCGGCGACGTCGCCCGCGCCGAGGCGACGCGTGCCCTCGTAGAAGGCGGCCTCGGTGCGCTCGCCGTCGTCGTCGGCCGCCTCGACCAGCTGGCCGTAGGGCAGCTCGCCGCGCGCGTAGGCCGCGAGGCGCGCGCTCCATCCGTCGCCGTTGGAGAGCTCGCGGAGCAGGACGCCGACCTCGCGCTCCGGCTCGCTCGCGGCGCGCGCGGCGATCGCCTGGACCCAGAGCGCGAAGTAGACCTTCCACTGCGGCTCGAGGGTCAGCTGATAGTTCGCGCGCCGCAGCACCTGCTGGGCGAGCTCGAGGTTGGGCTGGCTCACCACGAGGTGGGCGAGGATGGCCGCGTAGGGCTCACGCCAGCTCGGCGCCGCGTCCATGGCGTGGCCGAAGGCCTCCATCGCCGCCTCCGTGTTGCCGAGCCGGCTGTGCAGGACGCCCCGGCGCACCTCGACGACCGAGCGGCGCGGGCCGCGGACCTGCTCGATCAGATCGTTCCAGAGCGCGAGGGACTGGCGGTACATGCGCTCGGCCTGCCGCTGCTCGCCCGCGATGCGCTGCGCGTCGCCGAGCTGCTCGAGCAGCTCCGCGCGCGCCGCCGCGCCCTCGGCCCCCGTCTCCTGGACGAGGTCGAGCGCCGCCCGCAGGTGACGCGCCGCCTCGTCGCCCTGACCGACCCGCGCGAGCAGGAGCCCGAGCTGCACGTGCGCCTCCCGCGTCTCGTCCGCGGCGAGGCTGGCCTCGAGCCGCTCGCGCGCCTCGGCCACGTTGCCCGCGCTCATCTCGGCGCGCCCGAGCTGGAGCAGGATCTCGCCCCGGTCCACCGAAGGCGCGCGGTCCGGCCAGCGGCGCTGACGCTCCTCGAGGATCTCGAGCGCGTGGCGGGCGATGACCCGGCTCTGGCTGACGTCGGCCTCGAACAGGCCCTCCTCCATCATCGTGTCGAGCTGCCCGAGCGCCTCGTCGTAGACCTCGCGATCGTCGGGCACGAGCTGCACCGCCTCCGCGTACCAGGCCGTCGCCGCGCCGACCTCGCTCTGCTCGAGCGCCACGCGCGCGAGGCAGACCGGGAAGCGCGCGTCGTCGGGGAAGCGGCGGATGCCGAGGCGACAGATCGCCTCCGAGACGTTGGGGCGGGCGCGGACGAAGCCCTGCGCGAGCTCGGACAGCGAGGTCGCGCCGCGGTCGTTGTTCTCGCGCGCACTCTCGAGCAGCTGCAGCAGGCGCTGCTCCACGCCGCTCTGATCGCCCATGCGCTCGACGTGCTCGATGGCGCGCTCGAGGTCGCCGTGCCGCAGATAGACCGCGGCCACGTC
>JABURT010000196.1 GCA_014762495.1 Gammaproteobacteria bacterium | reverse complement strand
TAGTCTCGTGGGCTCGTAGATGTGTATAAGAGTCATGGAGAAGGTCCCGCTAGCATCGTTACTAAAGGCGCTGTAGTACCAGCCCATGTCCGGCAGCGTGGTAAACAGCTCGGTATCGCCGGCACCGGAGTAGAGCGCGTTGCCGAAGCTGTCGGTAACGGTTCCGGCCAGCGCGAGGGTGTAGTCGGTGCCCTTCTTCAGGCCCGTGGTGGTGGTATCGCCGAGGGCCAGGGCGCTGCGGTCGGGAATGAGGTGCAGGGTATTGCCCAGCCAGACCTTCATCAGGGGGACATCATTGGTTTGCACCGTATTACCACCCGGGAAGTTGAAGGTGAGCAGCTCGTTGCTGGAGAGGCTGAGTCCCGATTCCACCGTGGTCCTGTCCATGGGCTCACTGAAGCTCATGCCCAGGGAGTAGAGGTTTTCGGTGTTGATGTGGTACTCGGTGACCGTCGGGGCCAGGCCGTCATCGTTAATGACCGTGGTGGGCACGAGTACCTCGATATCTTTAATGGCGCTGGCGGCACCGACAGCAGAGGCTGACTCCTGGATGGTCAGATAGGCCGATTCCGGTTCCCCGGCGGCGACCAGGCTGGTGTCAATCTTGCCGGTAACGACAATATTGGTGGATGTATTGAGGGCGGAGAAATACAGAATATTACCGCTGAGACGCCAGTTATACATGTCGTACTTGGCGCTGGTGTAATCGGTCAGCAACAGGATCTCGCTACGGTCATCCAGGTTCAGCATGTGGATGACATCGTAGTTACCGAGGTTGGCACCGCCACCGGAGTAGGCGGTCTTGGTTTCCTTGTAATAGAGGTAGCCATTAGCAATCTGGAAGGGGGTTTCCTCCATCCAGGCCCACCAGCCGTTCTCGTCCAGTGTCATCTTCGCCTTGGGGATGGGGTCGAAGGGGAGCATGGAATAGACCGAGAGGATGGTCGAATAGTCCCAGGTGTCTGTGTCGGGGTTGTAGGTTGACTGCCAGTCTTCGAATACGCCGTAGAGTGAGCCGTTTTCGGAGTTGGTAATGACGCGCACGGGCGAGGGATTATAGGAAGAATTGCCTGTGCTATTGAACAGCGCTGTATTCAGTGTGGCGAGGTAGACACCCTGCCCGGTCTCATCGGGTCGAGCAAACTGTACGCCGCTGTCCCAATCCCCCCAGATGGCGGTATTGCCGTCATCCGCGGTGAAGAAATTGACGCCCCAACCACCGTCCTGGGTCAGGTTGATGACGCTGCCGTTCTGCCACATCCACAGGGCGGCGGTGAAGTCCGTTTGGTTGTAGCCCTGGAACACCACCTCGCCGCTGTGCAGCACGGAGAAGAACTCGATAAAGGTATTGTCCTGGCTGATGGTGGTTCGAGTCCCTGCTGAGTCGGTGCGATAGATTTGTGGGATCCAGCTGGAAAAGTTGATATAGCAGTAGTCACTGACGCCGTCACCGTCGTAGTCGTCACACATTTGCTCGAAGGGGGTCGCGGCATAGAAGACATTGCCGTCTTCGTCGAACTGGATGGGCTTCTGGTTGCCGCTGACGGATTGCATGTAACTCTGATCCATGTCCTGCAGCAACACGCCTTCATGCAGGCAGGAATAGCTGCTGTCGCTGATATTGACCTTATAGAGTGCGCAATTGGCTTCACCGATGAACTGGCTGTAGTCATTGCCGTCCCAGGTACCCCACCAGCCGGTGTCGAGGGCGAGATAGACGTATTCCCCCGCCGGGTCGGTGACCGAGTACATGACCTTGATGGGGAGGTCTGAGGTAATGACCTGGAGTGCGTCGCCATTGGCGTCGAGTCCCAGCAGGTTGGTCGCGCCGGTGCCGGTTTCCCTGGGGATCGATTTGCGCGATAGATAGAGCTGCTCACGGCCTTCAGGCGACTGGAGTTGATCCTTGGAGAGGCCCTGGCTGGTGATTTAATAGGTGTAGAGCTCCTTGCCGCTGGTCGGACTGAGGGACTTTGTGGCAATGGAGGCGACCGGGGTGGTGGTTTCCTGCTGTGCCACCAGGGAGACGACACCGGTCAGAGAGATATCGAGATTGGCGTTGCCGCCACCACCGGAGTCCGAAGACCCACCCCCACCGCAGGCTGTGATCAATGACAACCCGACAAATACGACAAAACTATTCAAGAGGGCGCGTTTCATAATAATCTCCTTATTAAAGAACGCTAATAACATCAACCAGTTAGTTAACTATGTGGGCGGCTTCCAATGCTGAGGCATAAAGGACGCACAAAATACCAGTCTTTAAATATACCACCAATAAGTGACAAATGTTTCACCTGAATAGGGTATTAATAGGGAAGTATTACGGAATAGTTACAGTTTGAACCGGGCCCGGTCACGGTAGACGCAGCGATCCATGACCACGGTCAGACCCGCCGCCTGGGCACGTTCGGCCGCGGACTCATTGATGACACCATCCTGCAGCCAGATTGCGGGCAGTTTTAGCTCGATGCAGGCATCGACAATGGCGTCCACGTGCTCGGGGGCGCGAAAGACATCGACGAGGTCAATGGTCTCGGGGTTTGGTATGTCATAGAGGGAGGGATAGCATGTCTCGCCGAGGACCGCCCCGGTGGCCGGGCGCACGGGAATGATTCGATAACCGTATTCCTGCATGGCCTGCGACACCTGGTGACTGGGGCGGTTGGCCTTGGGAGAGAGGCCGACCACCGCAATGGTCCTGGTGGTTTGTAGAAGTTCTCGTATCGAGTCGATGTCCGGATTTTCAAAGCTCATGTGGGGTCGGTTCCGGGGCGGGTCTATTTGTAGTGTGCGACAGGCAGGAATAAATCTCCAGTTTGTACGGAATTGGCCGAACTGGTTTGAAATGAGTCAGGAAGGACGAGGATAGGATGCAAGGGGAGTTTGATTTCGTCACCGTGTGGGCGGATATGATTGGCGGCGTATTCGCCGACTATCTGCTGGCCGCCGTCCTGGTGACCCTCGTCAGCATGTTTGTCTATCTTTACCACTATAGCCAGAGTGGTCGGCACCGATTGAAAACCGTCCTCTATGTTCTGCTTGGTTGGGCCATCGCCGTGCCTTTGCTGGGCTGGCTGTTGAAACTCCTGGGGACGGTCTTTGATATCTGGGTCTGGTTGTTTGAACTCATCGCCACCTTTCCGCTGATGATCTCGGCCACTATTCTCGTGAGCATGGGACTCTACTGGGCCTGGGGCCGCCTGCCAGCCAATCCACCCAGCCAGGCGCTGCGCGCTGTGACACTGGTGTTACTTGCCATTTTCTTTATCGCCTCGCTGCCCTTCATGGGGCAACAACTTGAAGTTACGGAGCAGGACACTCTGCCGACGAAAAACATCCACTCGCCGTAGTCTCGCGTTATCCTTTTACTCTGGCAGCAGGTACTCGTCCTGGAAGAGTTCCGCCAGTTCCTCACGCTTGCGCACCAGGTGGAGGGCGTGGCCGTCCACCATCACCTCGGCGGCGCGCGGGCGGGTGTTGTAGTTGGAACTCATGGTGAAGCCGTAGGCACCGGAGGAGCGCACCGCCAGCAGGTCGCCCTCCTCGATGGCCAGCTCACGGTCCTTGCCCAGGTAGTCACCGGTCTCGCACACCGGGCCGACCACATCATAGACGCGAGACTCGGCCGAGTTCTTCTCCTGCACCGGCACGATGGCCTGCCAGGCCTGGTAGAGGGTGGGGCGAATCAGGTCGTTCATGGCGCCGTCGATGATGGCAAAGTTCTTATGCTCGCTAAGCTTTAGGTGTTCGACGCGGGTGATGAAGATCCCGGCATTGCCGGCAATGGCCCGGCCCGGTTCGACGATGAGCTTGAGCTTGCGATTGCCCAGCACCTCGGCCAGGGCCTGGGAATAATCGGCCGGCTCCGGTGGGGTCTCGTCCTTGTATCGAATGCCCAGGCCACCGCCGATATCCAGGTGTTCCAGTTCGATGCCCGCCTCGGCCAGTTGTTCGATCAGCGCCAGGACCCGCTTCAAGGCATCGACGAAGGGCGCCAGCGAGGTGAGCTGGGAGCCGATATGGCAATCCCCGCCCTTGATGCGGATATGTTCCATGGCCGCGGCCTCGGTGTAGAGGCGCGGCGCATCCTCGAAGGCGATGCCGAACTTGTTCTCCTTGAGCCCGGTGGAGATGTAGGGGTGGGTCTGTGCATCGACGTCGGGATTGACGCGTAGAGAGACCGGCGCGGTCTTGCCCATCCGCCCCGCGACCTCGTTGATGCGTTGCAGCTCGGCCTCCGACTCGACATTAAAACAGTGGATACCGACCGCAAGCGCGCGCTCGATCTCATCGACGCGCTTGCCGACGCCGGAGAAGACCACCCTGGCGGGATCACCACCGGCCGCCAGGACACGTTCCAGTTCACCGACGGAGACGATATCGAAGCCCGAACCCAGCTTGGCCAGCACGTTTAGCACCGCCAGGTTGGAGTTCGCCTTGACCGCGTAGCACACCAGGTGTTCGTGGGCCTTTAAGGCATCATCGAAGGCATGCCAGTGGCGTTCCAGGGTGGCACGTGAGTAGATGTAGAGGGGCGAGCCGTATTCCCGCACGATGTCGGAAACGGCTACGTCTTCGGCATGGAGGCGGCCGTCGCGATAGAGAAAATGATCCATGGTTCAGGTAGACTGTTTTTCGCTTATTGGGTTTGAACGGGTTTCGGTTTGGCGTCAGGCAGGTAGAGCTCTCCCTTCTGGCCACAGCCGGAGAGGAGAATCACCAGGGCGAGGATGGCGAACACCGCCCATTGCAGGTATTGGGCCCAGCAAATCTTCATGACAGCAGTATATACGGCCCGGCCTCGGGCATAAAAGACTTTAATCCATGCGCCTTCACTCAAATATCTTTTTCTGGATCTTCATCGCCTCGGTATTGCCCCTGACCGTACTGGCCTTTATTGCCACCCAGTATGTCCAGGCACAGTACGAGGAGGAGGCCTATGAGCGCCTGCATACCAACCTGCACAACATGGCCTCCGAGATCCGGCGTCACTTCGACAACGAGCGCAACATCCTGCTCGGCCTGGCCGAATCTCGAGAATTGCGCGAGTATTTTTCCTCACTGGAGGCCATCTCGCTGGGAACCCTTCCGCCCCAGTATGCACGCGAGACCCGTCGCCTGACCCGGTTTCTGGCATCGTTCTCGAGGATTCAGCCCGGCATGCATACCATTCGAGTGCTGGACGCCACCGGCAATACCCTGGTCAAGGTGCAGCAAGGGCGTCGCGTCGAGACTATCCTGGAGAACTTCAGTGGCCTGCCTTACGTCGAACAGGAAGTCGTTAATGATAGTTTCGTCAGCCAGTTACAGGCCTTGCCAGAGGGCGATGTCGCGAACCTGCTGCTGCCGCAACGCGGTAGCGGGGCCGAGTTCCAACGTATCATGCCCATGCTTGACCACGTGGTGGCGTTGGACTACCTGGGAGAGCGCATTGGTTTTTTGAGTGTGACCTACGAGGGTGAATTCATCGACCGCATTCTCGATTACTCGCCACGAATGCTGGATGGACAGCTGTTACTGGCCGAACTCAACCCGGATGATGGCGATCGTAACGGCATGCTGCTGTACCGTGATAGTGAATCCATCCGCCTGGCACAAGTCCGTTATGGCAGCAGCTATCTGCAGTCCATGGACGGAGGGGCGGTGTGGAACCAGATCGATTCCATTCCGGAGGGCAGCCTCGAGCGGGAGGAGCAGGGCCAAGTGCTTCACTTCATCGAATTCCAGCCCTACCGTAACACCCTCGTGAGCTGGGTACTGGCGATCCAGGTCGACAGCGAGGCCCTCTCAGGGCCCTTCCGGCAGATCCGGATCGGCATCTGGCTGCTGATTGGCTTTGCCTTGTTCATCAGCCTGGCCATCAGCCGATTCGGTTCGCGGCACATCGCCGAGCCGGTCTGTCAATTGGCCAGCAACCTCAAGGAATATGCCGACGGCGAGAGCGATGTGCGTGTCACACCGCGCGGTGCCGAGGAGATCCGGCAACTGGGGCGCTCCTTCAATTACATGGCCGATACCCTGGACCAGGCCCGTGGTGAGCGCGACCGGGCGCAGAAGATGATGATGCAGACCGCCAAGCTCGCCAGTATCGGTGAAATGGCGGCGGGCATCGGTCATGAGATCAATAATCCCCTGAACAATATCCTCTCCTATGCCAAGCTCATCGAGCGTGGACTGGGCGATGGGCATGAGCCCCTCAAGCGCGACCTTTCCTCGCTGCGTGAGGAGGCCATGCGTGCCTCCGGCATCGTC
Organism: Gammaproteobacteria bacterium; assembly: GCA_014762495.1. Classification (GTDB taxonomy): domain Bacteria; phylum Pseudomonadota; class Gammaproteobacteria; order Thiohalospirales; family Thiohalospiraceae; genus JABURT01. The sequence continues at coordinate 2,237 of JABURT010000196.1, read as the reverse complement.
CAGGGGATCCTCAATTTCTCGCGCCAGATGCCAAGCGAGTTCACCGTGTTCGATGCCTGCGACTGGTTACGCGAGACCGTGACTCTGGTCCAGCGCGAGGGTGACAAGCGTGAGGTGCGGCTGATGAGCGATTGCCCGCAGGGGATGCTCCTGTATGGCGATCGCAGCCTGTTGCAACAGGTGCTGGTCAATCTCATGCTCAATGCCGTCCAGGCCAGTACCCCCGGCCAGAGGGTCTATATCTCCCTGTCCGAAGACGGTCCCGACAGTTGTATCGAGGTAGTGGATGAGGGGGCGGGTATCTCGCCAGAGGACATGGAGCGAGTCTTTGACCCCTTCTTCTCCACCAAGGAGGTGGGTGAGGGCAGCGGCCTGGGCCTCTCCATCAGCCTCGGGATCATCGAGCACCACGGTGGTAGCATACGCCTGAAGAATCTGGGCGATGGCGGCGTCAAGGTCAGCATCCGTCTGCCACAACATCAGGAAGAAAGTAAGAGATGAGTGATAAACGGCCGCATATCCTGTTCGTCGATGACGACCCCAGGGCCGGGGAGCTGATGTTGCGTTTTTCCGAAGGTGCCGATTACCGCTGCTCGGTCTACCAGGACCCGGTCGAGGCCCTGGATGCCTACAAGCGGGACGGTGCGGCCATGATTGTCAGTGACCTCAGCATGCCGCAAATGAGTGGCACCGAGCTGCTGGCCCAGGTGCGTGCCCTCGATAGCGAGATCCCCTTTGTCATCATTACCGGCTACTCCAGTGTCGACAATGCCATCGAGGCACTGCGCCTGGGGGCGAATGATTTCATCAAGAAGCCCTTTGACATGGACGAGCTGCGCCTGTTGATCGAAAAGACCCTGTCTCACGAGAAGATGGTGCAGGAGAATCGTCTGCTCAAGCGGCAGATCAAGGACGAGCAACAACGTTACCAGATGACCGGCTCGGCGCCGGCCATCCGACAGGTCTACAAGATCATCGACAAGATCGCGGACGTACGCTGCAACGTTATCATCGAGGGCGAATCGGGGACCGGCAAGGAACTGGCGGCTCGCGCCATCCATCGCCAGAGTCAGTTCGCCGATCGTCCGTTCATTGTCATCGACTGTGGAGCCATTACCGATACCCTGCTTGAGAGCGAATTGTTCGGCCACGAAAAGGGCGCCTTTACCGGTGCCATGCAGGCCAAGCGCGGACTGCTGGAGACGGCCAGCGGCGGCAGCGTTTTTCTCGACGAAATCGGCAACATCTCCGATGCCATGCAGACCAAGCTGTTACGCGTCGTGCAGGAGCAGCAGGTGGTGCGCGTTGGTGGCGTAACGCCCATCGACATCGACGTGCGCTTCATTGTTGCCACCAACCAGGACCTGGAAAAGATGGTGGAGCAGGGCAACTTTCGCGCCGATCTCTATCACCGTCTTAACGTGGTCAAGATCCGCATGCCGGCCCTGGCCGAGCGGCGCGAGGACATACCTGCCCTGGTGCAGAATTTTATCAATGAATTCGCCGAGCGTTATCACCGCGATGTCAGCGGTTTCGATGCCGAATCGATGCAAAAGCTGATGCAGTACGACTGGCCCGGTAATATACGCGAACTGCGCAATCTGGTGGAACGCTACGTGGCACTGGCCGAGGCCTCAGAGTTGACTCTCGAGGAGACCCTCTATGTTCCCGAGCAGCGTTCAGACATGTTCAGCGACGCGCCGAGCATGGTCGAACTGGAACGCCGCTACATCATGTTCCTGCTCGACAAGTACGACGGCAACCGGGAACAGATGGCCTCCACCCTGGGTATCAACAAGTCCACTCTCTGGCGCAAGTTAAAGCAGTACGGCGTCATTGCCTGAGTAAGCAGTGCGCTCTATTAAACGGCCCACATACATACGTTTAGTCTCCCTGCACGTAGAACCTCTTTTGGTTTCATTCTCCGTGTACCTCGACCATCGTTCCGATGGCTCGGGGCAATTGTAAATTGCAATTTGCGATCCTTTATTGCAATTCGGCGGCCTGAAAATGCGAGGCTCGATATTCTAAGTGTCTGTAATTTAAAGGTAAGCGTTTCTGGCATGAAACTTGTTATTAACTGTATCGATAGAGAACAGTTCTCATGACTAGGAGTAGACGCATGAAACGCAGAAGCTTTCTGAAAGGCACCCTGGCCGGTAGCACCGTCGCCATTGCCGCCGGCGCTGGCCTGCTGACCCCTGCCCAGGTACTGGCCGCATGGCCCAAGGCCGCCT
>JABURT010000170.1 GCA_014762495.1 Gammaproteobacteria bacterium | reverse complement strand
AAGAAGGTCTACGAGCTGCCGCAGGCGGGTCGCAACGCCCGCGGCAAGCCCATCGTCAACCTGCTGCCGCTGGAGGAGGGCGAGCGCATCAGCGCCATCCTGCCGGTGCGCGAATACGCCGAGGGTTGCTACATCGTCTTTGCCACCGCCAACGGTACGGTGAAGAAGACCTCGCTGGCCGATTACTCGCGCCCGCGTGCCTCCGGCATCATCGCCATCGACCTACGCGACGGCGACCGCCTGGTGGGCGTGGCCATCACCGAGGGCGAGAGCGACATCATGCTCTTCACCAGCGCCGGCAAGGCCGTGCGCTTCAAGGAAGAGCAGGTGCGTTGCATGGGTCGTACCGCGGCCGGTGTGCGCGGCATCAAGATGCCCGCAGGTATACATGTAGTTTCGCTCATCATCGCCGCCGAAGGCTGCGTGTTGATGGCCACCGAGAACGGTTACGGTAAGCGTACCCAGGTGGAGGACTATCCCGTCCACGGCCGCGGTGGCCAGGGCGTGATCTCCATTCAGACCTCCGAGCGTAATGGCGATGTGGTGGGCGCCGTACTGGTGGATGAAGAAGATGAGATCATGCTCATCTCCAACGCCGGTACCCTGGTGCGTACACGCGTCGACGAGGTTTCCACCATGGGCCGTAATGCCCAGGGCGTGCGCCTGATCTCTCTCGGCGAGGGCGAGAAACTGGTGGGCCTGGAGCGCATCGACGAGAGCGATGCCGATGTTGAAGGTGACGAGGCTGAGGGTGCCGAAGCCGGCGAGAGCGGCTCTGGTGAATCGGAAGACCCCCAATCATCCGATCAAAATAATGAGGACGACGGCGAATAGAGCCGTCGCAACACAAACCTTGAGGGAGTGAGAGAGTATGTCTCGAGTATTCAATTTCAGCGCCGGTCCCGCCATGCTGCCGCAGGCGGTACTGGAACAGGCCCAGGCGGAGATCCTGGACTGGAATGGTTCCGGTATGTCGGTCATGGAGATGTCCCATCGTGGCAAGGAATTCATGTCCATCGCCGAGGCGGCCGAGGCCGACCTGCGCGAGGTCATGGGGATCCCGTCCAACTACAAGGTCTTGTTCCTGCAGGGCGGTGCCTCCAGCCAGTTCGCCATGGTTCCACTCAACCTGCTGCGCGGCAAGACCCGAGCCGATTACATCAATACCGGCGACTGGTCGAAGAAGGCGATCAAGGAAGGCAAGCGTTTCTGCGACCTGCACGTGGCCGCCACCACCGAGGAAGGCAACTTCACCACTGTGCCGCAACAGTCTGAGCTGGACCTGAGCGGGGATGCCGCAGCCTATGTCCACTATACGCCCAACGAAACCATTCGCGGCGTGGAATTCCCTTACATCCCCGAGACCGGCGACGTGCCCCTGGTGGCGGACATGTCTTCCACCATCCTGTCGCGTCCCGTCGATGTCTCCCGTTTCGGCGTTATCTACGCCGGTGCGCAGAAGAACATTGGGCCCTCCGGTCTTACCGTTGTGATCGTACGTGAGGACCTTATCGGCGAGGCGTTGGAGGGGACACCCAGTATGTTCGATTACAAGATCCACGCTGATGGCGACTCCATGTACAACACTCCTCCCACCTACGGCTGGTACCTGGCCGGGCTGGTGTTCAAGTGGGTCAAGGAGCAGGGCGGCCTCGAGGCCATGGCCACGCTCAACGAGCGAAAGGCGAAGAAACTCTATGACGCCATTGATGCTTCCGATTTTTATGCCAACCCGGTGGCGCCCGAGTCCCGCTCCTGGATGAACGTGCCCTTTACCCTGGCCAATCCGGATCTTGATGCCAGCTTCCTGGAAGAAGCCGGGAAACAGGGACTCACCACACTCAAGGGTCACCGCTCCGTCGGCGGCATGCGTGCCAGTATCTACAATGCCATGCCCGAGGCCGGAGTCGACGCACTGGTGTCCTTTATGGCCGAGTTCGAAAAGCGCCACGGCTAGTACACAGATAAACAACGACGCAGAGGGCGGACACACTAGAGTGGAAAACCACCACGGAGTCCCTTTGCGTGCTTTTTTATGAATCAGGGGGAGTTTTAGATGTACAAGGTTTTAACGCTGAATAATATCTCGGTGGCCGGGCTGGAGCGCCTGCCGCGCGAAGGCTATGAGATTGCCTCGGAGATCGGTCACCCGGACGCCATCCTGTTGCGCTCCTTCAAGATGCACGACATGGAAATCCCGGAGACCCTGAAGGCGGTGGGCCGTGCCGGTGCCGGGGTCAATAATATCCCGGTGGAGAAGATGACCGAAAAGGGTGTCCCGGTCTTCAACGCCCCCGGAGCCAATGCCAACGCGGTGAAGGAACTGGTCATCGCCGGTATGTTACTGGCCTGTCGCAATATCTGCCAGGCCTGGGACTTTACCCGCAATATCCAGGCCGACGATGCGAAGATGAACAAGGAAGTGGAAGCGGGCAAGAAGATGTTCGCCGGCTTTGAACTGCCCGGTCGTACCCTCGGCGTGGTGGGCCTCGGCGCCATTGGCCGCAATGTCGCCAATGCCGCCTTGGGCCTGGGGATGAAAGTCATTGGTTTTGATCCGGGCATCACCGTGGAAGGGGCCTGGCATCTCTCTTCCGATGTGCAGAAGGCCGCCACTGTCGACGAGCTCTTCGCCAAGGCCGACTTTGTCACCTTCCACGTGCCGCTTATCGATGCCACCGCCAATATGCTCAATGCCGAGCGCCTCGCCAACATGAAGGACGGCGCGGTGATCCTCAATTTTGCCCGTAATGGCATTATCGATGACGAGGCGGTACTGGCTGCCATTGATAAGGGCAAGGTCTACGCCTATGTCACCGACTTCCCTTCCAATCTGTTGCAGGGGCACGACAAGGTGATTACCCTGCCGCACCTGGGCGCCTCCACCGGAGAGGCGGAAGACAATTGTGCAGTCATGGTCGCGGAACAGGTGAGGGATTACCTGGAAAACGGTAATATTCGTAACTCGGTCAATTTCCCCGAGGTCTATATGCCACGGGAGGAGGGGGCCTACCGCCTGGCGGTGGCCAATTCCAATGTCCCCAACATGCTGGGTCAGATCTCCACCGACCTGGCAGATGCCGGGCTCAACATTATCGACATGTTGAATAAGTCGCGTGGTGAGGTGGCCTACACCCTGGTGGATGTGGACCAGGCGATTCCCGAGAAGGTGGTGGACGAGATCCGGGGGATACAGGGCGTGCTCAAGGTGCGCACGATTTAACAAAATATAGGGCCTATGGCGAGCGAAGAAGAGAAACTCCAGGCGATCCGCCAGCGCATCGATGAACTCGATGCCCAGTTGCAACAGTTGATCAACGAACGTGCCTCCCTGGCCCAGGAAGTCGCCCGGGTCAAACTGGAGGCGGGCGGCGAGGCGCAGTTCTATCGCCCCGAGCGCGAGGCCCAGGTCCTGCGTACCGTGCGTGAACGCAACCAGGGTCCGCTGGATGCCGAGGAGATGGCGCGTCTGTTCCGCGAGATCATGTCCGCCTGCCTGGCCCTGGAACAGCCGATGAAGATCGCCTTCCTCGGGCCCGAGGGCACCTATACTCAGGCTGCCGCCCTCAAGCACTTCGGTCATTCGGTGACTACCGTCCCCTTGGCGGTGGTGGACGAGGTCTTCCGCGAAGTCGAGGCCGGTACCGCCGATTTCGGTGTGGTGCCGGTAGAGAACTCCACCGAGGGTGTGGTTACCCATACCCTGGATCGTTTCCTGGTATCGCCTCTCTCCGTCTGTGGCGAGGTGGAGCTGCGCATTCACCATCAGCTGCTGAGCAAGGAAGATAGCTTGTCCAAGATCACCCGGGTCTACTCCCATCAGCAGTCACTGGGCCAGTGCCGCGAGTGGCTGGATGCCAACCTGCCCAAGATAGAACGTATCGAGGTGAGCAGTAATGCCGAGGCGGCGCGCCGGGCGGCCAAGGAAGCCGGTACTGCAGCCATTGCCAGTGAGGCCGCTTCCGAGATCTATGGACTCACAGTGTTGGCGGCCAACATCGAGGATGAGCCGGACAACACCACCCGTTTTCTGGTTATCGGCAAGAATGGCACACCGCCCAGCGGTGAGGACAAGACCACATTGCTGATATCGACCCGAAATGAACCCGGTGCCCTGTTTCGTCTGCTGGAACCCTTCTCCCGCAACAACATCTCCATGAGTCGGATTGAATCGCGTCCCTCGCGCCGCGCCATGTGGGATTACGTCTTCTTCGTCGACATCAATGGACATGCCGAGGAGCCGCACGTGGCCCAGGCCCTGATGGAGCTGGAGAAGGAGACCACCCTGCTCAAGATCCTCGGCTCATACCCCAAGGCCGTCCTTTAAGACCGATACTACGACCCAGAGAACGCCCATGACCGACTACCTGAAACTGGCCCTATCCGGTGTGCAGAAACTCGCCCCCTATCAGCCCGGCAAGCCCATCGAGGAGCTGGAGCGAGAATACGGAGTGAAAAACGCCGCCAAGCTCGCCTCCAATGAAAATCCTCTCGGCCCCAGTCCGATGGCAGTGGAGGCGATGCGCGAAGCCGCAAAGGATGTCTGGCTCTATCCCGACGGTAACGGTTTTGAATTGAAGACCAAGCTGGCCCAACGCCTGGGTGTGGAGATGAAGCAAATCACCCTGGGCAACGGCTCCAGCGATATCCTGCAGTTTGTCATGCAGGCCTATGTGGACCGTGAGGCCGAGGTGCTCTTCTCCCAGCACTCCTTTGCCATCTATCCGATCCTGACCCAGATGATGGGCGCCCAGGCAGTAGTCCCTCCGGCGAAAAACTGGGGGGTAGATCTGGATGCCATGGCGGCGGCGATCACCGACAAGACTCGTGTGATCTTCATTGCCAACCCCAACAATCCCACCGGGACCTGGCTCAAATGCGATGCGCTTGCGGCCTTCCTCGACCAGGTGCCTGAACGAATTATCGTGGTGCTGGACGAGGCCTATTTCGAATACGCCATCGACCCGGCCACCGGCGCCGAGGACTATCCCGATGGCATAGCCTGGCTCGCGCGCTATCCCAACCTCATCGTCTCGCGGACCTTCTCCAAGGTCTACGGCCTGGCCGGTGTGCGTGTGGGTTATGGCGTTTCCCATCCGCAAATTGCAGATGTGCTCAATCGCGTCCGTCCACCCTTTAACGTCAACAGTCTGGCGCTGGCAGCTGCCAGGGCGGCACTTGATGACGAGGAACACCTGAAAAAATCGGTCGCCATGAATGCGGAGGGACTGACGCAGCTCTATGCGGGCTTCGAGGCGATGGGACTGGCCTATATCCCCTCGGCGGCCAATTTTGTCTCGGTCGATGTGGGTCGGGAGGGCGCACCGGTGTATGAGTTGCTGCTGCATGAGGGTATCATTGTGCGCCCCGTGGCCAACTACGAAATGCCCAGCCATCTGCGCATTACCGTGGGCACGGAAGAACAGAATACCCGGGTACTTACGGCACTGAAAAAGGTTTTGGCGTGATCCAGCAGCTTTCCATCATCGGCATAGGCCTCATCGGCGGCTCCCTGGCCCTGGCCCTCAAGCAAGCCGGGGCGGTGGCGCGTGTGACTGCCTATGCCCGTCGCCAGGAGACACTGGACCAGGCCCTGGCACTGGGCGCGATCGATTACGGCTCCACCGACCTGGGCGAGGCAATGGCAGGAGCCGAGGTGGTGGTCGTGGCCACCCCGGTGGGGGCGATGCCGGCCATGTTCGAGCAATTGGCCCCACACCTGACGGACGACATGGTGCTGACCGACGTGGGCAGTACCAAGGGCAGCGTCGTGCGAGCCGCAAGCATGGCCATCGGGCAGCTCCCAGTGGGCTTCGTGCCCGGACACCCCATCGCCGGGACCGAGCAAAATGGCGTGGGCGCGGCCTTTGCCGATTTATACAAGAACCGCCGCATTATTCTGACCCCGCTTCAGAGCAGCCACCCGGATGCCATCGCGACCGTGCGGCAGATGTGGGAGGCCTGCGGTGCCGAAGTGGTGGAGATGGGGGTGGAACACCACGACGAGGTGCTGGCCGCCACCAGCCACCTGCCTCATATGCTGGCCTATGCCCTGGTGGATACGCTGGCTCGCATGGATGAGAGCGAGGAGATCTTTGAGTTCGCCGCCGGCGGTTTTCGAGACTTCACCCGCATCGCCTCGAGCAACCCTGCCATGTGGCACGATATCTGTGTGGCCAATCGCGAGGCGATGCTGTCGGTGTTGAATCGCTTTAGCGAGGACCTTGCGCAACTGACCGCGGCCATCGAGGCCGGCAACAGCGATTACCTGCTGCAGACCTTTACCCGCGCCAAGGGCGCACGTGACCGGTTTGCGGAGAAGTTCGAGGACAGTAATACATGAATGTGACCTTTACCGTTGCCGCGGGCGGCAAACTGAACGGACGCCTGCGCGTGCCCGGCGACAAGTCCATCTCCCACCGCTCCATTATGCTGGGTTCGCTGGCAGAGGGGACAACCGAGGTGGAAGGCTTCCTGGAGGGAGAGGACAATCTCGCCACCCTTAATGCCTTTCGCGCCATGGGAGTTGACATCAGCGGCCCTGATAACGGCCGCGTGACCATCCAGGGCGCAGGCCTGCATGGCCTCAAGGCCCCGACCGAGCCGCTCTACCTGGGTAACTCAGGCACCTCCATGCGTCTGCTGGCTGGCCTCATGGCGGCGCAGGCATTTGACGTCGAGATGAGCGGCGACGCCTCCCTCTCCAAACGTCCCATGCGCAGGGTCACTGAGCCGCTGGCCAGCATGGGCGCGGTGCTCGAGACCGATCCTGATGGCACGCCGCCGATCCACGTCAAGGGTGGTCAGCCCCTTAAGGGTGTGCACTATGAGATGCCGGTGGCCAGCGCCCAGGTCAAGTCCTGCATGTTGCTGGCCGGGCTCTATGCCGAGGGCGAGACCTGCGTGACCGAACCGGCTCCGACCCGCGATCATACCGAGCGTATGCTACGCGGATTCGGTTATGAAGTGCGTAGCGAGGGCAATCGGATCTGCCTCAACGGAGGTGGACGTCTGAGTGCCTGCCATATCGATGTCCCCGGCGACATCTCTTCGGCCACATTCTTCATGGTGGGTGCCGCCATCAGCGAGGGCAGCGATATCACCCTGGAGCATGTCGGCATCAATCCCACCCGAATCGGTGTGATCAATATCCTCAAACTGATGGGGGCCGATCTCTCCCTCGAAAATCAACGTGAAGTGGGCGGGGAACCGGTGGCCGACATCCGTGTCCGAGGGTCTAAACTGAAAGGGATCGCCATTCCCGAAGAGCAGGTTCCGCTGGCCATCGATGAATTTCCGGCCCTGTTTGTGGCCGCGGCCTGCGCCGAAGGAGAGACCGTCCTGACCGGCGCCCGTGAGCTGCGGGTCAAGGAAAGCGACCGCATCCAGGTCATGGCCGACGGCCTTCAGATCCTGGGTGTTGACGCCGTGCCGACCGAGGATGGCATGGTGATTCGCGGTGGGCCCATCGGCTCTGGCAGGGTCGAGAGCCATGGTGATCACCGTATTGCAATGTCCTTTGCCATGGCGGCGCTGCGCGCCGAGGGAAGCATTACGATTAACGACTGTGCGAACGTGAATACTTCGTTCCCGGGTTTCGCCAGCCTGTCCAGGGAGGTTGGGCTGGGGATCGAACAAACCAATGGATGAGACTATGACTCAAGAACAGGCATCTGTGATCACCGTCGACGGCCCCAGCGGTTCCGGTAAGGGCACCATTAGTGCCAGGCTGGCACGCCACCTGGGCTGGCGATTTCTGGACAGTGGTGCCCTCTATCGCCTGGTGGCCCTGGCGGTACAGAACCATGCCATCGAGATGGACAACCAGGAGGCCATCGTCACCCTTGCGGCCCACCTCGACGTGCAGTTTGAGACCCGTGGTGACAGCACCCGCATTATCCTCGAGGGTGAGGATGTGACCGATACCATACGTACCGAAAAGGTGGGCAATGCCGCTTCCCAGGTGGCCGCCATTGGTGCCGTGCGTGAGGCCCTGTTGGCACGTCAGCGTGACTTTCGCGGTGCACCAGGATTGATCGCCGACGGCCGCGATATGGGCACGGTGGTCTTCCCCGATGCCTCGCTCAAGATTTTCCTCACCGCGAGCGCGGAAGAAAGGGCGAAAAGGCGCTATAAGCAGTTGAATGACAAGGGGTTGGATGTTAATCTTGCCGATCTTTTACAGGAGATCAGCGAGCGTGACAAACGCGACATGGAACGCGCTGTCTCGCCCCTGGTTCCGGCGGATGACGCCATCCAGGTGGATACCACCGGCGTTTCCATCGAACAGGTCTTCGACAAGGTTCTCAACCTCTGTGAGGAAAGGGGCCTGGTCAAATCGGGAGCCGGCGCGGCCAGGGTGGTCGGCTAGGCTTTTTGTTAACCAACCCGCAGCAATGCGGTACAAACCACTGTCCGACATGTTTCGGGCAAGGATTACGCAGCGATGAGCGAAAGCTTTGCACAACTTTTTGAAGAAAGTCTGAAAAATGCAGAAATGCAGCCCGGTTCCATCATTACCGGTACGGTAGTGAACGTCGGGTCCGACTATGTGATTGTTAATGCCGGCCTCAAGTCCGAAGGCGCC
>JABURT010000175.1 GCA_014762495.1 Gammaproteobacteria bacterium | reverse complement strand
TGCTGTTGGACCAGGGCCCAGACCCGCTTGAGGAAGCGGAAGGCGCCCTCGACGCCGGCGTCGTTCCACTCCAGCGACTGCTCGGGTGGCGCCGCGAACATGGTAAAGAGGCGCGCAGTGTCGGCGCCGTACTCCTCCACCAGGGCCTGCGGGTCGACGGTATTGCCCTTGGACTTGGACATCTTGGAGCCGTCCTTCAGCACCATGCCCTGGGTCAGCAGGTTGGTGAAGGGCTCGTCGGAATCCACCAGGCCTTCATCCCTCAAAAGCTTGTGGAAGAAGCGGGCGTAGAGCAGGTGGAGGATGGCGTGCTCCTCGCCGCCGATGTATTGATCCACCGGCAGCCATTGTTTGGCGCGCTCGTCCAGCATGGCCTGCTCGTTGTCGGGGCTGGTATAGCGGGCGTAATACCAGGAGGACTCCATGAAGGTGTCGAAGGTATCGGTCTCGCGCTCGGCCTTGCCGCCGCACCTGGGGCAGGTGGTCTCATAGAACTCGGGCATCTTCTTGATGGGCGAGCCGACGCCGTCGAAGCTGACCTCCTCGGGCAGTACCACCGGGAGCTGGTTCTCGGGCACCGGCACCTCGCCGCAATCGGGGCAGTTGATGATGGGGATGGGACAGCCCCAGTAGCGCTGGCGCGAGACGCCCCAGTCACGCAGGCGGAAGTTGACCCGCTTGCAGCCCTTGCCGGCATCCGCGAGGGCCTGGGCGATGGCGTCGAAGGCCTCCCTGGATGTCTTGCCGGTGAAGTCGCCGGACTCCACCAATACGCCCTTCTCGGTATAGGCGCCCTCGCCCAAATCGACCTCAGAGCCGTCGGCCGGGGCGATCACCTGCTTGATGGGTAGACCGTACTTATGAGCGAACTCCCAGTCTCGCTGGTCGTGGGCGGGCACCGCCATCACCGCGCCCTCGCTGTAGCCCATGAGCACGAAATTGGCGACATAGATGGGCACCTGCTCGCCGGTGAGGGGGTGGATGGCCTTGAGGCCCGTGTCCATGCCGCGCTTCTCCATGGTCTCCATGGCCGCCTCGGCGGTCTCCTGGTGCTTGCACTCCTCGATGAAGTCCAGCAGTTCCGGGTTGTTGGTGGCACCTGAAAGGGCCAGCGGGTGCTCCGCCGCCACTGCCACGTAGGTCACCCCCATGAGGGTGTCGGGGCGGGTGGTGAACACTTTTAACGCTTCACTGCCCTCGGCCAGGCCGAAATGGACCTCCACCCCCTCGGAGCGGCCAATCCAGTTCTTCTGCATGGTGCGCACCTTGTCCGGCCAGCCCTCGAGCTTGTCCAGGCCCTTGAGCAGTTCGTCGGCGTAGTCGGTGATCTTCATGAAGTACTGCGGGATCTCGCGGCGCTCCACCGGTGTGTCGCAACGCCAGCAGCAGCCGTCGATGACCTGCTCGTTGGCCAGCACGGTGAGGTCGTTGGGGCACCAGTTGACCGGCGCGGTGCGCTTGTAGACCAGCCCCTTCTCGAACAGCCGGGTGAAGAGCCACTGCTCCCAGCGGTAGTACTCGGGGGTGCAGGTGGCGATCTCGCGCTCCCAGTCGTAGCCGAAGCCAAGGCGCTTGAGCTGGCCGCGCATGTAGTCGATGTTCTCGTAGGTCCAGCTGGCCGGCGGCACGTTGTTCTTCATGGCGGCGTTTTCCGCCGGCAGGCCGAAGGCGTCCCAGCCCATGGGCTGGAGTACGTTCCTGCCCTGCATGCGCTGGTAGCGGCTGATCACATCGCCAATGGTGTAGTTGCGCACATGGCCCATGTGCAGGCGCCCGGAGGGATAGGGGAACATGGAGAGGCAGTAAAACTTCTCCCGGGAGGCATCCTCCACGGCGCGAAAACTGTTGTGCTCTTCCCAGTATTGCTGGGCCTGGGCTTCGACTTGTTCGGGTTTGTACTGCTCTTCCATTACGGCCTTGTCTATATTGATGAGTGAAAAGATGAAAGGATACCGCAGCGCGCAAGTTTGCGCAGCACCGTGAATCTCTGAACGCTGGATTGATCGGTATCATTGTCCACGGATACGGCATTGATCCAGAATGGGCGTAAACACGTAAAAAAGGAGACATGGCATGAGCCGTGAAGAAGAAAAACACAGTGAAGGCTACCGTAAGCTTCTGGAACAGGCCCGCCATTACATAGACCAGGCCGAGGAAAAGGCGGCACCTATCGTGGAAAAGGCCGTGGCCCAGGCCCAGGAGCGCCTCTCCGAGGCAGGTGAATACACGCGTGAAGAGCTGGATAAGCTGGGCGACTATCTCAAACGCGACCTGCACGATGCGGCCGATTACGTGGAGCGCACAGGCCATGAATACGGCGACTGGCTACGTCTGGATATTCTCAAGCTGGAGACCAACCTGGCCGAGAGTTTCCTGCGCGTGGCAGACAAGACTCGCCTGGAGCTCGCCAACTGGGCGATGCAATCCGAGTTGCATACCTGGCATTCCGGAGAGATCACCGGTCCCGGAACACTGGAATGTATCGATTGCGGAGAACTCCTGCACTTCATCGAGCCCGGTCACGTCCCGCCCTGCCCTAAATGTCACGGCAGCAAGTTTCGGCGTCACGTCGACTAGTCTATTCGTAGTTCAGCTTCGACAGGTATTGCGCCAGCGAGGCCTGCGCCTGCTCGCTCATGCCGGAAAGCGTACAGCCGATGCGAAACATGCGCCGGTTGCCTTCCGGTATGTATATCGTGAAACGGTTGGCAAGCGTCAATATCAGCTTGATGTCATGACCGGGGATGGTCAGAACCGCATCGAAGCTTTCCCCCTCCTCGGCCTCAATCCTTCCATCCTGATCGAGCAGGGCCATGCCTTTGTCACTGATATCCAGCACCGTGAAGGATGTCGTATCGATGTGGCTGGACTCCAGGCGGCAAACCACTTTGTCCTGATCGGGGATCGGTCTACGCAGGGAATTACGCCGCTGGATCAGGTAAAGACTGTTGGGCAAGTCGATCAGATAATCGCCCTGCGGTCCACTGGTTTGCTGGGCAAATCCATCGACATGAAACTGCACCTGGGTATGGGCATGATCCACCACCAGGAACACACCACTGGCATTGATATGTTGAACCGTTAACATTTCATCGGTGTAGCCCAATACCAGGCTATGATTGACTTCATCGACGTGTTTGATCCGGGTCTTGATTGGTACATCATCGGAGAAAAATAAAAACAGCGGGGCCTGCTCACGCTGTATCGTCTGAAACATCAAGACGATATGCTCTTGTGTTGTGATACGAAATTCCTCGTAATCACACGGATCGGAAAAATTAACCAGGCTTGTCATGAAAGGGAATGATTCGATATCGGCTGCAGACTTACAGCCTGTATATCACATCACCCCATGATTTTGAATTTTGAAGGCCGAAAGATCCGGCTTCGTGTCATTCACATCGAACTGCGTCGTCGCATTTCGAGTTGATCAATATATCGCTGCAGGAGATTTTCCATTCCCGAACTGATGGCGGCAAACTGACAGCCAATTCGTGAAACCTCTTGATGCAATTCGTCGGAATAGTAGTGATAGCGGTTACGCACCTGCATATCGGCATTCACGGCACCGACCGTGGGTAGCTGGAGTTGGCAATTACGCAATACTTTGCCCTGCTCCAGACTGAGGGTGTTTTTCTCATCCAACAATGCCACCCCACCGCGGCTGATATCGGCGATGGGTACCTGGTAAAAGCCGGCACCATTGTTGGGGATGGCACAGCTTACACCGTTACGTTCAGGTACCCGGGCGCGAAAATTTTCGCGTCTCTGTATGCGATACAACTCGTTGGGGATGGAGACAGTAAAGGCATATCCGTCCTGAAACATGACCTTGGCCAGTTTCGGGATATAGAATTGAACCTGCGCACTGAAGTGATCGGCGTAAAAATAGGCGCCGTTTTCCAGTATCTTGCTATTGAGATCGTGGCTCTTGGTATAGGCCAAAAGCAGCGTATTATTCTTGCTATCGATGTGGAGGACCTGGGACTCGCCGGCCTTCCCTTCCGCCGTCTGCAAGTGCACCGGAACGCCCTTGCGTTCCAACTGCTGAAAAATGGTTACGATGGAATTTCGACTCTCCACCTTGAACCTTTCTAGCTCGGCCGGACTTTCAAAACGTATGATTCCGGTCATAACTCCAACCTCTTAACTCTGCACCCTATAACCACAAATTCCTTATTGTTATTTTTTGAGTATTTGTGCCCTGGAGGGGATTATCGACAGAAAATGTGACGGAGTTCAACTTTTTTTGTGACACAGTTCATACTTTTACTGTGACCCAGTTCCATCCTGGGCGCCGCCTTATTGGCTCCAAAATACAACTTTATACTACAAAAACAGGAGCTTAGTTGATTACGGCCCGCAATTTGGACTCTAAGTCAGATAGGGAGGTAAGAGACTGTATGGCCTCGGCGCCAAGCAGCGGTTCCAGCTCGGATCCACGTCGTAACAGGATAGCCGGCAATTCTATGTCTTGCTCGGGAAAGCTTTCCTTGAACTGGTCGCGGTGCAGGTACTCAACCTCGGCGTCCAGTTCGGATAAAAAGTCACGGAACTGTCGATGCATGGTGAAGACGCCGTGTGTGAGCTCGCAAAGTCTACATTCATACGTCTGCGGTGAGAAAAGCTTATGCGCCATATCCGACAAGGTATTGAAGAGTCCGCTGTCGGCCCTGTAGACAAAAATCAGTCGAGGACGATCCATTGCTACTCACCTGGATAGGGAAAGTTGACAAACCCATTGACCACAGCGGTCACCGAATAGCGCCTTGACACCTCTCCCACGGGCGCCAGTTTCCACTCCCATATCCAGGCACCGTCCGGTAAGGCGCTACCAAACAGCATATCCTCGCGCTTGAGTTCGCGTCCTTCACGATCACGTTCGACATGCACCAGGTCCGTGATGAGGCAGGTACGAATTCCGCTTTCGAACAGGACACCGATGTGGCCGTCGATAATGTCCCGACACCACTCAATATACTGCTCATTGCTAAATCCAAATCTGGGCACGGCATAGTGCAGAGGCCCGACACAGAGCTGGGATAACAGGTTGGCCGATATCACCAGGTCGGTCTCTTCACATAAACCGGGGATAGACGGCTGTGGAGTGGGCAACTCCCTGTCCCGTCTCTTCATGGCAACCAGTTGCACCGCCAGGCCGGTAATATCGGACTCAATCATTTCGACGTTTCCATAACCCGCTACCTGGTCATGGACGGCATTCAAATGCACGGCATCCACCAGCACGACCTGTTTAAATTGTCGCGCAAGAAAATCCAGTGGAATCTCCGACAAAATACCCGAGCCCAGTACGATGACCTGCCGATGCTGCGGACATAATCGACTGGCCTTGCGAATCAGTTCCTTGCACCGCTCCAGGTGGGGGCCCCACAGGCTGTGCAATCGCTTATGGCGAGCCTGCAGGGCAATTGCTTCGTGTAAGAAACCCAGTTTTCGGAATTCGGCCCGACACGGTGTTCGAATATATTGCAGGGCTTCGAGAATCACACTGTGCTCCGGTTGACTACTTTTGCAAACTAATGGCTTGAGCGAAAAGACCAAAATACCGCTTTCGAGAGCACAGTGAAACTGACACACCCTCCGACAAGATATTTCGGGTCGGCACGGCCGTTTGGCGTATCTCCGTCTGATACATCCAGGGCACTCTGTAATAAGGGTGTTAAAACTGGGGAACGTGTCTGGATCGGGGGCAAATGGCTACCTAACATCCAATCTGGAGCATGAAAAACAGAAAATAGATTGGTAGTGCGGTTACGGAGTCATGAGTGAACTCGATTCTATTAATAGAAAGAAGTGGCAGCCATCATAACGGCCTGGTCGAGCTTGCTCGCGAGGCCTTCCCCAATGCCAGCTTAATCCGTACCCGCAGCATTCCTCAGGCCATAGCTAAACTCGAACAAAAATCATTCGATCTCATACTGCTGGAATGTCCATTCGGTAATGACCACGCAGTGGAGTTCCTGCTGCAGTCTCGGGCTCGTTCACCCCAAACACCCTGTATCGTCATCAGCGACAACGTCGATGAGCGACACCTTCTGCAATGTCTTCGCGCCGGCGCCCAGGGGTATTTACACAAAAGAGAAGACAAGCTGCCGGACTACCTACGCAGAATACTCAATGGAGAGCCGCCCCTCACACCATCCGTGACAAGACAGCTTATACACTTCTTCAACACGGATATGGGGCGGGAAGATAAACCGATGGACACCGGCTATCACAAGATCACAAAGCGTGAGTGCGAGATATTGATCCTGGTGGCGAAGGGCATGAGCCGGGGACAGATAGGCGAAGCGCTTGGACTCAGCCCAAACACGGTGGCAACCCATATCAAATCGATTTACCGCAAGCTGAACATCACATCCAAGTCCGAGGCGACACTCAGGGCCTTCAAGCTCGGCCTGCTCGAAGCCGGACACCCATAAAGGGTCCTAAACTCAACGTCGATGCATTACCTGCGGACAGTGAATATGCAGGGCGATCAGTTCGAGCCCTGCATGGCTCGGTATTGCTCGATGGAGATAATCCGATGATTGCGATTATCCCAGAGGATGAAGTCAAAGGCCTCCACCACATCACGCAGGCGAACCTTCTTCACGCCCTCAAACAGGTGGCCGTATTCCTTGTGCGCCTGTTCGAGGTTGTAATTGGGGATGGTCGACGACAGGTGATGGATATGGTGATAGGCGATGTCCGCCGAAAACCAGTTGGCTATTCGCGGCCAGGTCAGAAAGCTCGTACCCGCCAGGGCGGCATGGAAATAATCCCAGTTGGAATCGTCAGCGGCATAGGCACCTTCAAAGTTGTGTTGAATGGTGAAGATGATAATGCCCGCGGCACCCGCCAGCACCAGGCTGCTGATATAGACAGTAAAGAAAGTGGCGGCACCAAAATACCAGCTTGCGGCGAACCATACACTGAGTAGAACCACATTGTTCCCCGCCATGTGCCAGTACTCGGCGGCATCCTTCCAATAGGGTGAATTGTACTCGGCAACGATGGTTTTCAACGGCTTACCCAGATGCTTGAGTTTGGTGAGCGTGACATGGGAAAGGAACTTGATTGTCCCCAGCATCCAGTTAAAGCGCGGATTGAAGATGAAGTAGAGGAAGGCTCCAGGCAAGGCCATGTAGATACGGCGGGTAAATCTGTAGAGTTTTTGCTTAAAGGGCGAGAGCTGTTCGAATTCATCGATGGAAATGGTACTCAACGGGCCCCGGTACTTGGCCCAGTTGCCATTGGTGGCATGGTGATAGGCATGATGGTTGGCCCAGACATAACCGGGGATCCCCACCATGACGCCGGAAATAAATCCAAACACCTTATTCAGGGCCTGGGTGCGAAACAGACTCTTGTGGCCGCAGTCGTGCATGATCATGAAAATGCGTACCAGAAACAGGGCCAGCAGGAAGATACAAACGGCACTTAGCCAGTAGATGGCATTATCGAAGGCATCCATGGCCAGGTAGAACAGGCCGAAATAGGGGATAAAGGTATTCAGGATCTGGATAAAGGCGCGGGTGTTGCTGCGCTTTGAATACTTCGAGACGATGTTTGGCGCCTCGCTTTTAATGCGTTCCGCTGGGGTCATTGCTCGTGTGTCCGTAGTTCGAATGTTGCAGTTGAAGCCCGAGATAATACCGATCGCGCCGGCTAAGTTATTCATTATAAAATAAATTATTCCTATGCGGACGGCTGGGCACGACTATAGCCCATTCCTCCCCGCGCCTACAAGCGCAAAGCGCTCAAGTGTGAGCTTGTTATCCAAATGTTCACAAAAACTCGCTTTTTTCATGAAAAAGTCTGTCTAACACCCGAACCAGGACTGGATTAAAATCCTGGAAGTTTTTTGCAGTAACTGACGAGTGCAAGCGATGTCGACCCTTCCGAGCTATTTTATCTCACACGGCGGCGGTCCCTGGTCGTACATGGACGGGCCGTTCCGGCGTCAGTTTGACCGGCTTGAACAGGCACTGAAGGCGATACCCTCAGGGCTCGAGCAGACACCCCAGGCCATACTCATGATCTCGGGACACTGGCAAACCGAGGGCTTTCATGTCATGGCGAATGGGCATCCCCCCATGGTCTATGACTACAGCGGCTTTCCCGAGCACACCTATGACATCGTCTATCCCGCACCCGGCGCCCCGCAACTGGCGCAGAAAGTGATGGAAATGCTGCAATCGGCGGGACTGCCCTCGGCACTGGACCATGAACAGGGCTTTGACCACGGCTGTTTCGTACCCATGAGCGTGATGTACCCCGAAGCACAGATGCCGGTCATTCAGATGTCCTTACAGATCGACAACGACCCGGCGCTACATATCCGCGCCGGCGAGGCCCTCGCGCCCCTACGCGAGCAGGGTGTGCTAATCATGGCTAGCGGGCTCAGCTATCATAATCTGCGTCGCATGGGCGCGGAGGCGGCGGGACCCTCGGCGGCCTTTGATGCCTGGCTGCAGGACTCCCTGGTGGGGCGACCGGCGGAGTTTCGCCGGCAACGCCTAAATCAGTGGGAGACGGCGCCGGCCGCGCGTGAAGCCCACCCCCACGAGGATCACCTCCTACCACTCATGGTCGCTGCCGGGGC
>JABURT010000148.1 GCA_014762495.1 Gammaproteobacteria bacterium | reverse complement strand
GATGACGAGTGTCCGCATTCAGCCTCCGCAATGTCTAATGATAAGGTCAGGACTATCGAATTTATTGCAACTATACCGGAGTTTAGCGGTGAATTTAATGTTGAAATCTGCCATCTCTATGAGCAAGTGCTTGTATTAACTGCGCGCATCACGCAAAATTTCCCCCTGCTTCTCAGCTGTCTAGATGTGCATGTCCTTACTCGCTTTCGGAATCAACCATAAAACCGCACCGGTGGATATTCGGGAAAAGGTCGCTTTTGATCCCGATCACCTGCCCGATGCCCTGCGCGAGCTGGTTTCCCGCCCCTCCATCCAGGAGGCGGCGATCCTTTCCACCTGCAACCGCACCGAGCTTTATTGCGAAACCGAAAACGCCGAGGAGTTCGAGGAGGTCTTGCGCTGGTTCTGCGACTACCACCAACTCGACATCGACAGCGTTCGCCCCTATATCTACGCCCATCCCGATTCGTCCGCGGTCAAGCAGATCATGCGCGTGGCCAGCGGTCTCGATTCACTGATCCTGGGCGAACCGCAGATCCTGGGGCAGATGAAGGACGCCTTCTCCGCTGCGACCGAAGCCGGCACCGTTGGTTCCCTGCTCAGCCGCCTGTTCCAGCAGACCTTTACCGTGGCCAAGAAGGTGCGCACCGACACCGCCATCGGTTCCAGCCCGGTGTCAGTGGCCTTTGCCGCCGTCACCCTGGCCAGGCAGTTTTTCAGCGACATGAACACCCATACCGCCCTGCTCATCGGCGCCGGCGATACCACCGAACTGGTGGCCCGCCACCTCAGCGAACAGGGGATTGGCCGCCTGATTATCGCCAACCGCACGGTAGAGAAGGCGCGCGTACTGGCCGCTGAACTCGGCGGTTACGCCATCGGACTGCACGAGATCCCCCAGCACCTGACCGAGGCCGATCTCGTCATCTCCTCCACCGCCTCGCAGGAGCCGCTGGTGACCAAGACCATCGCCCAGGCCGCCCTCAAGGGACGCAAACACCGCCCCATCCTCATGGTCGACATCGCCGTTCCGCGTGATATAGAGCCGAATGTCGCCGATCTGGATGACATCTATCTCTATACGGTGGATAACCTGCAAAGCATCATCCAGGAAGGCATGCGCTCGCGCGAGGCCGCGGCCGAGCAGGCCGAGGAGATCATCGAGAGCCAGGTAGTCCATTTCATGGGCTGGGTGCGCTCGCTGGAGGCGGTCAAGACCATACGCAACTACCGCCTGCAGGCCGAGGCCACCCGCGACGAGGCCGTCGACAAGGCCCTGCGCGCCCTGGCCAACGGTAAGGAACCGGCCGAGGTATTGCAGGAACTGGCCCACGGATTGACCAACAAGCTGATCCACACTCCCACCGCACAGATGAACCAGGCCGCATACGCCGGTGACCAGGAGACCCTGGCCATCGCTCAAAAGCTGCTTGGCATCGATACAGAAGACAACTAACCAAGTGAAAGAATCGATTCTTAGAAAGCTCGAGGGGATCTCCGAGCGCCTGGAAGAAATCAACGGCCTGCTAGCCGATCCCGACATCATCGGCGATCAGAACAAGTTCCGCAGCCTGTCGCAGGAACACGCCCAGATCACCCCGGTAGTCGAAAACTTCCATGCCTTTCGTCAAACCGAATCCGACATCGAGTCGGCCGAGGAGATGCTCAAGGAGAACGACCCGGAGATGCGCGAGATGGCCGAGGAGGAGCTCAAGAGCGCCCGCCTGCGACGCGAGGAACTGGAGCTTCAACTGCAAAAACTGCTGTTGCCGCGCGATCCCAACGACGACAAGAACATCTATCTGGAGATCCGGGCCGGCACCGGCGGCGACGAGGCCGCCATCTTCGCCGGCGACCTGTTCCGCATGTACTCCAAGTACGCCGAACTGCGCCGCTGGCAGGTGGAGATGATCTCGGCCAGCGAGGGCGAACACGGCGGTTTCAAGGAGGTCATTGCGCGCCTCATCGGCAACGGCGCCTACTCCCGCCTCAAGTTCGAGTCCGGCGCCCACCGTGTCCAGCGCGTACCCGAGACCGAATCCCAGGGCCGTATCCACACCTCTGCCTGTACCGTGGCGGTGCTGCCCGAGGTGGACGAGGTCGAAGGCATCGACATCAATCCCTCGGACCTGAAGGTGGACACCTTCCGCGCCTCCGGTGCCGGCGGTCAGCACGTCAACAAGACCGATTCGGCCATCCGCCTCACCCACCTGCCCACCGGCGTGGTGGTGGAATGCCAGGAGGAGCGCTCCCAGCACAAGAACCGCGCCAAGGCCATGGCCCTGTTGAAATCGCGTCTGCTCGCCGCCAAGCAGGAAAAGCAACAGAGCGAACAGGCCGCCACGCGCAAGCTGCTGGTAGGATCCGGCGACCGCTCCGAACGCATCCGCACCTATAACTATCCCCAGGGTCGACTCACCGACCACCGCATCAACCTGACTCTCTACAAGCTGGAACAGGTCATGGAAGGCGATCTGGACCAGGTCATCGATCCGCTTGTCAACGAGTACCAGGCCGACCAGCTGGCGGCCCTGAGCCAGGACGAATGAGGTGCAGATCGGCGCCGCCCTGAATCGGGCCCGCGCCCGGCTGCAGTCCACAAGCGACAGCCCGGCGCTGGACGCCGAGTTGCTGCTGGCATGGGTCCTCAAGAGCCGCCGCAGCTACCTGCATACCTGGCCCGAGCGCGAACTCGACGGTACGCAGCAAGCGGCCTTCGAGGCCCTTGTTGAGCAGCGCATGCAGGGCATGCCGGTGGCCTATCTGCTCGGCGAGGCCGAATTCTGGTCGCTGACGCTCAAGGTCACCGAGCACACCCTCATCCCCCGCCCCGAGACCGAACTGCTGGTGGAACAGGCCCTGGCCCTCATCCCCGAGCATGCCCAATGGGACATTGCCGATCTGGGTACCGGCAGCGGCGCCATCGCCTTGGCCCTGGCCAGCGAGCGCCCGGCCTGTCGCGTACACGCGGTGGAGACCGACCTCAATGCCCTCGCCGTGGCCCGCGAAAATGCCGCACGATTGGGCCTGGATGTCGAGTTTCACCACGGCTCCTGGTTCGAACCACTGGCCGGTCGGCAATTCCAGCTCATCGTCTCCAATCCCCCCTACGTTGCCAGTGCCGACCCGCACCTCTCAGGTGAGGTGCGCCATGAGCCCGAAGGGGCCCTGGTCTCGGGAGAGCAAGGCCTGGATGATCTAAGCCACCTGGTGAGCGAGGCCACGGGCTTTCTCACGGCACCGGGGTGGCTCCTTGTCGAGCACGGCTATGATCAGGGTGAGGCGGTTAGTAATCTATTTAAATCAAATAGTTATGTGGACATCCGCACCGAGATCGACCTCGGTGGGCAGGATCGAATCGGCCTCGGCAGGCGACCCTAATCCTGTTGCAAATTTGGCCAATAGGGCTAGGATTAGGTCCTATACCCACACGCCAAGTGGTGCAAGATGGACCCGCTTTTGAAACACCGGGAAATCAGCTTCTCTGCCCTGCATCCGGACCCGGACCAGGCCCAGTCGGCCATGCTCCTGCTCGACGATCTGGACGGTGTCGAGGGCATCCATCTTCTCCACAGCCAGCGCCTGCAGATCAGCTATCGACTCGACCGCATCACCCTCGATATGATCGAGGAGGCCCTGCGGGAACTGGGCTTTCATCTCGATAACTCCTTAATGGCCAAGCTCAAGCGCGCGCTGGTCTCCTACAGCGAGGAGACCCAGCGCACCAATCTCGGCTGTGACCAGGGCAACAGCCAATGCACACGTAAGGTCTTTATCCGCCACTACAGCAGTCAGAACCATGGCTGTCGTGACGAGCGGCCCCATCACTGGCGTATTTATCGCTAAGCCGACATACGCGTTACAATACCGCCTCACCCTAACCCGACACACCTGCCCATGAACGACGACCAATTGCTGCGCTACAGCCGCCAGATCCTGTTGCCCAAATTCGGCGCCGAGGGCCAGCAGAGCCTGCTGGATGCGCGCGTACTGATTGTCGGGCTGGGCGGGCTGGGGTCGCCGGTGGCCATGTACCTGGCCGCGGCTGGCGTCGGTCACCTGGTGCTGAGCGACTTCGACACGGTGGACCTCTCCAACCTGCAACGACAGTTGAGCCACGGCATGACGGATATCGGTCGACCCAAGGTGGAATCGGCCCGCGACACCCTGCTGGGGCTCAATCCCGAGATCGAGGTCACCGCCCTCGGTCAACGCCTGGAAGGCGAGGCCCTGAACGAGCAGGTACGGCTGGCCGATGCCGTGGTGGACGCCTCGGACAACTTCGCCACCCGCTACCTGCTCAACGAAGCCTGTGTCCAGGCGGCGACGCCGCTGATCTCGGGCGCCGCCATCCGCATGGAGGGTCAGGTCACGGTCTACCGCAACCGCGACGGCGGCCCCTGCTACCGCTGTCTCTATCGTGACGGTGAGGAGAGCGAGGAGACCTGCTCCGACAATGGCGTGATGGCACCCCTGGTGGGCATGGTGGGCTCCATACAGGCCATGGAGACCATCAAGCTGTTGAGCGGCATGGGCGAGGTGCTCGATGGCAAACTCCTCATTATCGATGCCATGGACATGGAGTTTCGTAGCCTGCGACTGAGACCCGACCCGACTTGTCCGGTCTGCGGCGGCAAAGGATAATAGGCGCTCTAATACTGTTCATGGGATTCCTGTCATGCAGCAACCGGTCACACTGTCGCGCACCCTGGTCAACAAGATCCTGAGCCATGCCCAGCACGCCCCGGAAGACGAGGTCTGCGGCCTGATCGGCGCCCGCGATGGCGAGGCCCGCTATTTCTACCCGGTCAAGAACGTCGCCGGTGACCCCCATCACCTGTTCCAAATGGACCCGAGGCAACAGATCGATGCCATGCGCGACATGCGCGAGAAGGGCGAAGAGTTGTTCGCCATCTACCACTCCCACCCCAACGCGCCGGCCCTGCCCTCGTCCATCGACCTGGAACAGGCCAGCTACCCCGATGCCCTGTACCTGGTCATCTCGCTCAACACAACCGGTGTCCTGGAGATGCGTGGTTTTCACATCGCGGATGGTCAGGCCAACGAAGTGGAACTGGAAGTCCACGAGGCGGCCTAAACTGAATGGGTGGCGACATGCCCCCGGACTCGAACACGACAGCATCAAGGTAGAGCAGAGCTATGAATCGACTTCCCGAGCGCAACGGCCCCTATGACGTCGCCATCATCGGCGGTGGCATCTCCGGCACTGCCCTGCTCTATCTGCTCGGCAAGTACACAGACCTCAAGCAAATCGCCCTGATCGAAAAGTATGACGACATCGCCAGCGTCAACTCGCACGGCAAGAACAACAGCCAGACCCTGCATTGCGGCGACATCGAGACCAACTACACCCTGGACAAGGCCGTCCAGGTCAAGGCCACCGCGGACATGGTGGTCAAGTATGCCAAGACGCTGCCCAATCGCGACGAAATCCTCCATGTCTTTAACAAGATGGTACTGGGGGTCGGCAAAAAGGAATGCGCCTTCCTGCGCGAACGCTATCAAATCTTTTCACCCCACTTCCCTTCCATGCAACTGCTGGAGCGTGACCGTATCGCCGAGATCGAGCCGGCACTGGTGGAGGGACGCGAACAGGAAATAGTCGCCCTGGGCGTACTCAACGAAGTCAGCGGCGTCGACTTTCAAAAGCTCGCGGTCTCCTTCGTCGACCAGGCTCGGAGCTTCACCGACAAGGACATCGACCTGCTGACGGGGACCAAGTCGGGCAAGATTGAAGAGATGCAAAACGGCTATCGCATCCACACCGATAGAGGCGAGATCGAGGCCCGCTTCGTGGTGGTCAGCGCGGGCGGTCACAGCCTGCTCTATGCGCAACAGATGGGCTACGGCCTGGAGTATTCCTGCCTGCCCGTCGCCGGAAGTTTCTATTTCGCCCCCGAGAGTCTCAGGGGCAAGGTCTACACCGTGCAGGATGAAAAGCTGCCCTTCGCCGCCATCCACGGCGACCCTGACGTGCTGGCGCGGGGCAAGACCCGCTTCGGGCCCACCGCCCTCGTCCTGCCCATGCTCGAACGCTATAACTGGAAGACCATCCCCGAGTACTTCAAGGTTCTGCACCTGGACAGCAAGGTGTTCGCCGTGCTCTGGGATCTCATCAAGGTCAAAGAGATCCGCCGCTATATGTTCAAGAATGTACTGTTCGAGATCCCGTTCATCCGTCGCTGGCTGTTCACTCGCGATGTACGCAAGATCGTTCCGGGCATGAAGATGAAAGATATCCGCTTCGCCCGTCACTTTGGCGGCGTGCGCCCGGTGATGATCGACAAGGCAGGCAGAAAGCTGCACCTGGGCGAGGCCAAGATAGACACCGGCAAGGGTCTGGTTTTCAACATGACCCCGTCTCCCGGTGCCACCTCCTGCCTGGGTAACGGCGAAAAGGACCTGCGCCTCATCGTCGACCACCTCAAGTGCGGATTTGATGAAGCGGCCCTGGAACGTGATCTCAAGGCGGATTAGGACGATGACGAAAGGATCGCTGACAATCGGCAGACTGGCACAAAGCTGCGAGGTCAGTGTCGAAACCGTGCGCTATTATCAGCGCCTGGGCCTCATCGAGGAACCGGCAAAACCCAGCGAAGGCTTTCGGGTCTATCCCGACGATACCATCTCCCGACTTGCCTTCATCAAACGGGCCCAGCAACTGGGATTCACCCTCAGCGAAATCACCGAGCTGCTGGAGATGGAACAGGGTAGCTGCGAGGACGTACGCAGCCGTGCCGAGCAGAAGCGCGCCCAGGTCAATGCCCATATCCGAGACCTCACCGCCCTGCGCGACACCCTTGACGGCCTCATTGATCGTTGCAATACCGACACCGCAGCAAAAGGCTGTCCCATTATCGAAAGCCTCACCCAAACCGACAATATGCAGGAATCGTGACATTCGCTTGACTCCGTACCATGGTACGGAGTGTATGCTCGCTCCCATCGTCGTCTCGTACGGGAGTTAAAGATGTCCGAATCACCAATCAACGCCCGCCGTTCCCTGCTCCTGGCTACCCTGGCGGCCATGGGTGCCTCGGCCTGCTGTGCCGGCCCACTGATCCTGCTTGGACTTGGCATCAGCGGTTCATGGATCGGCAATCTCAGCCTGATGGAGCCCTTGCGTCCCTACTTCATCGCCATCACCGTAATCATCTTTGCACTGGCCTACCGTAAGCTCTACCGGGTCAAGCAAGACTGTGACATCGATGCCCCCTGTGCCGACACGACAAATATTCGCAAACAACGGCGGGTGTTCTGGATCAGCCTGGCCCTGGCGGTCCTAATCATCACCTTCCCGGAATATGCCCCCTATCTATTGGAGTAAGGAGATTAAAAATGTATACACTTCCCAGACTGGTTCTAGTCGGCCTGTTGCTCCTGACCGGTTCGATCAACATGGCGATAGCCGGTGAACTCAAGACCGTGACCCTCAATGTTGAGGGCATGACCTGCAGCGTCTGCCCGATAACCGTCAAAAAGGCCCTACAGAGTGTTGACGGCGTCAGCGAGGCCAAGGCCGTGTATGAAGGCAATGGCATCGGTTTCGCTACCGTGAGCTATGATGCGGAAAAAACCAACGTCGAGGCATTGACCGCCGCCACCGGCAATGCCGGATATCCCTCACGCCTGGAGCAATAGGTTTACGCAGGCACGAAAACTAACAAGGGAGATGAAACATGTCCGATTGCTGCAGTACAGAGTCCGATACCTCCTGTGCCACGACGTCACCGAAGAAACGGCCGTGTCCGACATGCGGAGCCAAAGCGGTTGAGGTCAAGCTTGCGACTTTATTACATCACCTGAAGCAGCCGTGGGAAGCACAGCTTGGCGATCAAAAATACTACTTCTGCCCGGATGTGGATTGCAGGACGGTCTATTTCGGTGAAGACGAGACTGTGATGGGGATCGATGAGATACGCACGGCAGTCGGCCAAAAGCGCACGGACCCGGAGCGATTGCTGTGCTACTGCTTCGGTGTCAGTCAAAGCCAGGCCGAGCTCGATCCGGACATCAAACGGTTTGTGACCCAGCAGACCAAACTCGGCAGTTGCGCCTGTGACAGTCGCAATCCTTCCGGTCGTTGTTGTCTAAAGGACTTTCCCAAATAGAGATGGGGTTTAGCAAAACAAGCGGGGCCTATTGAGTCTCGCGGGGCGATTCGAACATGTCGTTGGAGACCAATAGTTGTTCAACGTCCACCGCGTCGAAACTGTAGTCTTGCTTACAGAACTCGCAACTGACCTCGACCGAGCCCTGTTCCTGGATGATGTCTTCCAGTTCCTCACGTCCCAGGCCTTTGAGCATATTGCCCACGCGTTCGCGTGAGCAGCTGCAATGGAAGCTCACCTCTTCGGCCTCGAACAGCCTTACATCCTCTTCATGAAACAGGCGATGCAGGAGTTGTTGCGGTGGCAAGCTCAGCAACTCCTCATCGGTCAGGGTCGAGGCCAGGTGACAAATCCGGTTCCAGGCCTCGATGTCCTCCTCGTCCGAGGCAGGCAGTCGCTGCAGCATGAAGCCGGCACTATGTTCACCACTGGCGCTCAGCCACATAAGGGTATCAAGCTGTTCCGACTGTTGCAGATATCCGCGTAGGGCCTCAGCGATGTTGGCCCCCTCCAGCGCGACAATGCCCTGGAAACGTTCCTCGCTTGTATCCGGGGTGATGGTCACCACGATCTGGCCACTGCCAAAGAGTTCGGCCAGGTCTCCGGGATTGGGATCGCCGTCGTATTCGGCCATGCCACGCAGGCTGCGGCTGATGATCTCACCCTCCTTGCCGACACTC
>JABURT010000138.1 GCA_014762495.1 Gammaproteobacteria bacterium | reverse complement strand
AAGGGGGGACGCACTTCAGTGCGCCCAAAGGGTGAGCGTCAGCGAATCACCGCCCCTGGCGGGTCGCGGCTCTAAGCGACCACCTCCACGTTTCATAATGGTGTTCAAGTCCATGTGCCCATAAAAAAACCCGCACCAGATAAGCTGTATGCGGGTTCTTTATAAAGAGTTTGGTGCCGAGGAGAGGACTTGAACCTCCACGGGGTTGCCCCCACTAGCACCTGAAGCTAGCGTGTCTACCAATTTCACCACCTCGGCTCGACCGGCGCGAGCACCGGTGAACGGAGGCGCAGATTACCCATGCCAGGGGCGTTTGTCAATCTTTACAAGTAAAATTCGTCCAAACCATCTATAATAGCCTGACTTATTGAAACCGCAGCGTTTTTCAATCATGCTGAGGCCTAAAACATAACGATTCAGAGAAACCAATCCTAGATGTCAAAACGCACTCCCAAGAAAGACCCCCACGCCGATCGCGAAGCCAAAAAATACGACAATCCTATCCCCAGTCGTGAATTCATCATGAAAGTCCTGGACGCTGAGGGAGAACCCATGGACCGCGAGGGTATCGCTCGTGCCCTGGATATCCGAGGTTCAGACCAGAAGGAAGCCTTGCGCCGTCGCCTTCGTGCCATGGAGCGCGACGGGCAGTTGCTTTATAACCGTCGTGGCGGCTATTGCCTGGTGAGTAAACTGGACCTGCTACGTGGCCGAGTCATTGGCCATCCCGATGGCTTTGGTTTCCTCGTGCCGGACGATGGTGGCGATGACCTGTTCCTCTCCGCCCGTGAGATGCGTCGACTGTTTCATGGTGACCGGGCGGTGGTCAGTATCATGGGCATTGACCGCCGCGGCCGTCGCGAGGGCGCGCTGGTCGAGGTTCTGGAACGCGCCATACATCAGGTCGTGGGCCGTTACTTCGAGGATAACGGGATTGGCTTTGTCACCCCTGACAATAAGCGTATCCCGCAGGATATCCTGGTGCCCAAGGAGCAAAATGGCGGCGCCAAGACGGGCCAGATTGTGAATGTCGAGATCACGGAGTACCCCACGGCCTTCCGCCAGGGCATGGGTAAGGTGGTGGAGATTGTGGGCGATCACATGGCCCCCGGTATGGAGATCGACATTGCCATTCGTAGTTTCGATATTCCGGAGGAATGGCCCGAGGGTGTCGAACAGGAGATCGCCGGGCTGACCGCTGAAGTGCCCGAATCCGCGAAGGAGGGCAGAGAGGATATCCGTGACCTGCCGCTGGTGACTATCGATGGCGAGGACTCCCGCGACTTTGATGATGCCGTCTACGTCGAGAAGCACGGCAAGGGCTGGAAGCTCTATGTGGCTATAGCCGATGTCTCATCCTATGTCTCGCCCAACACCGCACTGGACAAGTCTGCCATCGAACGCGGCAACTCGGTCTATTTCCCCGAGCGTGTCGTCCCGATGTTGCCTGAAATCCTTTCCAATGGGCTGTGCTCACTCAACCCCGAAGTGGATCGTCTGTGCATGGTCTGCGAAATGACCCTGGACCAAAAGGGCAAGACCGTCGACTACCGCTTCTTCGAGGGCTTGATGCGTTCCCATGCCCGCCTCACCTATAGCAAGGTGGCGGCGATGGTGGTGGACCGGGACGAATCCATGCGTGGTCAATATCAGGCCTTGCTGCCCCATCTTGACGAAGCCTACAAGCTGTTCAAGGTCCTGCGTGAGAGACGTAACAGTCGTGGCGCCATCGACTTTGAGACCACCGAGACCCGCATCGTGTTCGGTGAGGAAAAGAAGATCGAACAGATTGTCCCGGTGCAGCGC
>JABURT010000124.1 GCA_014762495.1 Gammaproteobacteria bacterium | reverse complement strand
CCGTTGGGTTCGCCCACCAGTTCGCCGTCAGCGAACACCCAGCCTGCCTCCTTGAGTCTGGAGAGTGGAACAAATCCGAATTGCTGGTGGTGTCGTTCGATGTAATCGCGCAGATAGTCGATCAGGGCCAGGGTCTGTTCCCGCTTTTCGGGCTTGTCGCTCCAGGTGGTCAGGTTGTAGGTCCGATAAAAGGGGTAACGGCCCGAGGCAACATGTTCGATATCGGCGGGTGAATGGCCGTCGATCTTCAGCATTTTCACCCTGCTTTGCTTGTCATATTCTTTGACCATGAAGGGCGTCTCAAGGCTGATGGAGTAGGTCTCCTGACCTACCTTGGCCACCAGGTCGGGGATGACGCCGACCTCGGTGAGTTTCGGGCTGAAGGATTCCTGGTCCTTGAGCAGGAGGGTCCAGTGGCCGGGGCGGGTCTTACAGTGCAGGCGGCCGACGGTCTTGATCACGTTGTCGAAGCGGGTATTGGGCATGAGCTGTGACCAGTTGTGTATCTTGCCGCGAAATACCTGCCGTGCCTGCTCCACGCTGATTCCCTCGATGGGGTTTTTCTCATTGACGATGATGGCGATGGGGGAGATGGCGACAGTGTGAAATTCGAGCCCGGGGAGACGATCATTGCGTCCTGGCGGGCAGCAAAAGGCACCCGAGTCCACTTTTTTTCGCAATAGCTTGCCGGCGGAGATGCCGCAGGTACCGCTCTGTATGACGATTTTCATGCCGTGTTCGTGGGCGTAGGCCTCGACTATGGATCTGAGCGCGGGATAGGTCTGCTGCCCAAGTGAGATCACGAGGTCGGCATCGGCAATGGCTTCGGGATAGCTCACCGGCATCGCCTTCCAGTCTTGCGGCATCTGCATGGTTCGGTCGAGACTGGAGAAAGGCGTGCCACGCCAGTTCGATTCTCGCTCCTGCTCGGCCTGGGCCAGAACGGAAACGGTGCAAAGAAACAGAAATATAGATAGACGCATTTCCAAACTCCCGATGACAGTTAGGTGATCTGATTTTTATATTTTTATAGGTCTTGGAGTATGTATCGGCAAAAACGGCTGGAAATTTAAGGTTTCATCCAGAGCGCGGGCCATGTGTCATGCCACAGAAGGGGTGGGATTATTACAGCTTAGGCGCCCCCTCTCTGCCAGACCAGTATGCGGTTATTGGCCGGCATGGCGTAGTCCTGTTTGAGTGACATGCCCTGGGTGCGGGCCAGGGCATCGAGCGCTTCGAAGTCGCGAATACCGCTTTCGGGGTCACGTTGCTTGAGCCATTGATCAAAACGGGCATTACTCTCGGAGGTGTATTCGCCGCCATAGTTGAAGGGGCCGTACAGGGCCAGCAGGGCGCCATCTTCCATGACCTTGCTGAGACCTTCGAACATGGATACCACCGCGTCCCAGGCCATGATATGTACAGCATTGGCACTGAACACCGCGTCGTACCGGGACTGTGGCCAGTGTTCCTTACGTAGAACGTCCAGTTCCATCGGTGCCAGTACGTTATCGAGCCTGGCCTCGTCCAGCCAGGCCCGGATCCCGGGATGGTTGGCCGCCATATCGCTGGTCTGCCAGCTCAAGTGCGGCATCCGGGCGGCGAAGTGAATGGCATGCTGGCCGGTGCCGCTACCGATCTCCAGGACGCGTGAGCGATCGGCAAACTCAACGGCCAGGACCTCCAGGATGGGTGTCTTGTTCTGTTCACAGGATTCGGCGAAGGGTTTGGTCATATGGACAATAATATTAGTAAAGCTTGATATGGATCAATGCTGCATACAGCTACCTCGATAAAGATTATCCTAACTTTTGTATCACACACAAACGCAAGGACAGACCGCGATGAAGCCGGGAGACCGAATGAGATTAATCACCCTGCTGGCCCTGACCATGCTAACCGCTCCGGCGCAGGCCGAATTCAACGGTGAACAACTTTATGCGCGTAATTGCGCCGCTTGCCACGGCATGGATGGCAAAGGTGGCGTCGGGGTGCCGCTGGCGCTGGATGACTTTCTTGCCAGCGTACCGGACAGTTACTTGTTCAAGACCATTCGTAATGGACGTCCGGGTCGTGTGATGCCGGCCTTCACCAACCTGGATGATGAGCAGATACGTGCCATCGTCGGCCACATTCGCAGCTGGGGGCCGCCTCAGCCGAGTCTCTCGGGTTCGCCCATCAAGGGCAATGCGGGGCATGGCAAGCTGCTTTTCGACAAGCATTGTGCTGCCTGTCATGGTGCCAATGGCGAAGGCAGTCCGGGTACGGGGGTCACATTTTCGCGCCCACGTGATCTGCCCATTCTGGCCCCGGCCTTGAATAACCCCGGCTTTCTCAAGGCCGCGCCGGATCAGATGATCAAACAGACCTTAATGAACGGCCGCAAGGGGACGCCCATGGTCTCCTTCCTGGAGATGGGGCTGTCCGAGTCGGACATCAATGACATTGTCAGCTATGTGCGCTCATTCGAAAACGAAAATGGTGCCGCCACTTCCATTCAACTGGAAGCGGAAACTCCGGTGCTGGTATATGAGTCCAGCTACGACTTTGCGACGACGGTAGAAAATGTAAAAAAGGCGGCCATCGGCAAAAATTTCCGCATCATTCGCGAGCAGTATCTCGATCAGGGGATGGTGGAGCCGGGTACGGAAAACACCGGCCAGAAGATGGTCTACTTCTGCAACTTCCAGTTAATCAACGAGGCCCTGGCAATCGACCCACGCGTTGGACTGTTTATGCCCTGCCGTGTCACCGTGGTGGAGCAGGATGGAGTAATCAAGGTCATGTCCATCAACCCCAAGTATTTGAGCCCGCTGTTCAATAATAGTTATCTCAACCGGGCCTGTAATGAGATGTATGATATCTACGAGGCCATCCTAGAGGAGGCCACGCTATGAAATTCATCTATAAGGGTGTTTGGGTGCTGTGCGCACTGTTGTTCACTAGCCAGTTATTTGCCGCGCAAATGATCATGGTGCGTTCGACACAGTCTTTTCCCGAGGCCATGCTGGCCTTGCAATCCGCCATCAAGCAACAGGGCTACACGGTATCGCGTGTACAACGTGTTGATATCGGTCTGACTAACAGCGGTTACCAGACGGACAAGTATCGCGTGGTGTTTTTCGGCAAGGCCGAAGAGGTGCATGAATTGACTCGCAAGCATCCAGAGCTGTTGCCCTATCTACCATGGAAGATTGTGATCTTCGCCGAACAGGATGAAACCCTGTTGGCCTCGCTCGATCCGGAAAGCTTCAATCGATTCTTCCCAGACGATGACCTGGGTGCGAGCTTCGAGCGTTGGCGCAAGGATATCTATGACATCCTCGAACGGGTCAGGTCGGCGGAAAACTAGAGTGATTCCAGCGCCCGATTGAGGCGCAACTCAAGATAACGCTTGTGATTGAGGTAGTGAATGGTCTGTAGGCGTCCGCCTGGTGGGGAGTCCAGCAGTGAGAAGGTAATGTCGATATCGGAGACATGGATGGGATAATCGATGTTGTCCTTGCGCATTGCTATGACCTCGCGCGCGACTTCTTCGTAGACCGATTGCCCGTATTGCAGAGTAGAAAACTCTTTTTCGCCACAATAGATGCGATAACTTTTTTCATCGCCTTCGATGCTGTCACAGATGGCGGTGATCTGAGTTTCCTGCTGAGCCCTGCGTTCCCGCAGGATACGCCGCCCGATCTCCCAGCCCTTGTCCCCTGAGCGTTTAACCTGGTACAGGTCAAGCGAGTTTTCGACATTGAATTCATCACTGAAGTCGAGCGTTTCCATATTGATACGTTTGATCACGGCGTCAATGAACTCGATATAGTGACTCATGAGGATGGCGGCGTTATACAATTGACTGCTCTGGAAGTGGAGCGAACCGCACTCATCCAGGATATAGATATCGATCTTGTTTTCGTTGCGCTCCAGATAAAAAATCTGAATTCGGTCAGGCCTGTTATAGCGGTAGATAAAGGGCAGGGGCATCTGGGTCAGGGTATAACTATCGATCTTGAGGTTGATGAAGCGTGGGTTGGGCTGAGACAAGGCTCGTAGCAACAAACTCGAATAGCTATCCACACGTTTGACCAGGGGCAGGTCGTTGGCGTATTGCAGTAATAGATACTGCTTTTCCACCGCCATCAGATAGCGCGTGCCCAGGCGCATCTTTTCCTGTGAATAGAGTTGGCCCAGGTCACGCCAGAGTTGCTCCATACGCCCACTGATGACCGAGGCATATTCGGGTGAGAAGGCATAGACCACAGTGTCGGGAACAAGTTTGTTGTTGTGGTTTTTCAGGCGCTCCAGGTATTCGCCCAGGCAGTCGGCAATGCCCTCGACATCGAAATAACTGAAACAGTAGATTTCCCCCCAACTGGAGGTGAAGACCCAGTCAATTCTACGCACCAAGTTGAAATAGAGTCCGCTATAACTGAAGGCATCGAAATTACTGTTTCCGCGCGGCACGGCCTTGCTGCTGGGCAGCTCGGTGGCCGGGACATTATGATTGACGAACAAGACACTGGTACTGAGGCTGGGCGGCGCTGAAATGTCTTCAAAGTGGGGCTCATTCAGTTCGTCGATGGAGAAGTGTTTCTCCAGGCTTTTGTAGATAGCCATGGCCTCTTCCTGTGGATAGAGGTGGCCCATTCGAAATACGCTCAGGTTGGTGGCTGAACTCATAACGTCATTGAAGTAACACCAACTCAACAGTTCGATGAGGCTTCGGCCTCGCTTGAGCGGGGTGATGTGATCGATATCGGTAACAGGTACCTGGCCACGGAAGAGCAACCATTGCACTTTATTATCGGCATTTTTGAACTGGTGAATGGTGAGGTGAGTTTCGCTCAAATCCTTGGCGATGCCCCGGTTGATGATGTCAATCTTGCCCACTTTGCGTTCGAAGGCGGCGAATAACTTGCGCCCGAGGATGGTCAGGTCCTGCTTACTGATGCGTGAGCCACCATCCAGGCGACGGGCGAAGTCAGACAGGGCCTGATAACTGCGGGTGAGTTCCTGGATCACGGTCTTGCGTTCGGCCTCCACTACATCGGCCTTCCACTGGTCACGGGTATCCAGGTGGAGGATGTCCTGATCCGACCAGCCCCAGCGCGAGGCCAGGGTTTGCATCACCTCGTAGCGCCAGTGTTCGTTCTCCGGGGCCTTTTTACTCAGGGAGGCCCGCACCTTGAGATAAAAGGCCTGGCGCATCAATTGCAGACGCTCCGCATCCTGGCTGCGCAGATAACCGTCGAGACGGTCATGCAACATCAGGTAAGGGTCGAGCTTATCCGCCGTGCCGACGCCATCGTGCACTGCCTGCTTGAACTGCATACCCAGCATTTTGACATTGGGGTATTCGCTGGCATAACACTCGGCCAGCATGATCTTGAGTGCCGATTTGTAGGGTGAGTTGATGCCCTTGGATAATTGCCACACGGCCGCACCGAAGAACTCCTCCGCCGGCAGGTTGCCCAGGCCGCCAAAGTCGATCACCTCGTGCTCATGGATGAAGCGTTTTTCGAGGATGTCCTCCACCGCCTCCTTGTAATAGCTCTCCTGTGAGGGTGGCACCAGCCACCAGATGGGGTAGCGACCCACCAGCAGAATACCGGTGCGGTAGAACTCTTCCAGCAACAGCACATGCTGGGCCGAGCCGCTGCTCTCATCGGACAGTGCTTCGGTGCTGCCGTGACGGAAGGTCTCGGCATTGATTAGAAAGAAGTGCACCTCCAGCGACAGGCTCTCGGCCCATATTTCCAGGAGTCGAGCCTTTTGCTGGAGCAGGGCGAGTGCCTCGCTCTCAAGGTCGGGCTCGTGGCAGATCCAGATGTCCAGGTCGCTCTTGGAAGAAAAGGCGAGAGTGCCGGCACTGCCCATCAGGTAGAGCCCGTGGATGTCCTCCTGTAGGGCGCCACGAGGTAATTGAAAAGATTTGGCCAGGACCTGCGCCTCTTCCTGGGTGCGTTTGTCCGGGCGGTAGTTACTGATCCCCGAGGGGCAGCGGCTTGAGACATAGCCGGGCAACATGGGGTGGTTAATGTGAAACAGCAGTGGCAGCAGGTGTAGAAATCGTTGCTTGTTTTGTGAGAGGGTGGACTGCACCATCTCCAGTCGCTCGCGGTTAATATCCAGAAAGCGTAGCCTGACCTCGCGAAAATCGACGCCGTGAAACCATTCTGAGTCGCGCACTACTTGCTCCATCTATGCCGCAATACCTGGTGTTTTAGTTTTCATTGGGTACGGTCCGTTTTGAGTGATATCCCTATGCCATGAAAGGCTATTGCTCACCGGAGGCATTGTACCTGTCTCGCCCGCATCGTCACATCCTGTATTGCGCATCCTATTTAACAGTTTACTTACATTTTACGTCTTCGGGGGCAGAGGTTTATCGCCTTGTTATGCTATGTTTTTCATTAGGAAAAACGCTAATATGGTTAAACGGTCTTCGCCAAGGGATGGAGGCCTGAACCCTCACCATGACAGGCTTGTCACATGTTTAAACCCGGTTGTCATGCGGGTGGTGTGGACGCGGCGTTGTACCGAACCGGACAGGTGATCTGGCTACAGCGGACACGGATGCCGAACATTCAATAATAACAAGGGAGCGAACCTATGCTGACAGGACTCTATATCGTTGCCAGTATCCTGGGCGCCTGGCTGCTGTCCTATCATCGCGCGCGGCTTTGGCTGTGGACTCTGGTCATTGGCCTGTGGCTGGCCTTCTGGGACTGGCTCAACCAACCCATTGAATTCATCCTCACCAGCAGCTGGATTATCTTTATTATCCTCGCCGTGCTGCTGAACGTCGGCTTCCTGCGTAGCCGCGTACTCAGTGCTCCCCTGTTCCGTGTCTTCAAGCGCATGCTACCGGCCATGTCGCGCACCGAGAAGGAGGCGCTCGATGCCGGTACCGTATGGTGGGAGGGCGAGATCTTCAGCGGCCGTCCCAACTGGAAGGAACTTCACAGTTATCCTGCGCCGAGCCTCAGTCCCGAAGAGCGAGTCTTTCTCGACGGGCCGGTGGAAGAACTCTGCCGTATGCTGGATGACTGGCAGATCACTGAGGAGTTGCACGACCTGCCTACCGAGGTGTGGGACTTTCTCAAGCGTGAGCGCTTCTTCGGCATGATCATCCCCAAGCGCTATGGCGGCCTGGAGTTCTCTGCTCTCGGTCACTCCGCCGTGGTCACCAAAATCTCCACTCGTTCGGTCACTGCGGCGGTCACCGTCATGGTGCCCAACTCGCTGGGCCCGGCAGAGCTCCTGCTCCACTACGGAACCGACGAGCAACGTGATTATTACCTGCCGCGCCTGGCCGACGGCACCGACATCCCCTGTTTCGCCCTCACCAGCCCCTGGGCCGGTTCCGATGCCGCAGCGATGCCCGACACCGGCGTAGTATGCAAGGGCAAGTTCCAGGGCAAGGAGGTGGTGGGCATCCGCCTCAACTGGTCCAAGCGCTATATCACGCTTGGTCCCGTGGCCACAGTCCTCGGTCTGGCCTTCAAGCTCTACGACCCGGAACACCTGATCGGTGATAAGGTGGAGCGCGGCATTACCTGTGCCCTGATCCCGACCCATACCGAGGGGGTTGAGATCGGCGAGCGCCATGCGCCGCTCAACCTGGCCTTCATGAACGGGCCCAACCGCGGCAAGGATGTCTTCATCCCCATCGACTGGATCATCGGTGGTCCCAGTCAGGCCGGGCACGGTTGGGGCATGTTGATGGAATCCCTGGCTGCTGGCCGCTCCATCTCCCTGCCCTCGCTCAGCAGCGGTGCCGGCAAGATGGTGAGCCGTATGGTCGGTGCCTACTCGCGGGTCCGCGAGCAGTTCAAGCTGCCCATCGGCAAGTTCGAGGGTGTGGAGGAGGTGCTGGCACGCATCGCCGGCCATACCTATGCCATCGATGCCACCCGTGAGATGACCTGCGCCGCGGTGGACATGGGCGAGAAACCGGCGGTGGCCTCGGGCATTGCCAAGTACAACCTCACAGAGCGCATGCGTAGCGTCATCAACGATGGCATGGATGTGCTCGGCGGGCGCGGTATCTGCATGGGGCCGAACAACTTCCTCGCCCGCAGCTACCAGGCCATCCCCATCGCCATCACCGTAGAAGGGGCCAACATCCTCACCCGTTCCATGATCGTGTTCGGCCAGGGCGCCATTCGTTGTCATCCCTATGTCTTAAAGGAGATGCAGGCGGTGGCCAATCCCGACAGCCGTCGTGGTCTGCGCCAGTTCGATAAGGCACTGTTCGGTCACATCGGCTTTACCATCAGCAACATCATGCGCAGTCTGTTCCTTGGTCTGACCAATGCCCGCTTCGCCATCGCCCCGGCCGGACCGGTCAAGCGCTACTATCAGCAGATTTCGCGCATGAGTGCCGCCTTCGCCATGGTCTCCGATCTCTCCATGCTGGTACTGGGCGGCAACCTTAAGCGCAAGGAGAAACTCTCCGGTCGCCTGGCCGACATCTTCAGCCAGCTCTACATCGCCACCGCAGCGCTCAAGCGTTTTGAAGACGAGGGCCGCAAGCCGGAAGACATCCCGCTGGTGCAGTGGGTCTGTGAAGACGCCCTGTTCCAGGTGCAGGAATCCATGCACGGCCTCATGCGCAACTTCCCCAATCGCCTGGTGGCCGGATTCATGCGCCTGATGGTGTTTCCGCGTGGACGCTACTGGTCCGCCCCGCGTGATGTACTGGGCGGTAAGTTGGCCTCGCTCATCATGACCCCCGATGAGGCCCGCGAGCGACTCACTCGCGGCGGCTTTTTCCCGGTCGATCCCAATGACCCCATGGGCGCCATGGAAGACGCCCTGCTCAAGGTCGATTACAGTGCTGAGATACAGCGCAAGATCCGCAAGGCACTCAAGGACGGCGAACTGCTGAACGGCCCGGAACGCGAGGTGGTGGATGCCGCTCTGCAGAAGGGGTTGATCGATCAGGGCCAGGCCGATGCCATGAAGGCGGCCATCGACGCGCGCGACAAGGTGATCCAGGTGGATGCCTTTGCCCGCGACTACTGGAAGTAAGGAGAAAGGATTATGGCGGAAGCCGTGAAGAAAAAGAGCGCGAGCAAGAAGAAGCGCGCGGCCACCAAGAAGACCGCCGCCGGCACCGGCAAGGCACCGGCTCGTCGCACCGTCTACGTGGTGGACGGCGCGCGTACCCCCTTCCTCAAGGCGGTGGAGCCGGGCCCTTTCAGTGCCTCCGACCTGGCGACGCAGGCGGGACGGCAATTGCTGGCGCGTCAGCCCTTCGAGCCCACCGACCTCGACGAGGTGGTGCTGGGCTGTGTTATGCCCGGCCCCGACGAGGCCAATATCGCCCGCGTCACCGCCCTGCGCCTGGGCTGCGGGGGGAAGGTGCCGGCCTTTACCGTGCAACGCAACTGCGC
>JABURT010000173.1 GCA_014762495.1 Gammaproteobacteria bacterium | reverse complement strand
GAGTGTGTGGGTCTCCTCGCGCTGGCGGGAGATCTGCTGCACCTGTGCCTGGATGGCCGCCTGCTTCTCTTCGGTCTGACGCTGGTGCTCCTCCAGCATCACCTCCTGCTCGGCGATCTCCTGCTCCAGGTTGCCGGGGGAGATGGTGCCCGCCTCTTCCTCCAGACGGGTGATGCGCTGCTGCAACTGGGCCTGCTGGGATTCCAGGTTGTGCAGCTGGTTGCGGTCCACCTGCGCGGCCTGGGCCGGCTCGGCCGACTTCTGGTTAAACTCGTCCCACTCGCCCTGCAGGCTGTGCATGGTCTGCTCGGCCTCGGCCAGGGCGGAGGCGGAGAGACGCTCGGCCTCCTGCTTTTGCTCCAGCTGCGGCTCCTGCTCTGCCAGCGCCACCTTCAGCTCCTCGATGCGGCGCTGGTCGTTGTCCAGGTGTTGCTGGATGTCATTCCAGCTCTGCTCCAGCTTCTGCAGGTCCTCTTCCTGGTTACGGCGGCGTTCCTTGGTGTGGTGGATGGATTGCTCGAGGCGCGCGATCTCGGCGCCGATGGCGTAGAAGCGCCCCTGCACCTCATTGAAGGCCTCGGTGGCCTCCACGTGTTGTTCGCGGTGTTGCTCGGTCTGCGCCTCGATGTGACGCAATCGCGCGATCTCGGCCTCGAAGGCGGTCTCCAGTTCACGGATCTGGCCGTCGCGATCGCCGCACTGCCGGTCCAGCGCCTTCCAGCGCAGGGCCTGCAACTGGGCCTTGAGCAGGCGTTCCTCTTCCTTCAGTACCTTGTAGCGTTCGGCGGTGCGGGCCTGACGTTGCAGGTGGGCGAGCTGCTTGTCCAGTTCCTCGCGCAGGTCGTTCAAGCGATCCATGTTGTCGCGTGTATGACGGATGCGGTTTTCGGTCTCGCGGCGGCGCTCCTTGTACTTGGAGATGCCGGCGGCCTCCTCCAGGAACACGCGCATCTCCTCGGGCTTGGCCTCGATCAGGCGCGAGATGGTGCCCTGCTCGATGATGGCATAACTGCGCGGCCCCAGGCCGGTGCCGAGGAAGAGGTCGGTGATGTCGCGGCGGCGGCAGCGGGTGCCGTTGAGATAGTAGTTGGAGACCCCGTCGCGGGTCACCAGGCGCTTGACCGAGACCTCGTTATAGTGGGCGTATTGTCCGCCCATGGAGCCGTCGGAGTTATCAAAGACCAGCTCGATGGAGGCCTGGCCCACCGGCTTGCGCGAGGTGGAGCCATTGAAGATGACGTCGGTGATGTTCTCCCCACGCAGGTGCTTGGCGGAGGACTCCCCCATGACCCAGCGCACGGCGTCGATGGTATTGGACTTGCCGCAGCCGTTGGGGCCAACGATGCCCACCAGGTTACTGGGCAGGGGGATGGTGGTCGGATCAACAAAGGACTTGAAACCGGATAGTTTGATCTTACTCAGGCGCATTCTGTTCTTTTATCTTTGGGTAGTGAGACCGGGTCTGAAATCATGGCGGCCAGGCCATCCCGGGGCGCGTTCCGTGGTACACTACGGGCCGATCAAAATTACCATAGAGAGCCATCCATGCCTACCTCGCCCAGTAAAGAACTGGAAACTTTCGATAACCCGATGCCGGAGCGTGACTACACCATCCACATCGAGGTGCCCGAGTTCACCTGCCTGTGTCCCAAGACCGGACAGCCGGATTTCGCCACCTTCTATATCGATTACGTGGCGGACCAGAAATGCGTGGAACTCAAGGCACTGAAAATGTACATGTGGTCCTTCCGCGATGAAGGCCATTTCCATGAGAAGGTGACCAACATGATCCTGGACGACCTGGTCAAGGCCACCGAACCGCGCTTCATGCGCCTGACCGGTAAATTCAATGTTCGTGGCGGGATCTATACCACCGTCGTTGCCGAACATCGTAAGCCCGGCTGGGAAGCCCCCACCCCGGTCACCCTACCCTAGGATTCGTACTCTCAGTCCATGAGTGATTCACTCTACATGGGAATCGACCTCGGCACCTCCGGTTGCCGTGGGATGGTGATCGACGCCGAGGGTCAGGTCATCGCCGAGGCGCGCGCCAAGCTCAAGGCCCCACTGCGCGACGGTGCCGCCGTGGAACAGGACCCAGATCTTTGGTGGCAGGTAACCGAAAAGGTGATTACCCGCCTGGCGTCGAAGATAGATGATGTCGACGACCTGGCCGCCATCGCGGTCGACGGCACCTCCGGTACCCTGCTGGTCACCGACGAGTCAGGCAAACCACTGACACCGGGTCTGATGTACAACGATGCTCGCGCCGTGGAGCAATCCCTGCACATCGACACCGTGGCCCCGGCCGAGACCGCCGCCCGCGGAGCCTCCTCAACCTTGGCCAAACTGCTCTGGCTGCAGGACCATGGACTGCCGGTCAACGCGCGCCACGCCCTGCACCAGGCCGACTGGATCGCCAACCGTCTATGCGGTCGCTATGGACTTAGCGACGTCAATAACAGCCTCAAGCTGGGCTTTGATGCCGTGGCCCAGGCCTGGCCCGGCTGGCTCGACGAACTGGGGGTCCAGCGACATCTATTGCCCCAGGTCCTGCAGCCCGGCGACGAAATGGGAACACTGAACACGGAGATGGCCAAGCGCCTGGGGCTGCCCGAGGGCGTCCGCGTTCGTGCCGGTACCACCGACAGCACTGCAGCCATCCTCTCCAGCGGTGCCATTGAAGTCGGTGAGGCCATCACCTCGCTGGGCTCCACGCTGGTGGCCAAGGTCATCGGCGAACGTCCCATCTATAATGCCGAGTACGGTGTCTACAGCCAGCCCCTGGGGAACCACTGGCTGGTGGGCGGGGCCTCCAATACCGGTGGCGCGGTGTTGCTGGACTATTTCAGCGAAGAGGAAATCGACGAACTAAGCGGACAACTGCAACCCGAGCAGCCCACCGGACTCGATTACTATCCACTCTCCTCCCCCGGTGAACGCTTTCCCGTCAATGACCCCGAGCTGGAGCCCAGGCTGGACCCTCGCCCGAGAAACGATGCACTGTTCCTACAGGGCATGCTGGAGGGCATGAGTGGCATTGAAAAGCGGGCCTATGATTTGCTCACCGAACTGGGTGCGCCCTATCCGCAAAGGGACTATAGCCTGGGTGGCGGCGCATCAAACCCGGCCTGGACCCAGATGCGAGAAGAGCGACTCGGTGTTAAGGTTAAAAGGGCCAAGCAGGTGCAGGCGGCCTACGGCACGGTCCGGTTGGTCGCCGGCCTGGTCTAGGCCCTAAGCAACGCTGACTTCGTATAACAGCATGAATGTCGCACTCGGCCATCCCGGCACAAGCGGCAGAACCGTATACAGTTCGCTTTTGCACCGTTTTTGGATTCGTCATCAGCCACTTGATGGGATTATCCTCACAAGGCATCAATGGAAGAACAATCAGGAGAGATCCAACGTGAATTCCCTATTCGCCTTTTCCTACCTCGCCCGGGGCTTTCGTGTCCTGACCAAGCCCGGGGTCCGCCTCTATGTAATCATTCCGCTACTGCTCAACTTTACCGTCTTCGCCCTGCTTATCTGGGCCGGCATGAGCTACTTCGGCGGCTTCCTCGACTGGCTCATGCCTGAGTCCGATGCCAGTGGCCTGTGGGTGGCACTCTCCTGGCTATTGTGGACGTTGTTCTTTCTCACCGCCTGGATCATTATCTTCTACAGCTTCACGCTCATCGCCAACCTCATCGCCGCTCCCTTTAATGGATTGTTGGCCGAGGCGGTAGAACACCACCTCACAGGCCAGACCGCCCCTGGTGGTCTGCTAACAGCGCTCAAGGAGTTTGTTCCCTCCCTGACGGCGGAACTGCGCAAGCTGCTCTACCTGGCCGGCTGGTCGATACCCATCCTCATCCTCTCATTCGTGCCGGGCGTGAACATTCTCGCCCCCTTTGTGTGGGCCCTGTTCAGTGCCTGGATGATGGGCATCCAGTACCTCGACTACCCCTTTGCCAATCACGGTGTCTTCTTTAAGCAACAGCGCAAGCGTCTGGCCGGCCACCGCTTTGCCACCATGAGCTTCGGTGGCGTAACCATGCTCGCCACCATGGTTCCGGTGCTCAACTTCATTGTCATGCCCGCAGCCGTCGCGGGCGCGACCATCATGTGGGCCGAGCGACTCTCCCAGGCCGAGGAAGAATAGGACGTCCAATATGAAAAGCCTGTTGCCGCTGCTGTTACTCATTGCCTGTTTGCCCGCCAGGGCCTATGAACCAAAGGCAGAACAGGTGGTGGACAATGTCTACGCCATCGTCGGACCGCTGGCACAGCGCAATCAGGATAACGATGGCCTCAACAACAACTCGGGCTTTATCGTCACAAACGAGGGCGTGATCCTGATCGACCCGGGCGCCTCGATGCTCGGTGCCGAAAAGCTGGCCGGGGCCATCGCCAAGGTCAGCCGACAGCCGGTTCGGTGGGTCATTAACACCGGCGGACAGGACCACCGATGGCTGGGTAATGACTATTTCGCCGCCAAGGGCGCAGAACTAATCGCGCTGGAGCGCACGGCCCAGACCCAGGCCAGGTTTGCCGAACGCCAGATGTCATCACTAAAAGGCTTTTTGGGCGAGCGGCTCAAGGGCACCACGCCGCGACCGGCGACACGCCTGCTCAAAGGCGACAAGGCCCGAATCAATCTGGGTGGGTTCGAGCTGGTGCTGCGCTATACCGATGCCCACTACCCCGGCGATGCCTGGGTCTGGCTGCCTAAGCAAAAGGTGATCTTCACCGGCGACCTGGTCTACGTGGATCGCCTGCTCGGGGTCTTTCCCTGGTCCAGCGTCATCATGGCACAGACTTCATTCCAGGCCATGGAAGGGCTGGCTCCCAAACACATCGTTCCCGGGCACGGACGCGTTTGCGGACTGAAGCAGGCCCGCGCGGAGACAGGGGATTACTACGATTTTCTGGTCAATACCATCGGCGAGGCGGCCCGTGAGATGGAGCCCATGGACGAGGTGATCAATCGCTATAGCCGCCTGCCCGCCTTCGAGCACCTGGAACACTACGACAACCTGCACCGCCGCAACATGAACCAGACCTTTCTCGAATTCGAGGCGATGTAGTCAGGCGCCGAGGAATCGGCCAAGGCGCCTCACCCCTTCCTGCAGGCGTTCCAGCGAGGTGGTGTAAGCAAAGCGCAGATGCTCGTTGGCACGGTGATGGCCAAAGTCGATACCCGGCGTGACCGCCACCCCGGCCTCCTCCAGCAGGCGTCGGCTCAACTCAGTGCTATCGTCGCTAAACTTCGAGCAATCCGCATAGATG
Source organism: Gammaproteobacteria bacterium (assembly GCA_014762495.1). Taxonomy (GTDB): domain Bacteria; phylum Pseudomonadota; class Gammaproteobacteria; order Thiohalospirales; family Thiohalospiraceae; genus JABURT01. Next base: position 4,190 of record JABURT010000173.1, on the reverse strand, counting down.
TAGAAGGCGCCGTGGGGGGTGACCGGGATCTCGAAGCCCAGCTCGCGCAGGGCCGGCAGCAGGTAGTCCCGACGCCGTTGATACTCCAGGCGTCTCTGTTCCAGGATCTTCATTGTCTTCGGATCGAAGGCCGCCAGCGCGGCGTGCTGGGCGGGTGTTGGTGCGGCGAGAAAGAGGTTCTGTGCCAGCTTGTCTACCGAGGGCACATATTCCTCGGGCACGACCATCCATCCCAGCCGCCAGCCGGTCATATTGAAGTACTTGGAAAAGCTGTTGATGACGAAGGCCTCGTCGGTGACCGCCAGCGCGGTCTGCGCCTCAACGTCATAGATGAGTCCATGATAGATCTCGTCGACGATGAGATGGCCCTGCTTGGCAGCGACGAACTCGGCGATGGCCGCCATCTCCTCCTCGGCGACCAGGGTGCCGGTGGGATTGGAGGGGCTGGCCAACAGCACCGCGCCGCTGTTCTCGTCCCAGGCCAGTTCGACATCGGCCAGGCTCAGCTGGTAGCCGTTATCGGCATTGACCGGCAGCAGCCTGCCCTTGCCCTCGACAAAACGGGCGAAGTTGCGATTGCAGGGGTAACCGGGGTCGGCCATGAGCAGGTCTTCGCCCGCCTCCAGCAAGACGCCCACCGCCAGCAGCAGGGCGCCCGAGGCACCCGGGGTGATAACGATGCGACCGGGGGAGACCTCCACGCCGTAGCGTTCACGATAGAAACCTGCGATGGCCAGCTTGAGTTCCGGCAGTCCGGTGGCGGGAGTGTAGTGGGTCTGTCCCGACTGAAGGGCCTTCACACCGGCCTGCACCACCGGCTCGGGCGCAGTGAAATCGGGCTCGCCGATCTCCATGTGAACAATGTCCCGTCCCTCTGCCTCCAGGGCTCGGGCGCGGGCCAGCAGTTGCATGACGTGAAAGGGCTGGATCTCATCCATGCGCCTGGCGGTGCGGGTATCCTTCATCACCCCAGTATCACCTTGAATGGAGGGCCTTGACCAGTTCGATGTCAAGGCAGGGCTTGCCAGCCGCGTCGCCGTCCAGGACATGGAAGGGGGCGTCGGGTTCGCCGAAGCTGTCGAGCACGATGGCGGCGCCGCTAAAATCGTCCTCGGCGGTATAGCCGTTGACGGTGATGATGGTCTTGAGCCCCGCCGCGTGCGAGGAGAGGATGCCGTTGCGTGAATCCTCGAAGGCAATGCACTCTTGCGGTGACAGCTTCATCTTGTCCATGGCCCAGGTGTAGATGTCGGGGGCCGGCTTCTTGGCCGGGACGATGTCGCCGGCGGCAATGACCTCGAACCAGTCGGTGGAACCGGCCTCCAGCGCGTGTTCCAGCAAGGCGGTGACGTTCTCCGGCGTGGTGGTGGTGGCCACGGCCAGACGAAGTCCACTCTCGCGGGCTTCCTGGATCAGACGCTTGACGCCGGGGCGCATGGGGATGGCGCCCTCGGCCAGCATGCGGGTGTAGTGGGCGGTCTTGGCCTTGTGCAGGCCGGCAATAAATTCATCCAGATGATCCGGCCGTTCGAACTCGGTGTTGTATTGGTCGAGATAGTGGCGGATACGCTCCTTGCCACCGGTCACGGACAGCAGTTCACCGTAGAGCGCCTCGCTCCACTCCCAGTCAAGACCGGCATCACGGAAGGCGGCATTAAAGGCCACGCGGTGACCGTCACGTTCGGTATCGGCCAGGGTGCCGTCCACATCAAACAACAGGGCTTTCAATTCAGGCATGGCGCTGCTCTACATCCTTGGGGCTTAAAAAAGGCCGCTTAGAATACCCAAGCCGGGCAAAACATGCATCTCCCACTTTTATAAGGTTTTTTTACCCTCCAGCGACAATTATCCCTCTGAGGCGGCCGGATCTGTGCATATGAACAGCACCTCAAAATGATTGCACTACCCCCCGTATTCTGGTATCAAAGCCCGTTATTTTTCGAGATGTACCCTTACAGGAGACATTTGATGTCCGACACCAAAAAGAAATCCGCCGCGGAAGGCGTCGGTGCCTTCACACCCTATAAGGAGAAAAAGGGTGAGGAGTACATGAATCCGGAAATGGAGGATCACTTTCGTGGCATCCTCAAGAACTGGAAAAAGGAACTCATGGAAGAGGTCGACCGCACGGTGCATCATATGCAGGACGAAGCGGCCAACTTCCCCGACCCCAATGATCGCGCCTCACAGGAATCGGAGTTCGCGCTCGAACTTCGAACGCGTGACCGCGAACGCAAGTTGATCAAGAAGATCGACGAGTCGTTGCAGGCCATCGACGATCACGATTACGGCTACTGTGAAGTCTGCGGAGTCGAGATCGGCATTCGTCGTCTTGAGGCCCGTCCCACGGCCACCATGTGCATCGACTGCAAATCCCTTGATGAGATTCGCGAAAAGACCATGGGCTAATGTCGACCAGTGACTCGCCAGCGAGTCGGGACAGACATAAACCATTGAGGGCGCCGCGGCGCCCTCAATCGTTTGAACTCTACATAGATACACTGCCGGCCCTTTGCGCCGGTTCCCCCCACTCTCTCCTGTTGGCACAATACCTCACTACCCGCCCATCAACTTGAGGTATGTTCACGTGGATGTCACTACCGCCATCAAGGACCGCAAATCGGTCCGAGCCTTTCTCGACAAGCCGGTCTCAAAGGAGATCCTGCACGCCATGCTCGATACCGCACGCTGGAGCGCCTCGGGGGTGAACACCCAGCCCTGGACGGTGGAGGTGGTCACCGGCCAGACCCAGCAATGCATTACCGATACCATCCTCGACCTGCGCGCACGTGCCGTCGCCGAAGACCCGGACTATAGCTATTATCCCGAGCAGTGGCGCGAACCCTATAAGTCACGTCGCAAGGCCACCGGCCTCGCCCTGTACGGAGCCCTGGGCATTGGTAAGGGTGAGACGGAACGCATGGTGGAGGCGAAGAACAACAACTACCGTTTCTTTGGTGCCCCCGCAGCCATGTTCCTGTTTATGGATCGCGACATGGGGACGGGGACCTGGATCGACATGGGGATATTCCTGCAGTCACTCATGCTCGCCGCACGCGAGCACGGCCTGGAGAGCTGTCCGCAGGCCTCACTGGCCGAGTACCCCAACACCGTGCGGGAGATCCTCAAGGTGCCTGAGGACAAGCTGCTGGTCTGCGGTCTCTCTCTCGGTTATGCCGATCCCGATGCCCCGGTTAACGGCTATCGCACCGAACGCGAAGACGTGGATACCTTCACGCGCTGGCATGATTGATCAAGTCCCCGGCTACCGGGGACGCTTTGCCCCCTCACCCACCGGTCCACTCCACTTTGGCTCTCTCATTGCCGCGGTGGGTAGCTACCTACAAGCCCTGCATCATCAAGGCGACTGGCTGGTTCGCATGGAAGACGTGGATACCACACGCAGCGTGGACGATGCCGACGATGCCATTCTGTTCGCACTCGAAGACTATGGCTTTGAATGGCAGGGCCAGGTCATGCGTCAGAGTGAGCGAGGTGCTATCTACGAGTCCGTGCTGGCACAACTGAAAGAACTACAACAGGTCTACCCCTGTAGCTGCTCGCGCAAACAGATCCAGGCACGTATCGAAGACCAGGGCCTCAAACCCGGTATCTATCCCGGCACCTGTCGACACAAGCCGAGTACCCAGGGGGGACAGCAGGCCTGGCGGCTCAGGGTGGGTGAGGAATCCATCGGCTTTGATGATCCCCTGCAGGGCCACTTCGAGCAAAAGCTGACGGAGTCGGTGGGCGACTTCGTGCTGCGCCGTGCCGATGGGCTCTATGCCTACCAATTGGCCGTGGTGGTGGACGATGCCGAGCAGGGCATCACCGAGGTGGTGCGCGGCTGTGACCTGCTGGACAACACACCACGCCAGATCTATCTGCAAGCGTTGCTGGGGTATCCCCGCCCGAATTATGTCCATCTGCCCATCGCGGTGAACGCCGAGGGACAGAAGCTCAGCAAGCAGACCCGCGCCGCGCCGCTGGATCGCAAGCGGCCCGGCCCCGTGTTATGGCGCGCGCTAGACTTTCTAGGTCAACAACCGCCGACCGATCTGGAGTCGGCACCGCCACGGGAACTGTGGGCCTGGGCCGGCGAAAACTGGTCGCTTGCGAAGGTCCCGCCCGCACCTACGATCACCATCTCCCCATCCTAACTACCAGGTCTGCAGATGTGATTGTCGCTC
>JABURT010000122.1 GCA_014762495.1 Gammaproteobacteria bacterium | reverse complement strand
TCCGGCCTATATTGTTCCCTCCGATGGACAGGGTATGACATCGATTGCACCGTCGACAGGCCTCAGCCCATCATCAGCGGCCAGGCCACAGCAGACAAGGGGACCGGTCACACAGACCGCCCGCGTCCCGGCGCTGGGCCAGCCCCTGGCGCAGGTGGATGAGCGCTATTTGCTGGTGCAACACGAAGGCGACGTGCGTGTGCTCGATCTTATCGGGGCCCAATATCAACTGCTGATCATGGCCCAGCGTCGCGTGACAGGCCGTGAGCCGGTACCGCTTATCTTCCCCGCCCAGGTTGCCCTGGACCGGCAGCAGATGGAGGCCCTTGAGGCCTCGCGGGAGAGGCTGGAAGAGGTCGGTATCCAGTGGGATGCGCTGGCTGAATCTCGCATCGTCGTGCGTAGCCTGCCCGAGGTCCTCCATCCGCTGGACACGGAGGTCTGGCTCAGACAGTTGCTGGCCAATGCGGCCGACCTGCAGGGCCAGGATAGCAAGGCCTGGCAGGAGGCCATCGCCGAACACGCCGCCTCGGCCCGTCGTTATCGATTGAGTCAGAGCGAGATGATGCAAGTGATACGGGATCTGGACGCATTGGATATCGCGAGTCTGGAAGGGACGTGCTGGCGAACCCTCGATGCCAAGGCCCTGCAGAAGTTCATGAAAGGCAAGTCCTGAAAACATGGTCGAACATTCACAACCACATGCCCTGTTCCTGATGGGACCGACGGCCTCGGGTAAGACCGATCTTGCGATCCAGCTGGTCGAGTCCGGTGGGTTCGAGATCATTAGCGTCGATTCGGCGCTGGTCTACCGTGGCATGGATATCGGTACCGCCAAGCCCGATGCCGAGACCCTGGCACGGGCCCCGCATCGGCTGATCGATATCTGTGACCCTGTTGAGGCATACTCGGCGGCCCGTTTTCGCGAGGATGCCCTGCGCGAAATGGCCGAAATCGTGGCACGCGGTGCCACGCCCCTGCTCGTCGGCGGGACCATGCTCTACTTCCGAGCCCTGACTGAAGGCCTGTCACCATTGCCTTCGGCGGATGCCGAGGTGCGCCGGGAGCTGGCAGAGGAGGAACGTCGAGAGGGCCTTGAGGCGATGCATCGTCGTCTCGCCTCGATTGACCCCGCGGCGGCGGAGCGCATCCACCCCAATGACCCGCAGCGTATCCACCGAGCGCTCGAGGTCTATGCCATCAGCGGTCAGTCCATGAGCGAACTGATCCGCGCCCAGTCGGGTCAGGGGCTTCCCTATCGTGTTCACCGACTGGTGGTCTCACCCCCGGAACGCAATGTGCTGCATGAACGCATTGCGCGTCGCTTCGAATCCATGCTCGACCAGGGCTTTGTCGCCGAGGTCGAGCACCTCTACCGTCGTGGTGATCTGTCTCCGGAGATGCCTTCCATGCGTGCGGTGGGGTATCGACAGATGTGGCAGTACCTGGCAGGGGAACTTGACTGGGAGACCATGGTCCACAAGGCTATCGTCGCCACGCGGCAATTGGCCAAGCGACAGTACACCTGGCTAAGGGCCGAGACAGAGGCCCTGTGGCTGGATAGCATGGACCCCGAATTATATCGCTATGCCCATGATTACATTAAGAAAAGCGGTGTGCTGTGAAATGTAAGCATTGTGTTATAATTAACCAAGTAACATGGACAGTTATTGACTATTTTTATAGTGTAAAATTTAGCGACTAATATCGATATTTGGTGTCATATTTACATAAGTAAAACAGACATAATAAGAAGGAGTAAGTCCCATGACCAAGGGCCAAGCACTACAAGATCCCTTTTTAAACGCCCTGCGTAAAGAAAAGATCCCGGTATCCATTTTCCTGGTAAACGGTATTAAACTGCAGGGACAGATCGAATCATTCGATCAGTTCGTTGTCTTGCTCAAGAACACCGTCAGTCAAATGGTCTATAAGCATGCGATTTCCACCGTCGTACCCGCCCGTAACGTCAAGATGCCTCTGTTTAACGAGGAAGGCGCCGGTCGAGCACCAAACGGTAACAACCATCCCTGATTGTCCTGTCATCCCGGTTTTTTTCGTCAGGAGGATGAGCGTTGTTTGAGCGTCCTCAGGGCGGGGAAAGGGCCGTTCTGGTCCACATCGATTTTCAAGCGCGTGACGAAGGCTCGGTGAGCGAGTTTCAGGAACTGGTGGAATCCACCGGGGCCGAAGTCGTTGCCGTGGTGACGGGCACGCGCCACTCGCCCGATCCCAAACTATTCGTCGGTGGTGGCAAGGCCGAGGAGATCGCCCAGGCCCTGCAAAGCCATGGCGGTGAGTTGGTCCTGTTCAATCATCACCTGAGCCCTTCCCAGGAACGCAACCTCGAGCGTGTACTGCAGTGCCGTGTGCTCGATCGCACGGGCCTGATCCTCGATATATTCGCCCAACGTGCGCGCTCGCATGAGGGCAAGCTGCAGGTGGAACTGGCGCAACTGCGCCACCTGTCAACGCGGCTGGTTCGTGGCTGGACCCACCTCGAACGACAGAAGGGCGGGATCGGCCTGCGCGGCCCGGGTGAAACCCAGCTTGAGACCGACCGACGCCTGCTCGGCGATCGCATTAAGATGCTCAATCGTCGCCTCGACAAGGTGCGTAAGCAACGAGAGCAGGGACGGCGCTCGCGACGCCGTGCCGAGATTCCCACTGTTTCTCTGGTCGGTTACACCAATGCCGGCAAATCCACCCTGTTTAATATCCTCACCGAGGCCGAGGTCTATGCCGCCGACCAACTCTTCGCCACGCTTGATCCCACCTTACGCAAGATCGAGCTGGATGGAGGACAGGAGGCCATCCTTGCCGATACGGTCGGATTCATTCGCGACCTGCCACACGACCTGGTGGAGAGTTTTCGTTCCACCCTGCAGGAGACCCGCGAGGCCGATCTGCTGTTGCACATCATCGATGCCTCCGATCCCAGACGCAGCGAAAAGATTGACGAGGTCAATCTCGTCCTTAAGGAGATCGCGGCCGACGAGGTCCCCCAGATCGAGATCTTCAACAAGATCGATGCCCTTGAGGATGGCGGAGCCAAAGTCGAGCGCGATTCACAGGGCGTGATACGAAGGGTCTGGCTCTCGGCCATGAGCGGCGAGGGACTGGATCTGCTTCGTCAGGCCATCGGCGAGCGTCTCTCGGAAGGCATCGATGAGCGTGAATTGCTCCTTCCCCCTTCGCAAGGTCGTCTGCGCGCGCAATTATACAGCCTGGGTGTGGTCGTAGAAGAACAGATCACAGCTCAGGGCGAGAGCCATCTATTTATCCATATTGACCGTGGGGAATGGTCGAAACTGGAACGAGAGTTCTCCATTCATGAGTACCAATTGAAAGCCGAGACGACACAAGCATCTCTTGCAGGGGCGGGGCTAGGCCCCTAAACTTGGACTCTGCAAAATTTCTGCACTGAATTCATTAACCCAACGGAGCGGCGCATGACTTGGAATGAGCCTGGCGGTTCGCGCGACAAAGACCCCTGGGGCGGTCCCGGTAAAGATCAGGGACCACCCGATATCGACGAAGTAGTCAAAAAGCTACAGGATAAACTTGGCGGCCTGTTCGGCGGACGCGGGGGACGCGGTGGCGGTTCCGGCGTTGGCAAGCCCGGTGGCCTGGCCGGTCTCATCGTCGGTGCCGTGCTCGTAGTATGGGCCCTCAGCGGTATCTACATCGTCGATGAAGGTAAACGAGGTGTCGTCATGCAATTCGGTGCCTATCACGAGACTACCGAACCGGGACTGCACTGGAGCCCCAAGCTGATTCAGACCGTTGAGATCGTCGATGTCGAAAACATCTATGACGAGGTGATCGGTGATCAGCTGGCCGAGGCGATCATGCTGACCCAGGACGAAAACATCGTCGATATACAGTTCTCTATCCAGTACCGTATCAATGATCCACAGGCCTACCTGTTCAATGTCTATGCCCCTGAGTTGACTCTACGCAATGCAATTGAAAGTGCGGTGCGAGAAGTGGTGGGCAAGAGCAGTTGGAATACGGTGACCACAGAAGGTCGCGGCGAAACGGTGGCCAAGGTCGAAGCGCTGCTGCAAGAGATACTCGACCAGTATCGCGCTGGTATACAGATTACCAGTGTCAACATGCAGCATGCGCGTGAGCCGCGTCAGGTACGCGAGGCCTTCGCCGACGTCAACAAGGCGCGCGAGGATGCCGAGCGTATGAAGAACGAGGCCCAGGCCTACTCCAATGACATCCTGCCCAAGGCACGCGGTGGCGCGGCCCGTCAGGTGGAGGAGGCCGAGGCCTATTCGTCACGTGTCATCGCCGAGGCCGAGGGTGATGCTACGCGCTTTAACAAGGTCCTGGCCGAGTACAACAAGGCCCCCCGTGTAACGCGCGAGCGTCTCTACCTCGAGACCATGGAAGAGATCTATGCCAAGAGCAAAAAGATCGTAGTGGATGTGAAAGGTGGCAACAGCATGTTCTATCTGCCTCTGGATCAAATCATGCAACAACAGCGTAGTCGTTCCGGCACCAGCATGGATGACATGATGCAGGAGCTACCGAAGAGCTTTAACCAGCCCAATGAGTCGCGTCCCAATCGTGATACCTCACGCAGCAGGGAGACCCGGTAATGAATAGCATTATGAAACCCGTTGTCATCATTCCCGTTCTGCTGGTACTTGTGATCCTTTCGATGTCGTTGTTCAAGGTTGATCAGCGCCAGCATGCCATTATGTTCGAGTGGGGTAAGGTGGTACGTACCGAGTTTGAGCCCGGTCTGCACTTCAAGGTACCGCTAATGAACAAGGTCCTGAAGTTCGACAGCCGTATCCTGTCACTTGATGCAAAGCCCGAACGTTTCCTCACCATCGAAAAGAAATTCGTACTTGTGGATTACTTCGTGCAGTGGCGCATTGTAGATGTGAGCAAGTACTACACCGCGGTAACCGGTCGTGAGGCCCGTGCTCGAGAACGTATGCAGCGTATCATCAATGACAACCTCAAAACCGAGGTGGCGCGTCGTAATATCCAGGCCGTCATCTCCGGTGAGCGTTCCGTTATTATGGATATCATGCGAAAGGAAGCCAATGAAGAGGCCAGTGTCTTCGGCGTGGAAATCGTTGACGTGCGTATGAAGCGTGTCGACTTGCCGGAAGACGTCAGTGATTCGGTCTACAATCGCATGCGGGCCGAGCGTCTGAAAGAGGCCAATGACTACCGCTCCAAGGGTGCCGAGGCCGCCGAACGTATCCGCGCCGATGCCGACCGCCAGCGAACCATTATCATTGCCGAGGCCTATCGTGATGCCGAGCGTATCCGAGGCGAGGGCGATGCCAGGGCGGCGGAGATCTATGCCAGTGCCTACAACAAGAACCCCGAGTTCTTCTCACTCTATCGTAGTCTGAGTGCCTATGAGCGCAGCTTCGAAAAAGGTGACGTGATGGTGCTTGAGCCGGACTCCGATTTCTTCAAGTACTTCAACCAGTTCCTGAAATCACGCTAATCAGGCTATAATGTCAAGCCGGACGGCCTCAGCGCCGTCCGGCTTTTTTGTGGGTTTAAATCATATGTGGCAGGATCTGTTGGTTGCTCTGGCCTTGGCCATGATTCTGGAAGGACTGCTTCCGTTTCTGAGTCCTCGTAATTATCGCCAGATGGTGGAGATGCTGGCTCGCTCTAGCGACTCCATGATACGCCGCACCGGCTTCATACTGATGTTCGCGGGTGTCTTGCTCGTCTATTTGTTGAAAAGTTGAATTTCATGGCGCAAAACGACCGTTGGTTATTGCCCGAAGGGATAGAAGAGGTGCTGCCGGCCCAGGCCGAGCGGCTGGAGTCGCTTCGTCGCAAACTGCTGGATATGTATCACGGTTGGGGTTACCAGCTGGTGATGCCTCCCCAGATAGAATATCTAGAATCCCTGTTGACGGGCACTGGAAATGACCTTGAATTACAGACCTTCAAGCTGACCGATCAGTTGACCGGTCGCATGATGGGACTGCGCGCGGATATGACCCCCCAGGTCGCGCGTATCGACGCCCATCACCTGCGTCGTGAAGGTCCCAGCCGTCTCTGTTACATGGGTAGCGTGCTCAAGACCTTGCCAGAGGGGCCGGGCGGCAGTCGCAGTCCGTTACAGGTGGGTGTCGAGTTATACGGACACAGCGGTGTTGAAAGTGATGTCGAAGTCCTGCAACTGATGTTGCAGACCCTGCAACTGGCCGGCATCGAGGATACCCACCTGGACCTGGGACATGTCGGGATATATCGCGGCCTTATGTCGATGGTATCCCTTTCAGATGAACAGGAAGGGCAGCTGTTTGACGCCCTTCAGCGTAAGGCCAAACCCGAGGTCGAGGCCCTGCTGAACGCCAGCTCTATCGACAACGATGTCAAACAGATGTTGTTGCGATTGGCGGATCTAAATGGGGGCGAGGAGGTGCTGGATGAGGCCGAGCAGGTCTTTGCCGGGGCCGGAGATGAGACAAAGGCCGCACTCACCGCCATACGTCAGGTGGCAGAATTACTGAAGCATCGCCTGCCAGGTATATCAGTACATTACGATTTGGCGGAATTACGGGGATACCACTATCATACCGGCGTTGTTTTCGCCGCCTATCTGCCCGGTCATGGTCAGGCCATCGCACAGGGTGGTCGTTACGACGATATCGGCATGGTCTTCGGTCGTGCCCGTGCCGCTACCGGTTTTAGTACCGACTTGAAGACCCTGTCTATGTTGGGTACGCCTGAAGTGAACACAACTGGCGCAATCTTTGCTCCCCATGATACCGACCCCGCGCTGTTGGCGCGTATTCAGGGCCTGCGTGAATCGGGCGAGCGAGTGGTGCAGGAATTGCCCGGTCAGAAAGGCGGGCCGGGCGAAAGCGGTTGCGACCGCGTACTGGTCAAGCGCGCCGATAGCTGGGAAGTGGAAGGCCTGTAGGCGTTCCAGAATGAACACATCAACTCGAGCATGACAAGAATGGGAAAGAACGTCGTTGTAATTGGGACCCAGTGGGGCGATGAAGGCAAGGGTAAGGTCGTCGACCTGCTCACCGAGAAGGCAGATGGCGTGGTCCGCTTCCAGGGTGGTCACAATGCCGGCCATACCCTGGTCATCGACGGCAAGAAAACCGTGTTGCACCTCATCCCTTCAGGCATTCTTCACCAGGGTGTCCAGTGCATGATCGGTAACGGCGTGGTGCTCGCCCCCGATGCCCTGATGACTGAACTCAATATGCTGAAAGAGGGTGGTGTGGATACCAGCGGCCGACTCTTCATCAGCGAGGCCTGCACCCTGATACTTCCCTATCATATCGCCCTGGATCAGGCCCGCGAAAAGGCCCGTGGCAAAAAGGCCATCGGCACCACCGGCCGGGGCATCGGCCCGGCCTATGAAGACAAGATTTCTCGTCGCGGTCTCAAGGTTGGGGATATGCTCCATCGCGAACGCTTTGCCGCGCGCCTGGGCGAGGTGCTCGATTACCATAACTTCACCCTCAAGCATTACTTCAAGGAAGAGGCGGTGGACTTCCAGAAGGTCCTCGATGAGGGTTTGGAGATGGCCGAGAAGATACGTCCCATGGTCGCCGACGTTACAGGCATGCTGCATACCATGCGCGAGGAAGGTAAGAACATTATGTTCGAAGGCGCCCAGGGTACGCTGCTGGATATCGACCACGGCACCTATCCCTATGTCACCTCATCGAACCCCACTGCAGGTGGCGCCTGCACCGGTACGGGTGTCGGACCCACCGACCTCGACTACATCCTCGGCATTACCAAGGCCTATACGACCCGCGTGGGTGCTGGCCCCTTCCCGACCGAGCTGTATGACGGCGCCGAGCTCAATGACCCCATAGGTGCCCATCTGGCCAAGGAAGGACACGAATTCGGTGCCACCACCGGTCGCGCCCGCCGTTGTGGCTGGCTGGATGCGGTCAGTCTGCGCCGCTCGGCCCAGATCAACTCACTCACCGGGATCTGCCTGACCAAGATGGACGTTATGGATGGTCTCGAAACGCTTAGGATCGCCGTGGGGTACGAGTGCGATGGCCATTCCATCGAGGTCCCGCCGATCGGCGCCGATGCCTATGAGCAGTGCAAGCCGACTTATATCGAGGTTCCCGGCTGGAAGGAGAGCACGGTCGGAATTCGAAGCTATGAAGACCTGCCGGAGAACGCCAAGGCCTATATCAAGAAGATCGAAGAGGTGGTGGGCGTGCCGGTCGATATCATCTCTACCGGTCCGGATCGGGCCGATACCATTCTTATGAAGAATATCTTTTAAGACAGCATAAAAGGCCCCTGACGGGGCCTTTTATCTGACCAGACTATGAAAATCGTATCACTCGCTGAAATCCCTGAAACTGCGGTTTCCCACAACCCAGCGATCCGAAAGCAGCTCATGCTTGGAACGGGCGAACTATCAAACCTGATACAGTTTTCCCAGGCGCGCTTTCCACCCGGCGAGCTTGCACCGACACACACCCATAACGATATGGCGGAGGTCTTCTTTGTCTCCTCCGGTCGAGGGCGTATCACCGTCGATGGCAGGGAGTTTGAAATCTACCCCGGTGCCTGCATTCTGGTAGAGGCCAATGAGCACCATGAGATCCTAAACGATGGGGATACGGACCTTGTCCTACTCTATTTCGGGTTACGTGATTAGGCGAAGGTGTCCACGAGATTTCCCAGGGAACTTAACTCGCCCCTCTGTTGCAGGCCCATGTAGTCACTGCGAAACTCCAGAGCCTCGGTATCACCGCTTTGTGTGATCGAGGTCAACTCGCGGGTGTTGATAACCTCCTCAAAGCTGTTGACGATATTCTGGCGATAGTCGCTTTGTATAGGTGGCTCAGAGTTTAGCTGATTCGTGATGGTATTCACCGTGTTGCTGGTGGCATCCGTAATCGGTTGCAGTGCCGATGAAGTCGTATTTGCGGCTCGATTATTCAGGCTCAAGCGGCCTTCGAGAAGCTGCATGTTGTACAGGTATGATGATGCTGAAGAAATACCATGTATCATGGTGAAACCTCCCAGAGTTGTTTGGTCTCACGGTTCATTCTATTGAAGTGATATACCTGTGCATTGAAAATTATCAAGAGCGCTGCGTAAATTTCATGCCAGAGAAAACCACGCAACTGGTCGTGAGTCCTACGGAGAGGTGCGCGCTGAGAGCCGAGGAGAGGCTTGACCCCAAAGCGCGGGGACACACTTCAGTGCGCCCAAAGGGTGAGCGTCAGCCGAATCACCGCCCCTGGCGGGTCGCGGCTCTTAGCGACCACCTCCACGTTTCATAATGATGTTCAAGTCCATGTGCCCATAAAAAAACCCGCACCAGATAAGCTGTATGCGGGTTCTTTATAAAGAGTTTGGTGCCGAGGAGAGGCTTGACCCCCGAAGGGGGGACGCACTTCAGTGCGCCCAAAGGGTGAGCGTCAGCGAATCACCGCCCTTGGCGGGTCGCGGCTTCAAGCGACCACCTCCACGTATCAAAGGGTGTTCAAGTCCATCTGCCATAAAAAAACCCGCACCAGATGAGCTGTATGCGGGTTCTTTATAAAGAGTTTGGTGCCGAGGAGAGGACTTGACCGCCCTTGGCGGGTCGCGGCTTCAAGCGACCACCTCCACGTTTCATAATGGTGTTCAAGTCCATGTGCCCATAAAAAAACCCGCACCAGATAAGCTGTATGCGGGTTCTTTATAAAGAGTTTGGTGCCGAGGAGAGGCTTGACCCCCGAAGGGGGGACGCACTTCAGTGCGCCCAAAGGGTGAGCGTCAGCGAATCACCGCCC
>JABURT010000087.1 GCA_014762495.1 Gammaproteobacteria bacterium | reverse complement strand
CAACTTCCTGCAGGTCAAAGATTTCCTCATCGATGGATCTGAGCACTTGTCGTAGTCTTTCAGGATCATGGACGCCATCGATACCAATAGCTCGGTGAATGTTATAACTGCATACACTCAGGGCCATGTTTCAATCCGTTTTGGCATGATCCGTTTTGACTTTGTCCTGTTGCAGGTTACGACGTGTCTTGCCAACCAGCTTCCTGGAAAGGAAATATCCCGTCGTGAAGACAATGGCAGCAACCACCACCAGGGAAATGATGGTTTCCACATCCGGTGACACGAAGCTGGCTGTCACTCGATCGGTAACCAGAATGACTCCGGCAATACCGGGCGTCATACCCAGGATGGTTCCGAATAGATAGTCCCTAAAGCGTATATGAGATGCCCCAGCGACCAGATTGATTATGGTAAAAGGAGCAACCGGTACAATCCTCACCATACTCATGGTCAGGATACCGCGTGTCGCCAGTTGCCGGCTGATTTTATTAATACGGCTGCCGGCCAGCTTACGAATCGCATGCTTACCCAGGCTTGCGCCTATGGCATAGGTCAGCAGGGCACTGGCTACTGCACCGGCCAATGAGTAGAAAAATCCCGCCACGCTGCCAAAGGCCAGTGCCGCGGCGACAATGAGTACCGTGACCGGCATCACCAGCAAGCCACCGAGCATGAACGCACCAATCACAATCAAGGGCGCCAGATAACTGTCCTGCCAACGCGTGGCCACTTGCGTGAAGAGATCCACGTTTAACCAATCACCCAAGGGAGTAAACCGCCAGGCCGCAGCAAGCGCAAGCAGGGCCACCAGGGCGCCAATCCATACCAGGACACGACGACTCGCGGGTATGGAGGTCTCTTCGGGAATAAAATGCATTAACAGTTCTCTTGTGTTTAGAGGTTTTTCCGGATCGGCAAACTGAATATCGTTCAGTGTCTTCTCATCGGGACGTTTGAGACTGGGCTCAAGCGGTGCCAAGGTTCGCTGCTTGCCACGCAGGGATTCAATCGATTCAATAAGCCCATTTCCCTTTTCGGCCTGTTCCGACAGCGCGTCTTCCCCAACATCGAGATGTTCGGCCAACAGGCGATCACGAAAACTTCGCACCGCCACACGATTGTCATGATCCGAATCCTTCAGTTCAACGGCCAGATCACATTCCGTGTCCAGACCCATTGAGCGGTTATTCAAATTCGCCGAACCCACGCGTACAAAACGATCATCCATAATCATGAGTTTGGCGTGTAAATTGATGCTCATGTCTGGAAGATCGGCCTTCTGTGGAAAATACACCGCAAATCGATTGTGCTTGTCGGCCTCTCGTAATTCACCGATCAAGCGTACCCGCATCATATCCATCGACCCCTGGGATAACCACCCAGCGGTTTCCAGCGGAAGAACCAGTACGATTTCCGGACCATTTTCCTCACGCAATCGTTCGGCCAGGGCCTCCGCCACCCTCGCCGAGGTAAAGTACTGGTTTTCGATATAAATGTAATCTTCCGCGGCTCGTATGCTGTCCAGATGGAGTGTCTCGACCTCTCTGATTTGCGCGTAGTCGCTAAACTCGGGTTGAGTCCGACTGATGGCAACATCCACATCTTTTAAATCTATCTTCAGGTCCTGAGGCCAGGGGCTTGAACGGCTCGAGTTCACCGGCGATAACGACTCGCCCGTGGCGCGATACCAGCGTTCTCGGGCGAGATCGCCCAGGGCCCTGGCCGCTTCACCATCCACGGCCATCTGTATATCGTGATAGGGTTGTACCGGCAATTCGCTGCCATCGGCCAGTCGCCTGCGTTCATCGTAGGCATCGTGACGCGGGCTGTCCCAACGCCAACGCGTAAGGTCCAGACCGCCACTAAAGGCAATCTCGTCATCCACCACCACTACCTTCTGGTGATGCGATGCACCGACAGGATATTGATCGTCCATCTGGAAGTTCACGCGTGGATGGCTCTTGAAGTCAAGCTGGTAGATAGGAAGCAGTTCGCGATCCATCATGAATATCAACGAGAAATCCCAGTTCAATATATGGGCATGCAGATCCGTAGCCCGCCTGGCCGTATCGTTGATTAACTCTATTAAGGTTGGAGATTGTTCCAGCTTGTCGGCGTCTTGTGGCGGGGCAAGTCGAAGCTTGCTGTATATATCCCATGACAGTATCAAAAGCTGCTCTTCAGCCTTGGGTATCACTTCGTTGAGTGCACTGAAATAAGACTCGCCATCAACAAGAAATGAAACGCGATCGGCGTGCCTGACACGCCAGCAATTTCTACCTGGCTTTATGATTTTTTTCATTGCAAAGCTATTTTCTTATGTTGTGTAAGTAAAGTCGTTAATAGATAGACCAAAGCACTTAACTGTTCCATATTCTATATCTTGACGCCGCCTAACCCCTGGTGCATTGAAATTTGTCAATGCCCTCACAAAGTTCATGAAATAGAGTGGAATGGCCTTATTATGCACAGGATTGCCCATGAACACCTCAAACCGAATTCACAGACTATTTTTTATACTGACACGCTTCATCTACATCATAATCAGTATTACTTTACTCCTCGTAAGTATAACCATGATTGGCGTTGCCATATGGCAGATACTGCACGCCTTCAATGAATCACGACCCTTGGTCACCACCCTACTGGACTCGGTGGGACTCAGCATCATCGCCATTGCTGTGTTCGATGTCGTGAAATACCTGATGGAAGAAGAGGTGTTACGTGATCGGGAATTACGATCGCCGACCGAAGCCCGGCGTACCCTCACAAAATTCCTGGTCATTATCTGTATCGCGGTAAGTCTGGAATCACTGGTCTTTATCTTCGGGGCCGGACGCACCCATGTCGATCTATTGATCTATCCCACGGTTCTGCTCGCCGTCGCAGTCCTGCTTATCGTAGGCCTTGGCCTGTATCAGAAACTCAGCCTGGACGCGGAACATGACAAATCGTAAGGGATGCTGAGGTGACGGCCAGATCGGAACGGCATTAGATGTAGTCGAACAGAACAGCGGCGCAAGTGCTGATGATTTAAATGCGTTTACGATTATATTGGCGAGCGCTCAGGCCTGGGCCTGCCCTTGCCCACTTTGCCGCATTTCTCTTTGAAGCACGGACAGGCAGTCTGCACACAGACAATCGTCATAGGAATTGTTCAGCGTTTCCAGCTCGCCATCACTTAGCTCGATGTCCGCACATTGGCACTGCAGGATATTGCCAAGTTTGCACTCGAACTCGTTTCGACAACGGGGACAGGTTTTCAACTCATGTTTCAATCTCAAACTCCAGTTTGCCTTAAGCGATATCAGGAGGCCTGCAATCGGCTCAATAAACCGGCATTGTGATAGAGTTTGTTCTCGCACTCCGGACAGAGTCCATGAGAAATCTGGAAGTTGGGCGGCGGCAACTCGGCTCTGATGGTCCAGTTGCCCAGGCTATCGCGCACACGTTTACAGCACATACAGACACAGATTATCGGTGCGTGCGTGCCTTCGCTGCCCTTGCGACTATCGGTATGCATAAAAATCCTTCTTATATATAGCGACTTCCAACGCCAGGTTTGTAGACAATAAAAAAGGCAGCAAAAGGCTGCCTTTCAACTCTTCGCAAGTAAGAGCAGGCCCAAGGCCTGAGGGTTATTGTTTTTAAATCCCTTGCTCATCAATCCCTTCACACTATCAACCCGTGAGTTCCCCTCACACGCCTCCACTGTTGTTCTTTTTACTTTACCGCTTACGATATCAGTTCCCTGGCTCCACCAGCGAGAACCGGCTCACACCCAGCTAAGAATATTTGCTCGCACAGTCAGAAGTGCGAGAGCAAGGCGCAGTGCATACCGCGACGCGCGAGCGTACATCAGTACGTGAGCGTGCGCGGGATGTGCTGTAACGCAGCTATCGCGCTTCTGACGAAGCGAGCTAGCCGCACTTGCTGTCGCCGCAATTCAGACAGGTCATACACCCATCCATCATCACCACCGCCTTGGTGCTGCACTTGCCACAGAGCTGCGAGCCGGCCGGGAAATCGCTGCCAGCGTCGTCAGCCGTGTCGGCCTGCTTCTGGCTGGCCTCGTACTGGGCACGCTTCTCGGCGACCAGCTTCTGCTGATGCTCGTCCAGGCCCTCGTCCTTGATCATGCCGATGGTGCGCAGGTGGCACTCGATGGCATCACCGATCTCGGCCACCAGCGAGGGCATGTACTTGCCGCCCTTCTTGAAGTAACCGCCCTTGGGATCGAACACCGAGCGCAGCTCCTCTACGAGGAAGGTGACGTCACCGCCCTTGCGGAACACGGCGGAGACGATTCGGGTCAGGGCCACGATCCACTGGAAGTGGTCCATGTTCTTGGAATTGATGAAGATCTCAAAGGGACGACGATGTTCGTGGTCGGTACCGGGGTTAAGCACGATGTCGTTAATGGTGACATAGAGCGAGTGCTCGGACAGCGGCGTCTTGATCTTGTAGGTCGCCCCCAGCAACTCTTCGGGGCGCTCCAGCGCCTCGTGCATCTGGACCACATTGTCCTCTTCCGCTACCTCGGCGGCAGGGATCTCGACCAGCTCTTCCTCTTCCTTCGCCACCTCGTAGGAAGCGATCTTCTTCTCTATCTTGATTGCCATTTTCTTACTCTCCCGTGATTCGGTCTTTCCGTGCCGAACCGATGTTCCAAAATTCTTTGTCTATTATCCAATGTGTTCTGACCAAGACGCTTGCTTAACCTTGGCTTGTCCCTGAGGAAGCCAGGTGTGCTGAGACAAGGCGAAGACGTTTTGAGCAGCGCAGCATACAAAGAGTATGTGAGCACGCGCAGAAACGGCTTCAACGCTGTATCAGCGCACCTGGCAAACTCAGGTTAGAACTTGCCGTAGTAGCCTTCTTTGAGGGCATCGTAGAGGTTGGCGGCAGTATGCATCTCGCCGTCATACTCGATCTCTTCGTTACCCTTGGCCTCGATCACCGTGCCATCTTCGAGCGTGAATCGATACGTGGTGTTCTCCAGGTCCTTCTCCTTGACCAGCACACCCTGGAAGGCCTCGGGGTTGAAGCGGAAGGTGGTGCAACCCTTCAGCCCCTCTTCGTAGGCGTACATGTAGATGTCCTTGAAGTCCTCGTAGGGATAGGCCGTCGGCACGTTGGCGGTCTTGGAGATGGAGGAGTCGATCCATTTCTGAGCCGCCGACTGCACGTCCACGTGTTCGGTGGGCGAGATGTCCTCGGCGGTGATGAAATATTCGGGCAGCAACTCGTCGGCCTCTTCCGAATAGGGCATCGCCTTTTCGTTGATCAACTGGCGGTAGGCCAGCAGCTCGAAGGAGTAGACGTCCACCTTTTCCTTGCTCTTACGCCCTTCGCGGATCACGTTACGCGAATAGTGATGGGCGAAGCTGGGCTCGATGCCGTTGCTGGCATTGTTGGCCAGCGATAGCGAGATGGTGCCGGTGGGGGCGATGGAGCTGTGATGGGTGAAGCGCGTGCCCACCTCGGCCATCTCCGCCACCAGTTCGGGTTCGACCTCGGCCACCTGCTGCATGTAGCGGCTGTATTTGGCATGCAGGACCTTGCCCTTGACCTTGTCGCCGAGCTTGTAGCCGTCCTTCTTCATCTCCGGACGCTTGCGCAGCATCTCGGCGGTGACCTCGAAGTCCTGTTCCAGGATGGGGGCCGGTCCCTTTTCCCTGGCCAGCTCGACACCGGTCTTCCAGCCGGTCACGGCCAGCTCGCGGGTGACCTCTTCGGTGAAGTCCAGCGACTTCTTGGAGCCGTACTTCATGCGCAGCAT
The DNA here is from genome assembly GCA_014762495.1 of Gammaproteobacteria bacterium. Lineage (GTDB taxonomy): Bacteria > Pseudomonadota > Gammaproteobacteria > Thiohalospirales > Thiohalospiraceae > JABURT01. The sequence continues at coordinate 4,034 of JABURT010000087.1, read as the reverse complement.
GGTCATGGTGGAACCGAGACCCAAAAAGCCCATGCCGTGACGGCGCTTGGACATGATCTCCTTGACCTGGCCCTCCAGCGGCAGACCGTTGATCTCGACCACGTTGTCGAGCATGCGTGTGAAGATGGAGACCACCTCACGGAACTCGTCCCAGTCGAAACGGGCCTTGTCGGTGAAGGGGTCGCGCACGAACTTGGTCAGGTTGACCGAGCCCAGCAGGCAGGAGCCATAGGGCGGCAAGGGCTGCTCGCCGCAGGGGTTGGTGGCGCGGATGTTTTCGCAGAACCAGTTGTTGTTCATCTCATTGACCTTGTCGATGAGGATGAAGCCGGGCTCGGCGAAGTCGTAGGTGGAGGCCATGATCATGTCCCACAGGCGGCGGGCGCGCACGGTCTTGTAGATCTTGCAGGCGACCTTGCCTTCCTTGTCGGTGAGATAGCCTTTTTCGTTGGGCCAGTCGCGGTAGATGACCTGCTTTTTGTCCTTCAGATTGAGCTTGTCGGTCTCGGCCTCCTTCTCGGAGACGGGGAAGGCCAGGGGCCAGTCGGTGTCGGCCTTGACCGCCTCCATGAACTCCTGGGTGATGAGGAGCGAGAGGTTGAACTGGCGCAGACGTCCGGACTCGCGCTTGGCGCGAATGAAATCCATGACATCGGGGTGGCCCACATCGAAGGTCGCCATCTGCGCGCCGCGGCGGCCGCCGGCGGAGGAGACGGTGAAACACATCTTGTCATAGATATCCATGAAGGAGAGCGGCCCGGAGGTGTAGGCGCCGGCGCCGGCAACGAAGGCCCCCTTGGGACGCAGGGTGGAGAATTCGTAGCCGATGCCACAGCCCGCCTTCAGGGTCAGGCCCGCCTCGTGGACCTTCTCCAGGATGTCGTCCATGGAGTCACGGACGGTGCCGGAGACGGTACAGTTGATGGTGGAGGTGGCCGGCTTGTAGGCCAGGGCCCCGGCATTGGAGGTGATACGGCCGGCGGGGATAGCACCGCGGCGCAGGGCCCAGAGGAACTTTTCGCCCCACTCTTCCTGCTTGGCCGGATCGGTTTCGACCTCGGCGAGGGCATGGGCGACGCGCTGGTAGGTCTCATCGATGGTCTCATCGATGACCTGTCCGTCCTTGCTCTTGAGGCGATACTTCTTGTCCCAGATATCGACGGAAGCGTCTTGTAGGGCAATATCCATGTCGGACGACTTTACAACCTTAAGACGGGCACTGCACATAATGAAGGGTTCTCCCTGGATGCTCTTTTTTTATTAAGATGCTGGGCCTGAACCAACCATCGACTTGTTATCGGGAGGGGACCAGCAGGTCAACACAATATATTGTGTTTATCCTTGGAATTATGCCCGACAATCGCGACCTGTCAACTACCCAAATCATTTTTAAGCAATGACTTAAATATAATAAATTCAATAAGTTAAATATTAACAAATAAAAATAAATCAAGACTTTCAGGCACATATAAAAAATCACGAAAAATTTAGTACCACAATATCTTGTGTGTAACATCCGTGAAACATTCTGGCCGAAATCGTTCAAAGTTTGACCAATCCTCCCCAGCCCTTGAAATCTGTGCGTATGCACATATATGCAAAGACAAGCACCGCGTTTCATCGTGCACACTAACCTGATAGGAGGACACTGAGCATGAACCTGATGCGATACGAACAACCCTGGAGCGTGTTCGACCAGATGCGCAAGGAGATGGATCGCCTGATCGAAGGCCGTGGTGGCGAACAAAGTAACATCGCCACCAGCGACTGGGTTCCGGCGGTGGATATCAAGGAGGACGAGGATGCCTTCGTCATTCACGCCGACATCCCGGGGGTGGACCCCAAGGATATCGATGTCCACATGGAGAACGGCATGCTGACCATTCGCGGCGAACGTCGCAGCGAAAGCGAGGAAGAGCGCCAGGGCTTTAAACGAGTCGAGCGCGTGCGCGGCAACTTCTACCGTCGCTTCAGCCTTCCCGACACCGCCGATGCCGACAAGATCTCGGCCAAGAGCCAACACGGTGTGCTGGAGGTCCGTATCCCCAAGCAGGAGAAGGTCCAGCCACGCAAAATTACCGTGAAAGCCTAATCCCGTTTGCGGCGACCTCGGTCGCCGCACTCATCTGGGGCCAGACGTATGGAATATAGAGACTATTACGAAATCCTGGGCGTTGACCGAAACGCCAGCCAGGACGAGATCAAGGCGGCCTACCGCAAGCTGGCGCGCAAGTACCATCCCGACGTCAGCCAGGAGGCCGATGCCGAGGTACGCTTCAAGGAACTGGGCGAGGCCTACGAGGTACTCAAGGACCCTGAAAAGCGTGCCGCCTATGACAGCCTGGGCGCCAACTGGAAGGAAGGCCAGAACTTCCGGCCCCCACCCGGCTGGGACAGCGGCTTCGAATTCAGCGGCGGCTTTGGTGGCGGTGGCTTCAGCGACTTTTTCGAATCGCTGTTCGGCGCCGGCTTCGGGGGCCCGGGAGGTGCCGGTTTTGGCGGTGCCCAGGTGCACAAGGGCCGCGACCACCACGCGCGCATCCAGATCAGCCTGGAAGAGGCCTACGCCGGTGGCACACGCCAGGTCAGGCTGAGCGTGCCGCAGTACGACGCCAGCGGTCACCTGGTGGAGCGCCAGCGTACGCTTGATGTGAAGGTGCCACGCGGCATCGCCGAGGGCCAGAAGATCCGCCTCGGTGGCCAGGGCGAGGCGGGCCCCGGCGGCGGGCCCAACGGCGACCTGCTGCTGGAGGTGAGCTTCGCGCCGCATACTCTGTACAAGGTGGAGGGCAAGGACATACACCTGACCCTGCCCATCAGCCCCTGGGAGGCCGCCCTGGGCGCACAGCTCAAGGTCCCGACCCTGGCGGGCGCGGTGGATCTGAAGATCCCCGCCGGCTCCCAGAGCGGTCAAAAGCTGCGACTCAAGGGACGCGGCCTGCCCGGCAAAACACCGGGAGACCAGTTCGTCGTGCTGCAGGTGAAGACGCCGCCAGTGCATTCCGAGCAGGAACGACACTTCTACGAACAGATGCAGCAACAGTTCCAGTACGACCCCCGCGCCGGAATGGGACTCTAGTCCGGCCCGAACTTTCCAGCGGGGAGTGGGTCTCTGATGGCAAGCACTGAATGGGCATACACCGAATTAAGCTTTGGTCGCCCCCCAAGACAAAGATTGAATTGAAAGGAAACTCAATGCCAAAACGTATCGTTAGCCTGAGCCTGGTACTGTTGCTGGGCCTGCTGGGTATGCAACCCGCCCTTGCCGCGCTGCCGCTCACTGATAGCCAGGGCCAGGAGCTGCCCACGCTGGCCCCCATGCTGGAGCAGGCCACCCCCTCCGTGGTCAACATCAACACCCGCAGCAAGGTTCGGGTGCAGAACAACCCGCTGCTGGACGATCCCTTCTTTCGACACTTCTTCAATGTCCCCGAGCAACCGCGTGAGCGCTCCGCGCAGAGCCTGGGATCGGGTGTGATCATCGATGCCGACAAGGGCTACATCGTCACCAACAACCACGTCATCGATAAGGCCGACGAGATCCAGGTCACCCTGCGTGACGGCCGCACCTATGACGCCGAGCTGGTAGGCACCGACCCGGAGACCGACGTCGCCGTGATCCGAATCGAGGCCGACAATCTGAACGCCGTGCCCATGGCCGACTCCGACACCCTCAGGGTGGGCGATTTTGTGGTCGCCATCGGCAACCCCTTCGGCCTCGGACAGACCGTCACCTCCGGTATCGTCAGCGCCCTCGGCCGCAGCGGTCTGGGCATCGAGGGCTACGAGGACTTTATCCAGACCGACGCCTCCATTAACCCCGGTAACTCGGGCGGCGCCCTGGTCAACCTCAAGGGTGAGCTCATCGGCATCAACACCGCCATCTTCTCGCAAAGTGGCGGCAACATCGGTATCGGCTTTGCCATCCCCGTCAATATGGCGCGCGATGTGGTCGATCAACTGGTGCGCCACGGCGAGGTCAGACGCGGCATCCTGGGCGTGCAGGCCCAGGACCTGACGCCACAACTGGCGCA
>JABURT010000078.1 GCA_014762495.1 Gammaproteobacteria bacterium | reverse complement strand
CGAGGCTGGCCACCTCGGCCAGCACGTCGTCGAAGGGGCGGCTGATCTCCTCACCGCGGATATAGGGCACCACGCAGAAGGTGCAGTACTTGGAGCAGCCTTCCATGATGGAGACGAAGGCCGAGGGGCCCTCGGCACGTGGCTCGGGCAGGCGGTCGAACTTTTCAATCTCGGGGAAGGAGATGTCCACCACCGGGGCGCGCTCGCGGCGCACAGAGTCGATCATCTCCGGCAGGCGGTGCAGGGTCTGGGGGCCGAACACCAGGTCGACATAGGGCGCGCGCTCGCGGATGGCCTCGCCCTCCTGGCTGGCGACACAGCCGCCCACGCCGAGGATGAGATCGGGATTGGCCTCCTTCATCTCCCTCCACATACCGAGCTGGGAGAAGACCTTCTCCTGGGCCTTTTCGCGGATGGAGCAGGTGTTGAGGAGCAGCACGTCGGCCTCGTCGGCGACATCGGTCAGACTCATGCCGTGGGACGCGCCGAGGACTTCGGCCATCTTGGCCGAATCGTATTCGTTCATCTGGCACCCGAAGGTGCGTACAAAGAGCTTGCCTGTCATGTCCCTAACATAAAGAAAAACGGCCGCCGATTATAGCACAGGCGGCCGTTTTTCCGTATCGGTGAAACAGGTGGTATTACTTGTCGTATTCCGGTGTGGCGCTGATCTTGTGCAGGGCCAGGTCGGCACCCATATGCTCCTGCTCCTGATCGAGCCGGATGCCGGAGATGAGCTTGATCACGCCGTAGACGACAAAGCCACCAACGAGGGCGACCGCGATACCGAGCAGGCTGCCCACCACCTGGGCGCCAAGGCTGACGCCACCGATGCCACCCAGGGCGGTGGCGCCGAAGATACCGGCGGCGATTCCACCCCAGGCACCGCACAGTCCGTGCAGCGGCCAGACGCCGAGGACATCGTCGATCTTCCACTTGTTCTGGGTCAGGGTGAAGGTCCAGACGAACAGCACGCCGGCCACCAGGCCGGTGGCCAGGGCGCCAAGCGGATGCATGATGTCGGAGCCGGCACAGACGGCCACCAGGCCGGCGAGCGGACCGTTGTGGGTAAAGCCCGGGTCGTTGCGGCCCATGAACAGGGCGGCGAGGGTACCACCGACCATGGCCATGAGCGAGTTCACCGCCACCAGGCCGCTGATGTCGCCGACCTTTTGCGCCGACATGACGTTAAAGCCGAACCAGCCCACGGTGAGGATCCAGGCCCCCAGGGCGAGAAACGGGATATTCGACGGCGGATGAGCGTACATCATGCCGTCCTTGCCATAGCGACCGTGACGCGGACCCAGCAACAACACGGCGGCAAGGGCGATCCAGCCGCCCACGGCGTGGACCACGATGGAGCCGGCAAAGTCATGGAAACCGGCACCGAAGGTCTCCACCAGCCAGTCCTGTATACCGTAGTTACCGTTCCAGGTAATACCTTCGAAGAAGGGATAGATCAGGGCCACCAGTAGGAAGGTTGCGGCCATCTGCGGATAGAAGCGGGCACGCTCGGCAATGCCGCCGGAGACAATCGCCGGGATAGCGGCGGCAAAGGTGAGCAGGAAGAAGAACTTCACAAGGTCGTAACCGCCCAGTTGGGTCAGTTGACCAGCGGCCTGGAAGAAGTTGAGGTCGTAGGCAATCCAGTAGCCGATGAAAAAATAGGCGATGGTGGAGGCACCGAAGTCGCTAAGGATCTTCATCAGGGCGTTGACCTGATTCTTGCGCCGCACCGTGCCCACCTCGAGGAAGGCAAAGCCCGCGTGCATGGCAAGCACCATAATGGCGCCCATGAGGACAAAAAATACGTCGTTTCCAACAGCCATTTTACTCTCCTGTTATAGTTTGGTGCGTAAATATGCAAGGATTGCACCATATTAGATATCAGCTTGATATCCTTGAACTATAGTTGGGCGGAGAGCAATTGTGTACATAAAACACGCACCAATAAAATGCATATCGGGGTCTGATTGCATTTATTTGGTGCGTGTTTGGGATCAGGTGCTGAAGCGGCGGATCAGCTCCTTGAGATTTTTGACGTATTCCTTCAGCTCGTGGGCCACTTCCAGGCTGTGATTGCTGACGTCCATGGTGCTGTTGGAGGTGTCGTTAATGACCGTGATATTGCGGTTGATCTCCTCGGCCACGGCGGCCTGTTCCTCGGCGGCGCTGGCAATCAGGCTGTTCATGTCGTTGATGGTGGAGACCTCGCCGACGATACGGGCAAGGGCCTCACCGGCATTGGCGACATATTCCACGCCCTGTTGCGCCTCGGCCTGGTTGCTGGCCATGGCCTTGACCACGTCGTCGATGCCCGCACGCAGCTTCTCCATCATGGCCTGAATCTCCTTGGTCGACTCCTGGGTCCTTGAGGCGAGGGTGCGTACTTCGTCTGCGACCACGGCGAAGCCGCGTCCCTGTTCGCCCGCGCGGGCCGCCTCGATGGCGGCGTTGAGGGCCAACAGGTTGGTCTGTTCGGCGATTTCGTTAATGACATCCACCACCGAGCCAATGTTCTGGCTGTCATCGGAAAGCTTCTTGATGGTTGCGGCGGCACGCTCCACCTCATCGGCGAGCGAGTCCACGGCAAGGACGGCCTGGGTGATGATGAGCTTGCCGTCGTTGGCGGCGGAATCGGCGCCGTGGGCGGCGGAAGCGGCATTCTCGGCGTTACGCGCCACTTCCTGCACGGTGGCGGCCATTTCGTTCATGGCGGTGGCCAACTGGTTGATCTCACCCTGTTGACGCTGCATGGCCTCGCTATTGTCCTCGGCCGCCTGGTTGGCGGTCCCGGTCACGTTTTGTACGCCGCTGGCGGCATTGTCGACGCGATTGAGAATGGTCTTGATACGGGCCTTGAGCATCTTGTTGGCGCTGACCAGTTGGTCGATTTCATCGGAACCGCCGCCGTAGACCATATTGATGACGGGGTTGTTCACCACCTTGCAGGTATCCTTGGCTACCTTACGCAGGCGTCGAGTGACCAGCCGCGACAACGCGAAAGCGCCCAGCGCAGCGATACCGAAACCGATACTGGTCAAGCCGAGGGGGGCGAGTCCCCCCACTGCGATAAATAGAAACAGTGGCGCCAGCACCGCCAGATGGGTGAGGAAAATCCGAGTCGAGTAATCGACGTTGAGCAGGCGCGAGCTACGCAGCTTCTTGCCCTTATTGATGCGATTGTAGAGGGCCTCGGCGCGCTGGATGTCTCGGCTGCGGGGTTTCATGCGTACCGATTCGTAACCGACCAGGGAATCACCGTCCATCAGCGGGGTAACATAGGCATCGACCCAGTAATGGTCACCGTTCTTGCAGCGGTTCTTGACGATGCCCATCCAGGGCTTGCCCGCCTTGACGTCGTCCCAGAGGTTCTGAAATGCGGCCGGAGGCATGTCGGGGTGGCGAACGATATTGTGGTTCTTGTGCAGCAGTTCCTCTTCGGTGAAGCCGCTGATGTCACAAAAGTCCCGGTTGACGTGGGTGATGATCCCTTTCAGATCGGTCGCAGAGATGATGACCTGCTTCGGGTCCCAATCCAATTCCTTGCCGGTGACGGGAAAATTCTTCTTCACGGTACAAACCTTTTGCGCGTCTGATTTGAGTGGCAGTGGACCGATGTCTGGCCCATTTCATAAGTATTGTCGACCAAGGCCGGCAATAATCCAACTGTAAATGTGGATTCTATCGGTTTTTGTCGGGAGATGTGCTCGTTACGCCCTGTTTCACCCGATTCCAGGCCTGTTCCATTTGCTCCAGCGAGGCCGATTCCAGTCCCTCGACACCGTGGAAATGCTCCTCCACCCGGTTAAAACGCTGGCGGAATTTTTCATTGCCTTGGCGCAGGCTGTGTTCGGGGTCCAGATTCAGATGGCGCGCCAGGTTCACGCAGGCAAACAAGAGGTCGCCCATCTCCTCCTGCAGGCGCGTTGGATCGTTGGCTTCGAGCTCGGCCTCCACCTCGGCCAGCTCTTCGCGCACCTTGTCCAGTACGGGGGCGAGCTCGGGCCAGTCGAAGCCGTGTCGAGCCGCGCGCTTTTGCAGCTTGGCCGCTCGGGTCAGGGCCGGCAGGCCGAGTGGGACATCATCGAGCAGATATTGCTGGCCGGGTTTCTGTGCACGTTCCTGTGCCTTAAGTGACTCCCAGGCTCGGGTTTGTTCGGCACTGTCATCGACACGGGCGTTACCGAAGACATGGGGGTGGCGGCGCGTCATCTTGTCGACGATGGCGCGGACCACATCGTTAAAGTCAAAGTGGCCTGACTCGGCCGCGAGGCGGGCATGGAATACGACCTGGAACAGCAGGTCCCCCAGCTCGTCGCGCAATTCATCATAGGCCTTGCGCTCGATGGCGTCGGCGACTTCGTAGGCCTCTTCGATGGTGTAGGGGGCGATGCTGTCGAAATTTTGTTCGATGTCCCAGGGACAGCCCGACTGCGGGTCACGCAGCCGGGCCATCAAATCAAGCAATGCCTGAATGTCGCTCATGCAGGGTGGTTACACACCCAGGTGGGAGTCATCGTCGTCGTGCTTGTCCGACGAGTCGGCCTTGCTGGTGTCAGCGTCTCGCGACGGCCAGGGACTGAAGGGAAAGGGGCGTTCTTCACTGTTAAAGGTAAGAAACTGGAAAATCTGTGAGGCATAGGTGCTGGCGCTGTACCCCAGATCCAGCAGGTTATCGTTCACCGAACCGGTGACCAGTCGGATCAGGAACTGCAGCACTGCCACCGCCGCGATGACGATCTCGGCAATGTTGTAGAGTATGGCAAACAGCAGCATGAAGAGGCCGCGTATCCAGATACTGCCCTCGGTGAGATTTTCTCGCAGCTCATCCTGTTCCATTGTCGCAAACTCCGTTGTGTGATTTTCTTCAATTGTGCAGTGAGTCGCGGAACTGGGCAAGGACTTGTGCGGACATTGACGGCCACAAAGGGGATAAATTTTCCCTGCCTGGCGCATACAGGACCGTGAGGTGGACAATGAAGCAAGAAACAGAGCATCCGATGTTGGCCCTGCTGAAGGAGACGGACTTTTTGGAGGGAGAGGCCTGGCATCGCCGACACTTTCCGGCCAATGTCGTGATCTTTGAGCAGGGCGAGGTCAGCCGCAGCCTGTTTCTTGTGGTCTCCGGACGGATCGAGGCCTCTGGGAGCGCACGGATGCACGATGGCAAGGAGCTCAAACCGAGCTTCACTGCCTTCACCGCCGGCGACCTGTTTGGAGAGCTGACCCTGTTTGACGAACTGCCGCGTTCCGCCCGTGTCGCTACCGTCGAGGACAGCGAGGTCATCGAATTCAATGGCGATGCCCTGTTCGAGTTCATGGAGCGACACCCGGAGCAGGGGTATCGCATCCTTTATCACATCACCCGTTCACTCGTCTCAAGACTGCGTGTGACCAATGAAAAACTCTTTTCGCTGTATGCCTGGGGACTGAAGGCACACGGCATCGACAAACACCTTTAAGGCTGAAAACTCAGGTAGCGCTCGATTCGAGCCACACGGTTCTGAAAACGCCTGGTATCGGTGGCAGGATTGTGGCGTTTGGGGCTGGGCAGGCTGGCGGCAAGCTCAATGGCCTGACGCTGATTCAACTGGCTCGCGGGGATACCCCAGTACGCTCGGGCTGCCGCTTCGGCGCCATAGATACCGAGCCCGAACTCGGCAATGTTGAGATAGAGCTCCAGAATCTTGCGCTTGGAGAGATTGAATTCCATGCCCAGGGTAAGAACCAATTCGTGCCATTTACGCAAGGGGTCGCGTGAAGGGGTCAGAAACAGGTTCTTCACCGTTTGCTGGGAAATGGTGCTGGCGCCGTAGACAATACGTCCCCGGTCGAAGTTGTATTCAATGGCCTCAAGCAAAGCCTCCAGATCAATGCCACGGTGACGATAGAATCGGCCGTCCTCTGACAGTACAACCATCCTCGGTAATTGCGGTGATATCTGTTGATAACTGACCGGATACCAACGCAGGCGGGGCAGGCTTCGGTCCTGCTCACGCCTGTTCTCGTAGGCAAGGATGAATTGTGACTTGGGCACCGGCCTGGTCGCGATGTTCTCCCAGTCGGGCCAGATGGTACCCAGGTAAAAGATGTCCACGACGAACAGGAACAGGGCGAAACGGAATGTCCATTTGAAATAACGGCGCCAACGCGTCGGTTTATTCGGTTGTGCACCCCGACTTGTTTTGCGACGGCGCTTTTTGTTTCGGCCCGGCCATAGCTTACTCCATCGACGCCTGATGCTTTTCCATCTCATGCTGCCAGATTGTAATCGCTGAGTCCCTTCATACAAAGCATGCGGGCGCATAACTTATCAAGATACATAAAAAAAACCGCCTGACAGGCAGGCGGTAAAATCTTTGGGAGGTAAAAAAGGAGGTAAAACCACCTGAATCAGGTGTTGCTGAAAGCATAGGGCGGACTGGATAAGATGAACAGTATTGTTTGTGGCAATACTGTAAAAGCTACATCTGCAAAAAGCGTTAAGCCAATAAGTCGGTCACATGAGTGTTACGCCATTCGTAGCTGCAGGTGAATCTATGGAATTGTGCCGATTGCCATTAGCGGAAAATGATTGAAAAATTGATCAAGCATCATGACATACGGCTTGATTGCCACCGACGTATAGAACTCCTCAAAGCGTAAGAAAGTGTCAATGAATCTCTATAGGAGGTTCCAGGCAAAAAAAAGCCGCTTGTGGAAAGCGGCTGAATCTTGGGGATGTAAAAGGAGGAGATAACACCAAAATTCTGTACGGTGTAAATGTATTATCGTCGCAGCAGAGAAAATATCTACGTAGGAATCGAGCAATTGTGTAAAAACTTTGCAAAGAAGGCTGACGATTTCGTTATAGATGTTTCGCTAATATTAAACGCAGGCGCAAACCCAGAGATGAGGTGTATCCACGCTCGATAAAACGGATTTGGCCGTCGGCATCGAGAATGAAAAAGCTGGGCACACCACTGATTCCGTATCGCCCGGCGAGCTCTCCCTGCGGATCGTAGATCGTGGCCTTACGCGCAGCCTCTGTAGAGAAATATTGTCTCACGCCAGTAAAGCTTTCGGACCAGGAAGCGACTGTGATTACAGGATAGTCCTCGGACAGGCCTTCGATGGCGCCGCGTTCAAACTTGCACACCGGACACCAGTCCGCCCAGAAGTAAATCAGCACGGGCTCGCCACGGTAATCACGCAGGTTGATCACCTGATCTTCAACGCTGACGGCGGAAAACAGGGGGGCTGTACCCTCGCTGTAATCACGTAGCTGATAGGCACGAATGCCAAGATAGATCACCAGAAATATGGCGAGGGTAATGAAATGTCGCTTCCAGCGGATACTCTTAATGTCCACTAGCCTTCCTTGTTTCGCATGAAGTCGGCGGTGCGGAAAAAGGCGGCCTTGAGTTCGTCCTGGAGCGATTCATCGACTCCTGTATCCATCATCGCCTGTTGCATGCATAGCATCCATTGATCGCGCTCGAGACTGGCGATAGGAAAGGGATGATGGCGCATACGTAGGCGGGGATGTCCGTACTGTTCGATATACAGTTGCGGTCCACCCATCCAGCCTGAGAGGAACATGAATAACTTCTCACGAGCCTGGCTCAGATCGGGCGCATGCAATTTGCGGATTTCGTAGGCTTCGGGTAATTCGTCCATCAGATCGTAAAATCGGTCGACCAGTTTGCGGACGCCCTGTTCTCCGCCTATGCGTTCATAATGGGTATTTTCAGTCGACATGCCTATCGCCTATCCGTCCAGCAAAGCTACTGTTTGAATCTCGTTGCCGTAGCGTCGGTTAAACGGTGTGACAACATGCGTTAGATATCGTTTCACCTTGCGTACGTAACGAAATTTTTCCGGGTACCAGTGTTTGAGAGCCTTGCTGAGACCCGTGTTATACGCCATGACGGCCTGGGCCTCACGCTTGGTATGGTTGCGCAGGAGTAATAAATGGCGTGAGGCGATCTGTATGTTGAAGTAATCGTCGGTAACCAGCTTGATGATCAGATCTTCCTCGGTTTTGAAACGTCCCATCGAAGGGTAGCGTGCGAGAACATCATTGGCCGTGATGAGTTTGATCTGCATGACGCCATAAGAACGTTTGCCGATATCGGCATTGGTATCACCGATGCGACCGAAACGACCGGCGTGGCTTTCCTGCATAAGAATGGATTGAAGCATGGCGGCATGGGCCTCGCCATCCGATTCCATACCGATTCGGTGTGCTAGGTTGAGCAGGTCGATCTGTTCACGGGTGAGCCAGCTTCGGCTCAGGCTATTCCAGAAGCCCTTGTCGTGTTTGTGTTGTTGTGCGGACACGGAATGGCTGGTTTTGGTCTCCGCCCAGGTTGGTGAACTGGCCAGGACAAGTGTCATAAATGATAGCATTAACAGTGTGTTAGGTCTTGCAAACAACATGAAAACAACCCCGAGAGTGCCGCGGAATAAAAGTGAGATGCGTCCTGCCATGTCCCGAAACGGGAGCCCTGTTCCAGGCTGCCCAAATGAAAGGAGGGCGAATTTTAACCAATGCGTGAAACCAAATCAAAGTATATGAACGAATACTAATATTATGGCATCGGCGCCCACTGAGAAGGGGGAAGAGTGGTTTCGGTTCGTTGCCAGTCGCGAATGCATGACGAATTTTAGGCGACTGAAATTACAATAAATTTACGAAGCCAGCTCGTATCACTGACGGTCACCACAGATAATCTATACTTTCCGGGATGTCTGATTTTGTTGACAATCCCCTCTTAATTCTGAGGTAACTTGCATGGCCAATTTTATTCAGTCCGTCGATGAAAGGACCCGTCTTGCCGGGGCCAATCGACTAGAAGTGTTGTTATTCACACTGGGACGTGATCGCAATACCGGGCGTGAAGAGAAATTTGGGATCAACGTTTTCAAGGTGCGCGAAGTATTGCGTTCACCCGATGTGGTGAAGGCTCCCGATATGCCCCCGGGTGTGGAAGGTATGGTGAGCCTTCGAGGCACCATGATCCCGGTCGTGGACCTGGCCCATTTTTGCGAAATCGATGTGGAAGAAAAACCGCTGTCCATGATCGTCACCGAGTACAACCGCAGCATGCAGGGATTTCTCGTCCATGCCGTGGATCAGATCCTGCGTATGGAATGGAATCAGATTAAGGTGCCACCAACCATGATGTCGCATCGTCATGGCGGCCTGATCAATGCCGTGGCTGAGCTGGAAGGCGGTACCATTGTCATGATGATGGATGTGGAGAAGGTACTGGAAGAGACCTCAAAGCAGGGCAGCGATCCCTTGTTGTTTGATGGTATCGAAAAGGTCGAACACCCGGCGACTATCTTTTACGCCGATGACTCCTCTGTGGCACGTAAGCAGATAGAACGTACTCTCGATAAAATGGGACTCAATCATATTGCTGCCATAAACGGCAAGGATGCGTGGCAAAAATTGGGTGATCTTGCCGAACGCGCCAAGTCTGAAAACCGACCACTTACCGATCTCCTCCAGGTCATTCTCACTGATATTGAAATGCCGGAAATGGACGGTTTTGTGCTGACTCGTCAAATCAAGCAGGACAAGCGATTTGATGGCATTCCGGTGATTATGCACTCATCACTGTCGGCCGATGCCAACGTTAATCTCGGTAAGAGCGTGGGGGCTGATGGTTACGTCGCCAAGTTTAGTCCTCGCGACCTGGCCGCCGCGATTGCCCCGCATATCAAAGGTAAGACTGAGAAGGAATTGATCGAAAAGCTGGCGTGATACAGGGCCTGATGTCGGCAAATAAAAAGGCGCGCCCATGGGCGCGCCTTTTTTGTATGTGGCGGAGCGGACGGGACTCGAACCCGCGACCCCCGGCGTGACAGGCCGGTATTC
>JABURT010000222.1 GCA_014762495.1 Gammaproteobacteria bacterium | reverse complement strand
TATAAGAGACAGGTCCCCTCGGCAATGGTGTTCCTGGCACAGGGTCGTTCAGAGATCGTCAAAAATTTTCTCGAAGTCGTGCTCAAGTTACGGACACGCGAACGAACCGTTGCCGGTCACGAGGTACAGCCTGGTGTAATGCCCGCCAGCTTCCGCGTCACCACTGATGAACATGGCGAGGAACATCTGCAGGCCGACTTCGGTGAACGTGCTATCGGTCGAGTGGCGCCGGTAGACTCCATGATGTGGTGGGTCTATCTGTTGTTCATGTATACCAACAGCACCGGTGACAACACACTGGTTGAACGAGAAGAATTCCAGTCGACCATGTCGCAAATCCTCCACCTCTGTCTCAAGGACAACTTCGAGGTCAGTCCCGCCCTCCTGGTACCCGACGCCTGCAGTATGATCGATCGTCGTATGGGCATCTATGGCCACCCTCTTGAGATCCAGGCCTTGTTCTATGGCATGCTGCGTATCGTACGTCACCTGCTCAAGGAACCGGCGACACCCAAGCGACGCAAGGAAGATTCCCAGACCTCGGTGCTCAAGACCGCTGCCACCCGAGAACATGCCCTGCTCAATTACGTCCGCATCTTTTACTGGCTCGACCTCAAACGCCTCAACGAGATTCACCGCTACACCACCGAAGAGTTCGGGCCCGAGAGCCAGAACGTGCTGAATATTTATCCTGAGTCCATCCCCGACTGGGTCGTGGAATGGATGCCGCACGACAGCGGTTATCTGGTGGGCAATGTCGGTGTGGGACGCATGGACTTCCGTTATTTTGCCCTCGGCAATCTACTCGCCATACTGTTCGACCTTTCCACCGACGAACAGTCGCACAAGATCATGAACCTGTACGCCACCCGATGGGACGATCTGGTGGGCGGCATGCCCATGAAGATCATCTTCCCGGCCATGGAGGGACTGGAGTGGGAGGTGCGCACCGGTTCTGATCCCAAGAACGTACCCTGGTCATACCAGAACGGGGGCAACTGGCCGGCCCTGCTGTGGCCCTTTGTCGCCGCCGCCATCAAGACCGGACGCCAGGACCTGGCCGAGCACGCCTATGAGACCGCGACCCGACGTCTGGCCGAAGAGAACTGGCCGGAATATTACGACGGCCGTTCGGGCCGTCTGGTGGGGCGCCGCTCCAATTATCAACAGGTCTGGTCCGCCACCTCGGTGTTGCTCTCCCACCATCTACTCGAGAACCCGACGCTGCTGGAACTGCTGCCCTGATCAAGGCCCGGTAGGGACGCCTGACCAAAAAGGGTTACACTGTGCACAGGCCCTGACAGGAAGAACCCCATGCGCGTCGCCCTGTTTGCCACCTGCCTGGTGGATAATCTGAGACCCAGAATTGGACTGGCCAGTGCCCGTCTGCTCCAGGACCATGGCTGTGAGGTAGTCGTCCCGCCAAGCCAGACCTGTTGCGGCCAACCCGGTTACAACAACGGTGATGTGCGCGGTGCACGCGCCCTTGCACGAAAGACCATTACCGAATTCGAAGGCTTCGATTATGTGGTTGTGCCTTCCGGATCCTGCGCCGGCATGATCATCCAGCACTATCCTCGCCTGTTCCGTGATGAACCAGACTGGCGCGCACGCGCAGAGTCCCTCGCCGCGCGTTGCCACGAGTTGACCCATTTCCTGAGCCATGTGCTTGATATCCGCCTCGACCGGACCTTCGAGGGCCGCGTCACCTACCACGACTCCTGCTCCTCGCTGCGTGAACTCGGGATTCACGGGGCCCCACGAACCCTGCTTTCGCAAATGCATGGGCTTGTGTTGCTAGAAATGAAAGAGACCGAGGTCTGCTGCGGCTTCGGCGGTACCTTTTCGGTCAAGTTTGACGAGATCTCCGAGCGCATGGCCTCGAATAAAACCCGCCGGGTGCGAGAAACCGGCGCCGATGTCCTGGCGGCCGCCGACCTCGGCTGCCTGCTCAACATCGCCGGACGACTGCGGCGTGAGGACGGCGGACCGCGCATTTTTCACATTGCCGAGTTGCTTGCCGGGATGGCCGACGGAGCGGGTATCGGCGGGCCCGACAAAGCATGACGGCAAACACGCATCATCGCTTTCGCGACAAGGCCCATGCGGCGCTGATGGATGAACCCCTGCAGCGCGCGATGGACAAGGCTGGAGATGGCTTTATCGCCCGTCGTCAAACGGCCATCGCGGCACTGGATCAATACGAGGCGCTGCGCTCGCGGGCGAAGTCGATAAAGGAGCACACCCTCGATCACCTGCCCGAGTACCTGGAACGCTATGAGGCACAGGTCATCGCCAGCGGCGGCCAGGTTCACTGGGCGCGGGATGCCGAGGAAGCACGCAAGCTAGTTATCGATCTCTGTCGCCGGGCCGGCGCCGGCAGCGTGGCCAAGGGCAAATCTATGATCGGCGAGGAGATTGGCCTCAATCACGCGCTCGAAGCGGCGGGCATGGAGGCTGTGGAGACCGATCTTGGCGAGTACATCATACAGCTCGCCGAGGAACCGCCGAGCCACATCATCGCGCCGGCCCTACACAAGACCCGTGAACAGATCATTGCGATGTTTCGCGAGCATCACCGAAGCCACGGCTATACCGAGCCGCTGGAGACAGTGGCCGAGATCGTCGACGAGGCTCGGGCGATATTGCGTGACAAGTTTCTTAAGGCCGATGTCGGCATCACAGGTGCCAATTTCCTCATAGCCGAGACCGGCAGCTCGGTGATCGTCACCAATGAAGGCAATGGCGACCTCACCGCCCTGCTGCCCCCAACCCATATCGTACTGGCCAGCCTGGACAAGCTGGTGCCCACCCCGGAAGACGCCACCACCCTGCTGCGCCTGCTGGCACGAAGTGCCACGGGGCAGGAGTCCACGGCATACACCAGCTTCTTCACCGGTCCCAAGCCCCGCAACGATGGGCACGAATCGGCCTATCATGTGGTGCTCATCGATAATAGTCGCAGCCGCATCCTGCATGGTAAATATCGCGACATGCTGCGCTGCATTCGCTGCGGTGCCTGCCTCAACCATTGCCCGGTCTATACCAACGTCGGTGGGCACGCCTACGGCGGTGTCTACCCAGGCCCCATGGGATCGGTGCTCGGCCCTTTGCTCGACGGCCTGGCACAGGCTCCCGAGCTACCCAATGCCTCAAGCTTTTGCGGGCGCTGTGCTGAGGTTTGCCCCATGTCGATCCCGCTACCCGAGCTGTTGCGACAACTGCGCAACGACCAATTCGAAGAACGCATCACACCGTTGCGCCAACGCTGCGCGACTCGACTGTGGAGCTGGCTCAATACCCACCCGCGGCTCTACCGGGCACTGGCAGGTCCCGCCATGGCCCTGCTCTCACGCATGGGCCGAAATGGGATCCTGCCACGCCTGCCCGGACTCGGGGCCTGGCAGAGGGGTCGTGAGTTTCCAGCCCCTGAAGGGGGAAGCTTCGTACGTGAGTGGAATCGACGTCGCGGGAGGACTAGGCATGAGTGAAGCTCGCCGAGAGATCCTGACACGTCTGCGCGGCGAGTCAGGCACGAACAAGGCAGGTGTACGCGACGGAGCATGGTCGAGTTCGGCGGGGCCGCGGCCGCGGCTGGATGGGTCTGCCCTGGAGGTCTTCGTCGACAAGCTCAGACAAAATAGCGCCAGCGTGGTGCGTGTCGACAGCGAGGCCGCGATCATCAAGGCCATTGGCAACTTTCTCAGGGTCGAGGGGCAGGGACAGGGGCAGGGGCAGGGACTCGTCGTCATGCCCCATCCCCGCCTGCGTGAACTGAACTGGCCCAATGACCTAGAGATACAGTGCCGAGCCCCGCGAGCGAGCGATCTCAATGTGCTTAGTCTGGCGGCCTTCGGCATAGCCGAGACCGGTTCGCTGGTGCTGTTATCGGGGACCGAGACACCGAGCGAAGCCAACTTTCTGCCGGAAAATTTTCTGTGCCTGGTGGACCGCGCCAATCTCATCGAGCACATGGAGGAGGTCTGGCAGCACCTGCGCCAACAAGGCGACTTCCCGGCCTGCGTGAACCTCATAAGCGGCCCCTCGCGCACCGCAGACGTGGAACAGACCATCCAGCTAGGCGCCCATGGGCCTCGCCGATTGCTGGTGGTGATCGATGAAGGGAGCAAAAATGAATAATGTCCGACGCCAGGCCGACTAAGTCGTCACCTTGGTACTAGACCTGGGCGGTGTATAGCCCAGGGCGCGCGAGATGCGCGCGGCGGCCTCGTGCAGGATGGGGATCCACTCGTCCCGACGCCGCTCGATGGGGGCCGAGATGGACAGTCCACCGATGGGTACGCCTCCCTCTCCATAGATCAGGGCACCAATACATCCCACGCCTATCTCCGCCTCCTGATTATCCAGTGCATAACCGTTTTTACGGCAATGAACCCCCTCCTCCACCAGGGATTCTTCATCGGTCAGAGTATTGTCGGTGTATGCTGGCAGGCCGGTGCGCCGGGCATAGGCCCGGATCCCATCCTCGCCCTCCTCGGCCAGAAACAACTTGCCCACTGCGGTGACATGCAGCGGCGCCTTGCTGCCGATGACCTGCTCGACGCGCATCATGCGCGGCGACAGGGAGCGCTCGATATAGACCACCTCGTCGTCCTGGCGAATGGTGAGGTTGATGGTCTCGCCCAGTTCATCACGCAACCAGTCCATGGTCTCGCGTGCCGCCACCTTGACGTCCTGGTTACTGTGTACACGGCGCCCCAGTTGACCCAGTGTAGTGCCGAGGACATACAGGCCCTGCGGGGTACGCTCAACCATGCCGTGTTCACCAAGGGATGCCAGGATGCGAAAGGCCGTGGAGGGATGCAGGCCGGTCTCGGCCGATAGATATTTTAGCGAGACAGGGTCGTCGTATTCGGCCATGGCGTTGAGTAGCCACATCATGCGGTCGATGACCTGGATGGATGAAGTCGGGCGTGTGGGTTCCATGAGCCAATATTACGCAATGTGAAATTGTTCTTTCAATATAAAAAATATTATGGAGTGGAGTCAGTGAGATAGCTCTATATTTTATATTATGAAAACTGTTTGATATTGTGAAATATGTAATGCTGAACTATGTTCCGATCCAGACCGGTGATCATTTACCGCTGACAGCCCAGGAGAGCGAACATGTCTACCCATCCCTCACAATCCCATGCACCGGGATTCATCGACGGCATTCAGTACCTGGACGAACCCTGGCCCGACTTTGACCAATACGCCGATAAGGCTGTGATTGGCGAGGGACAGTCGGCCATCACCGATGTTTCAGACGCCAGGTCCGTCTACCAGACTTTACTGGGGGCCGATGCCCTGCGTTACGTCACCCTGCAGACCTGCGGCGCCAAGGGCTCGGGTCATCCCGGCGGCTTCGCCTCCTCGGCCGAGGCCCACGCTGCACTGATGATGCTGGGACACACCAATATCGTGACCGAGGTCGGCCACCACGCGCCCGGCTTCTATGCCTCCATGTTTCTGGACAGCTCGCTGGAGGAGATGGGGATTCACAGCATGAACGACCTCATGGCGCGCTTTCGCGAAAAGCACGGCCTGCTGGGTCACCTCTCCGGCGCCATCCCTGGACTCCTCGCCCCCGCGGGCCCCTTGGGACAGGGTCAGCACTTCGCCATGGCCGGCGCCCTGCTGCACCGAGACAAGCTGTTCCCGGTCACTATCGGCGACGGCGGCATGGGCGAGCCCTATGTCCTCAATGCCATGATGCACTTTCATACCGCCTTTCCGGATGTCACCAACTTCCTGCCGGTCTTGATCTGGAACGGCTACTCGCAGGAACACCACTCCATGGTCTCGCTGCACAGCAACGATGCCATGGTCCAATACTGGAAGGGCCACGGTTTTGAAGAGGTCGTGCTGGTGGATGCCAGCGAGTTCGACGACTCGAGTCAGGAGGGTGCCTTCGTCGACAGCAGCCGCTTCTCCTTTGGCCAGCGCCTGGCCTTCACCCGCGCCGTGCTTGAAGGCGTGAATCAAGCCGCCCGATCGGCCATGGGCGGGACACTCACCGCCTTCATCATCAAGCAATTGAAGGGTAGCGGTGTGCACACCGTAGGTGCCAAGTCGCACAACCTCTACCCGGCCGATACGCTGGACGCCGAGCATATCATCGAAGGTCTCAAGCGACGTGCCCTGCCGACGCAGGCATGGTCCATCGTGCGCGACAACTTCAGTCGCGCCGGTGGCGGTCCAGCGGTCAAGAGCGTGGTCACCGAGTTCGAGCTCGATCTGCCGGCGCTGAACATCGAGATGCAGGAGTTCAGCGTGGGAGAAAAGGCCGTGCCCTCCACCGCCATGGGCGCCCTGGTGGCCCAGGTAGGTCAGCAGGACAGTCGCTTTATCGTCGCCAACGCCGACGGCAACGAGGCCTCGGCCATGAAGAACATCAACGACGCACTCAAGATCCGGCATCCGACAACGGACCCACTCTACAACCAGTCACCGACCGGCCAGGTCTACGAACCGCTCAACGAGGATGCCTGTGCCGGTCTCGCCTCCGCCCTGGCCCTGTTCGGCTCGCGCGCCCTGTGGCTCTCCTATGAATCCTTTGCCATCAATGGCTGGCCCATCGTGCAAACCGTCTCCCAGGCCATGGCCGAGCTGCGTCGCAAGACCCCGTCCATCGTCACCATGTTCACTGCCGGGGCCCTGGAACAGGGCCGCAACGGCTGGACCCATCAGCGCCCGGAGATCGAAAACTACTTCGGCGCCATGATGCGCAACGGCAATCACTTTGTACTCTTTCCCTGCGATGCCAACACCATCCAGACGGCCTATGAATACGCCACCAACAGCTTCAATAAAAGCATGACTCTCATTGCCTCCAAGAGTGCGCTTCCTGTCTATCTAACACTCGATGAGGCCCGTAGCGCCGTGCAACAGGGCGCGACGGTGATCTACGAATCCGAGGGTGGCAACAAGGGCAACATCGTCTTCGCCGTGACCGGTGACATGGTCTTACTGCCCGTGTTCGAGGCCCGCGACAGGCTGGAGTCCGAGGGCTATCGCGTGCGTATCGTCGCCGTGGTCAATCCCCGCCAGCTATATCGCCCAAGCGATATCGCCTGGGAATCCGTGTCTCAACCGGAGCAGGGTTTTATGTCGGACAAGGCCTTTAACGCCCTCTTCGACGGCGACGTCTTACTGGCCGTGAGTGGAGGACCCTCCGCCGCACTGGAACCCGTACTATTGCGCTCACGTGCCCCGAAGCGCGATACCGTGTGCTGGAAACGCGGCGAGACCACCGCCTCACCGGCCGAGATCATGGAATTCAACGGCATCACCGCAGAGGCGATGATCGAACGTGTACATCACTTGAGTTAATGGTTTATCGGCCCGTGCAGGAGAGCACCTCCCCTAACCTGTTCCATCCCCACACATTACCTGCACGGGCTTTTTATACACCGCTGTTAGCGAGAACGGATCGAGTGGATGAGTGAGACCAAGATAATCGTACTGGATGATGACCCGACCGGATCGCAAACCGTGCACAGTTGCCTTTTGCTGACACGCTGGGACGTGGCGACGCTCAAGCAGGGGCTGCAGGATGCGGCACCCTTGTTCTTTGTCCTGACCAACACCCGCGGCATGAGTGCCGAACGGGCCGCCGAGCTCACTCGCGAGGTCTGCCAGAACCTCAGGCTGGCTCTGGATGCACTGGACCGTGACGGTCAACCGATTCATCCATTGCTGGTCAGTCGCTCCGACTCGACCTTGCGCGGCCACTACCCGGTGGAGACCGATATCATCGCCGAGGAGCTAGGCCCCTTCGATGCCCACTTCATGGTGCCGGCCTTCTTCGAGGGCGGGCGCATTACCCGCGACAGTACCCATTATCTGGTCATGGACGGTAGAGAGGTACCGGTTCATGAGACCGAATTCGCGCGCGATTCGGTATTCGCGTTCCATCACAGCTATCTGCCCGATTATGTGGAGGAGAAGACCCATGGGCGCATCAAGGCCGAGGATGTGATTCGCTTTGAGCTTAATGATGTGCGCGGCGACAGCCTGTCTCGACTGATGACCCTCGAACACAATGTTTGCTGCGTCGTCGACGCTGAATCACAGAGCGATCTTGACCACTTTTGTGAACAACTGATGCAGGCAGCCGGTGCAGGCAAGCGATTCCTGTTTCGCAGTGCCGCCAGCCTGCTGACCTCGCTTGCCGATCTGCCGCCGCAACCGGTGGCCGCCGAGGCCATGTCGACCTATGTTCGTCAGCATCAAGCCGGAGCCATCATTGTCGGTTCTCATGTAAAGAAGACCACCGGGCAACTGCAGCATTTATTGAAGATGCCTGGTGTGGTGTCTCTCGAGGTCGATGTTTCAAGACTGGATACAGAGCGCGAGGCGATGCTTGAACAAATCCTCAAACAAGCCGCTCAGGCCCACAGCTCCGGCAAGAGTCCAGTCATATTCACCAGTCGGGAGGAACTCGGTTTCGAGGACCAGGCCAGTCGCCTCGCCTTCGGTGAGCGGGTCTCCGCCTTTCTGATGGATGTGGTGCGCGGTTTACCCGAGGACCTCGGGTTTCTTATCAGCAAGGGGGGCATCACCTCGAATGATGTTCTGAGTACCGGCCTGTCCTTACGCAGCTCACGTGTCCTGGGTCAGATCCTGCCCGGCTGCTCGGTGATCCGATGCCCACAAACTCATCCACGTTATCCGGGACTACCGGTGGTGATCTTTCCCGGAAACGTCGGCGACGAGGAGGCCCTGGCCCGTGCCTATGCTCGGCTTATCGGCTCACATTGACAGCTGTGCCAAGGCCCCGTCACGTCACCGTCAAGACCCGACGGCCCATGACACAGTTTGCCGGCGGGTCCTGTCGCCATTATTTCATATTGTGAAACACTTCGAGTGCGGGGTACTTGCATTTGCTCATGAGACGGCCCATGGTTTCCCTATAGATAGCATGCATCTATATGATGATGCACTGATATTCCAGTCAGAGGGCTCAAGATATGGAGCCGATTTTATTGCTCGCACGGTGATGGCACGCACACTGTCATCGTTTTTTCTATTTCGAAATGTGAAAACACTACAGGCAGGCATGATGCGGGGGTGGTAGCTGGACTTGCCTCGACCACGCCTGTGCTTGCCGCACAGATATCAATAATGGGTCGCGTATGCCGCGACCGATTTTGCCTGACACGACAGGCGAAACCGACAGTTTGAATAAAAACAGAGGTATCGGTACGGGCCTATGGCCCTTCACGATAAACCCCAAACATGAGGAGGTTCGAGAATGAGTAATAAGAAAACACCACCGGTGGAGTCCGGACAAAAGAGAGAAGGACGTCGCGGCTTTTTGAAGACGGCCGCGGCAGCGGGCGGCGCGGCCGTCATCGGCGCGCCCTTCATTGGCAATGCCGAGGCCGCCAAGGGACACACCTGGAAGGTTCAGTCGGTGTGGGATGCCGGGACCACCGGTTACAGCCTGTTCGAGGCCTGGGCCAATGGCATCAAGGAGAAGTCCGGTGGCGAATTGACCATTAAGCCCTTCTCCGCCAAGTCCGTGGCGGCGGATAACAACGCCCTGTTCGATGCCGTGCGTTCCGGTGTACTGCAGGGCATGAATCCCTTCACCCTGTACTGGTCCGGCAAGATCCCGGCATCGGTATTCCTCTCCTCCTACCCCCTGGGTCCGGATCAACCGGCCCAGTGGGATACCATGTTCTACGGATTGGGCATGCTGGAGAAGGCGCGCAGCATCTACGAGAAGTTCGGCCTGTTCTACGTCGGACCCATCCAGCACGACGCCAACATCATCCACTCCAAGGAACCCGTTAACTCGGTGGATGACTTGAAGGGCATGAAGATACGACTGCCCGGCGGCATGGTGGCCGAGGTATTCCAGCAGTTCGGCGTCTCAACCGTATCCCTGCCCGGCTCGGATATCTTCCCGGCCCTGGAGAAGGGCACCATCGACGCCGCCGACTATGTCGGCCCGGCCGTTAACTACGACCTCGGCTTCCACCAGGTGACC
>JABURT010000033.1 GCA_014762495.1 Gammaproteobacteria bacterium | reverse complement strand
TGGCCAGGGCCTTGTTGAGGGCATCCAGCTCTTCGGCCAGCAGCAGACCGGCACAGGCGGCGGGGGCAAACTTGCCGGCACCGTGGGTGGAGGCCTGGGCACGGTGAGCGGTACCGAAGGCGTCCATGACGAAGACATCGCAGAGGGCGGCGTATTTCTTGGCCAGGGCCTCGTCGTCCTTCTTCTCACCGGCGTTGAAACGTACATTCTCCAGCAGCACCACCTCACCTTCGGCAACCTCGGGGGCATTGTCCAGATAATCCTTCACCAGGCGCACGTCATTACCCATCTTGGCGCTCATGTCGGCGGCGATGGGGGCCATGGAGTTCTCTTCGTCGGCCTTACCTTCTTCGGGGCGGCCGCGGTGAGACATGACCATGACCTTGGCACCGGCCTTGGCGCAATGCTCGATGGTAGGCATAGAGGCCTGAATACGGGCATCGGAGGTAACCTTGCCGTCTTTGACCGGCACGTTCAAATCAGCACGGATCAGTACACGCTTACCGGCGAGATCCAGATCGGTGAGCTTGATGAAGGACATATATCCACTCCTAAAAATTTTATTGAATCGTAAAAACCATTTGGCAAACGCCGGTTTGGCAAATAGTTCTCTAATCTGGTTTGAGAGTAATGGTGGACCAAGCGGTCCACCCTACACCTCAATAAGCGAGGAAATTCAAAATACCCGCTTATGTAATTAAGAGAGATTTTGCTCGCTGGCTAGGCGCAGACCGGTTTTGAAAGCGGAGTGTGCATCAGGCACATGAGCATTTCAAAATCCGGGCTGCAACACCGCCAGCGGGCAAAAGATCCTTAATTTGCGGCGACGTGCTCTACGAAGCGGAGCATGTTGCAGGTATAGCCGTACTCGTTGTCGTACCAGGCCACCAGCTTGACGAAGCTGCCATCCAGCGCGATACCGGCTTCGGCATCGAAGATGGAGGAGAAGCCAACACCACGGAAGTCGGTGGATACCACCTTCTCATCGGTGTAGCCCAGAGTCTTGCTGATGTCGCCGGACTCGGAAGCGGCCTTCATGGCGGCACAGATGTCATCGTAGGAGGCATCCTTTTCCAGCTCGACTGTCAGGTCAACGACGGAGACGTCGGAGGTGGGTACACGGAAGGCCATACCGGTCAGCTTTCCGTTCAGATCGGGCAGAACCTTGCCCACGGCCTTGGCGGCACCAGTGGAAGACGGAATGATGTTTTCCAGGATACCGCGACCACCGCGCCAATCCTTCTGCGAAGGACCGTCAACGGTCTTCTGGGTAGCCGTGGCGGCGTGAACGGTGGTCATCAGGCCACGCTTGATGCCCCACTTGTCGTGGATAACCTTGGCCATGGGGGCCAGGCAGTTGGTGGTGCAGGAAGCGGCGGAAACGATGGCCTGACCGGCATAGTCGGTGTGGTTGACACCGTAGACGAACATGGGAGTATCGTCCTTGGAAGGCGCGGACTGAACCACCTTCTTGGCACCGGCTTCGATGTGCTTCTGGCAGGTCTCTTCGGTGAGGAAGAAGCCGGTGCACTCGATAACCAGGTCGGCACCGATTTCGTCCCACTTCAGGTTGGCGGGATCACGCTCGGCAGTCAGACGGATCTTCTTGCCATTGACGACCATGTTGTTGCCGTCGACGGAGATGTCACCGTCGAAGCGGCCGTGTACGGAGTCGTACTTCAGCATGTAGGCCAGGTATTCAGGATCCAGCAGGTCGTTGATACCTACTACTTCGATATCCTTGAAATCTTTTGCGATAGCGCGGAAGGCCATACGGCCGATACGGCCAAAGCCGTTAATACCGACTTTAATAGTCATAGTTATATCTCCCTACTCACGTAGTTTTAATTATTCCGGTGACCCGGTCGAGACCAGGTCACCGAGATAGATCTAGATCTGTCAATTATACACATCTGCCGCAGACGACAAAGGAAAAAATGTAAAAAGCGATAGGAGAAAGAAACGAAAAAAAA
>JABURT010000088.1 GCA_014762495.1 Gammaproteobacteria bacterium | reverse complement strand
TAGGCTAGCAGGAAGCTGCGTTAACATAAGCCGGCAATAATATATTCCGGGACCCTGTGTGTCAAAGTAAAAGGGTGATATTTCTCGCATTTTCATTGATTCTCCGGGCCCCGACAAGTTCCGCCATCCATACCTTGACACCCGCCGTAGCGCTGATCTGAAATGACATGAATTCAGTTGCGCTTCCAGGCACGGTCCGAGGGACATACGTGATACGAAAAATACTGATCGCCAACCGCGGCGAGATTGCCGTTCGCATCGCCCGCGCCTGCACCGAAATGGGTATCAAATCGGTGGCGGTATACGCCGAGGCCGACCGCAATGCCCTCCACGTCAAAAAGGCCGATGCCGCCTATAGCCTTGGCCCCGACACTATCGCCGGTTATCTCAATGCCCATCGTCTGGTCAATATGGCGGTGGAAACCGGCTGTGATGCCATCCATCCCGGTTACGGTTTTCTCTCTGAAAACCCTGAACTGGCCGAAATCTGCGCGCGTCGCGGGATTATCTTTATCGGCCCCACTTCCCAGGTTATACGGCGCATGGGTGACAAGATCGAAGCCAGATCGGCGATGATCGACGCCGGCATACCGGTCACACCAGGCAGCGAGGGCAATCTGGCCTCGCTGGACGAGGCCATCGACCTGGCTACCGAGGTCGGGTATCCGGTGATGCTCAAGGCCACTTCCGGCGGCGGCGGTCGAGGGATAAGACGCTGCGCCAGTGAGCAGGAATTGCGTCGTAACTATGATCGGGTCATCTCCGAGGCCACCAAGGCCTTCGGCAGCGCCGAGGTCTTTCTCGAAAAGGCCATCGACAACCCTCGCCACATTGAGGTCCAGGTACTGGCGGACAATCACGGTAATGCCATCCATCTGTTCGAACGTGACTGTTCCATCCAACGCCGACACCAGAAACTGGTGGAGATCGCCCCCTCCCCCCAATTGTCAGAGCAACAACGAAACTATATCGGTGACCTCGCGGTACGCGCCGCCAAGGCCGTAGGTTATTCCAATGCCGGTACCGTGGAATTCCTGCTGGATGAAAACGACAACTTCTATTTCATGGAGATGAATACCCGCTTGCAGGTGGAGCACCCCATTACCGAGATGATCACCGGTGTCGATATTGTGCAGGAACAGATCCGCATCGCCGACAACCAGACCCTGACCTATCCGCAGGAGGCGATCCAGCGTCGCGGTTTTGCCATGGAGTTTCGCATCAACGCAGAGGACCCGAAGAATGACTTCTTGCCCAGCTTCGGCAAGGTCACGCGCTATTTCGCCCCCGGCGGCCCCGGCATTCGAACCGACAGCGCCATCTATACCGGCTATGTCATCCCACCCTATTACGACTCCATGTGCGCCAAGCTCTGTGTCTGGGCCCTGGACTGGGATGCCCTGCTGGCGCGCAGCCGACGGGCGTTGAAGGATATCGGTGTGTTCGGCGTGCGCACCACCATCCCCTATTATCTGGAAATACTGGGCAGCAACGATTTCGTGCGCGGGGTCTTTGACACCTCGTTCGTGGAGCGACATCCGGAATTGACCCGCTATTCGGTCCGCCGTTCCAACCACGACATCGCCGCCGCCATCGGTGCCGCCATCGCCGCCAGCACCGGCGCATAACTCAAGCACAGGACAGAACATGGCCAAGGTAAACATTACCGAAACCGTATTACGAGACGGACACCAGTCACTCATTGCGACGCGCATGCGTACCGAGGACATGCTGCCTATTTGCGAAAAACTCGACCGCGTCGGTTACTGGTCGCTGGAGGCATGGGGCGGCGCCACCTTCGATGCCTGTGTTCGGTTTCTCAAGGAAGACCCCTGGGAACGGCTGGCCCGGCTCAAGGCCGCCCTGCCCAATACCCGCCTGCAAATGCTGTTGCGCGGACAGAATCTGCTCGGCTATCGACACTATTCCGACGATGTGGTCAGGGCATTTATCGAACGCTGTGCTGCCGACGGCATCGACGTCTTTCGCATCTTTGACG
>JABURT010000034.1 GCA_014762495.1 Gammaproteobacteria bacterium | reverse complement strand
GGTCGGTCGAGCCGAGAACGGGCTCGACCACCAACTGCAGGCGGCTTCGGCAGGGCAATCGAACCTGGGGCGTGGCCTCATTGCTGTATTCGATGAGGGAGGGTGTGTCGCGGGAGAGATCGCCGGCTTCAAGTCGCTGGAACAGATCCCCCTCGACACATCCGCCGGAGACCGATCCCATGTGTCGACCGTCTTCGGCCAGCAGCATCAAAGATCCGGCCGGTCGCGGGGAACTGCCCCAGGTCCGGACGACGTGGATGAGCCAAAGACCCTGACCCTGCGATTGCCATTCGCGCGCGGTGTGCAAGAGCGCGAGGCCATCTTGCATCAGGCCAGATCCCGCGCGTTGATGGGTAGGCGGCGCAGCCGGTTTCCGGTGGCGGCGAAAATGGCGTTGGTGACGGCCGGGGCGATGACAGGTAGGCCGGGTTCGCCAACGCCGGTGGGGGATTCCATGCTGGGTACGATGTGGACTTCGACCGTCGGCATATCTTGCAGACGCAGGACCTGGAAGTCATGGAAATTACTCTGTTCAACACGCCCTTGCTTGAGTGTGATCTCGCCCTTGAGGGCGGCACTCAGTCCGTAGACGATGGCTCCTTCCACCTGTGCGGCGATGGTGTCGGGGTTGACCGCGATGCCGCAATCGATGGCACAGACCACGCGCCTGACCTTGACCCCTCCCTTGTCATCGACCTCCACCTCGGCCACCTGTGCGGCATAGGATTCAAAGGATTTATGCACCGCGATGCCCATGCCTCGGCCAGCAGGCAGCGACTTGCCCCAGCCCGCCTTGTCAGCGGCGAGGTCGAGGACAGCAAGGTGACGCGGATGCTCCTTGAGCAGGCCTCGTCGAAACTCGTAGGGGTCGGCCTTGGCCTGATGGGCCAGCTCGTCGATAAAGGATTCCACGACAAAGGCGTTGGAGGAGTGACCCACCGAACGCCAGAAACCGATGGGAACCCCCGGATCGTAGGTGACCAGGTCCACCTCCACATTGGGGATGGCATAGGGGTGGTCCTCCGCGCCCTCGGTGAGTGTAGCGTCATTGATCATGCCAATGACCCCGCCCGCGGCCCAGGCCGAGAATGACTTGAGGCCGCGGGGAAGCCATCTAGGCATGGCGGCCGGGACAAAACCGGGTGCGACGCGCTGCATGATGGAAGGGCCGACGATGCGGTGTTGCCAGGCGTGGGCCTGTCCCTGTTTCACCGCGCCGCTTAAGACGTGATAGCTGGCGGGGCGATAGAAGTCGTGCTGCATATCTTCTTCGCGGGTCCAGATCAGTTTTACCGGCCGCTTTATACGTTTGGCGATCAATACCGCTTCGGCGACAAAGTCCACCTCGCCTCGTCGACCGAATCCGCCGCCGAGGTAGGTGGTATGGATCCTGACCTGGTCATAGTCCAGATCGGTGAGGGCTACCACGGTCTCGATGGTGGGACCCTGGCCCTGGGTCCCGACCCAGACATCGCAGTAGTCCTTGCCAAGGTCGACGGTACAGTTCATCGGCTCCATGGTGGCGTGGGCCTGGTAAGGCAGTTCGTATACCGCCGACAGGGTATGGTCGGCCTCATCCATGGCGTCTTTGATATCCCCGTCGTCTCGCAGACCGTCGCCGTCTTCCCGTGCGAGGCCGAGCCAACTGCGGCGAATGGCTTCGGTATCGGGGACCGACTCGGGCTGTGTCCACTGGATGCGGAGTTGATCGGCACCCTTCTTGGCATGCCAGAAGGTGTCGGCGACCACGACCACGCCGCTGTCGATGGTAAAGACATCGATCACCCCCGCGGCCTGTCGGGCCTTGCTGTCATCGACGGATTTGATTTTGGCCCCGAATATCGGCGGATGCTTGATGGCGGCATTGACCATACCCTCCAGCTCCACATCGATGGCGAACCTGGCACTGCCATCGACCTTGGCCGGTGCGTCGAGTCTTGACACCGGCTTGCCGATGAGACGAGACTGCTGCGGCATCTTGAGTGGTAACTTGTCTGGCAATTCCTGT
>JABURT010000036.1 GCA_014762495.1 Gammaproteobacteria bacterium | reverse complement strand
GGCAGCGTCAGATGTGTAGTAGGGACAGCAGGGCAGGCGATTCATCTGCTTGAGCTGGGTGAGCTGTTGCTTGTAGATGTCGCGTAGGTAGCGCACATCGTCGGCGGCGTATTCCAGTTGCTCGGGGCTCAGTGGGCGCTTGGACCAGTCGGTGCGGCTGTGGGCCTTGTCCAGTTCCACGTCCAGCATGGCCTTGACCAGGTTGCCGTAGCCGATCTGATCGCCCTGGCCGAGCAGGGTGGCGGCAATCTGGGTATCGAAGAGGTTGCCGGGCGGATGGCCTCGCAACTTGTGAAAGATCTCCATGTCCTGGCGCGCGGCGTGCAGCACCTTGGTGATGTCATCACGGTAGAGCAGGTCGAGCAGCGGCGATAGATCATCAAGGGCGATGGGATCGACGCAGGCGATGACATCGTCGTTGCCGATCTGGATCAGGCATAGCTGGGGATAGTAGGTCTCCTCGCGGATGAACTCGGTGTCGAGGGTCAGCCACTGGCTACCCGAGAGTTGCGCGCACAGTTCATCCAGGGTGGCCTGGGTATCGACATAGATGTATGACATGGGGTCCTGATCCGAGTGATGATTGCGCAACAGTGTAACAGATGCCCGATCCCGATTTCGCCGACAACTCATGTATGATGTAGGGCGATGACGATGAGGCGAACAAGAGCGACACTGTGATCCGGTTAATTATCACCCTGTGGACGATCTGCACACTGCGCTATGGACCGCAGGTGCTGCCGGGGACGCGCAACACCCTGTATTGGGTGCTGGGTCTGCACCTTGTGATCGGGACTTTGTACAATCTGGTCTTCGCCGATGTGCTCTATGCCTTGCAGATGGAACTGGCGGCATTGCTGATAAGCTACGTGTTCGTGCGTGTTGCGCTATTGCTCGGTAACCGCAATGAACGTTTCAACCAGACACTGACGGCCCTGCTGGGCAGCGATGTCATTATCAGTGCAGTCGGACTGTTGCTGGTGAATGTCCTGATGCTGGGGCTTGGCTTAGAGGCGTTGTGGACGTCCACCAGTCTGCTGTTGATGGCCTGGAGTTTTATCGTCGCCGCGCATATCTTTCGCCACAGCTTTTCCACTCATTTTGCGGTAGGCAGCCTGATTGCCTTTATGTTCTTCTTTACCAGCCTGGTCTTCGTCGTACTGCTGCAGAGCAGTATGAGCAGTCAATAGAGAATCCACTATGCATATTCACATCCTCGGCATCTGTGGCACCTTCATGGGCGGCATCGCCCTGCTCGCGCGCGAGATGGGCCATGAGGTGAGCGGCTCCGATGCCAATGTCTACCCGCCCATGAGCACACAACTGGAGGAACAGGGCATCCGTCTGATGGAGGGCTACGACCCGGCCCACCTGGACCCGGAACCTGACATGGTGGTGATCGGCAACGCCATGTCGCGCGGCAATCCCATGGTGGAGTATGTGCTCAACCGTGGCCTGCCTTATACCTCCGGCCCACAGTGGCTGTCCGAGCACATCCTGCAGGGGCGCTGGGTGCTGGCGGTGGCCGGTACCCACGGCAAGACCACCACTGCCTCCATGCTGGCCTGGATCCTGGAGTATGCCAGGCTCGAACCGGGCTTTCTCATTGGCGGCATCCCGCAAAACTTTGGCGTCTCGGCGCGGGCCGGTGAATTGCCCTTCTTCGTAGTGGAGGCGGACGAGTACGACACCGCCTTTTTCGACAAGCGTTCCAAGTTCGTCCACTACCGCCCGCGCACCCTGGTGATCAACAACCTGGAGTTCGACCACGCCGACATCTTCGACGATCTCGCCGCCATCCAGCGCCAGTTTCACCACCTGGTGCGCACCGTGCCCGGCGAGGGGCTGATCCTCCATCCCGAACACGAGGTCAATGTCGATGAGGTCCTGGCCATGGGCTGCTGGACGCCGAAGGAGAGCTTTGATCTCGATGGCGGGCAGTGGCAGGCCAGGCTCACCGAGGCGGATGGCTCGCGCTTCGAGGTGGTGCTGAACGGCGAGGTCCAGGGC
>JABURT010000048.1 GCA_014762495.1 Gammaproteobacteria bacterium | reverse complement strand
GGCCCGCGCCCTCCACGGGTGAACCAGGTCGCGGATTTCATGATTCGATAATGGCGAGCAAGGGCCTGATTGCAAGCGCCGCCCCGGTGCTTCATTCTGGAGGCAGACAATGGTAAAACGCTGCCTCCCGCAAGGTGTTAAACAACAAATGGTTTTCTCCAACACATTATGATGAATTCGATTGTTCTTCGTTGGTTCGGGCTCGAACTGCTGTTCGTGCTGCTGTGGAATTCGGGCTTTATCGGGGCCGAATACGGTCTGCCGTTCTCGGGCCCCCTGAGCCTGTTGTTCTGGCGTTATCTCATCCTCGCCGGTCTGCTGGGTACCTGGCTCGCCCTGCGCGGTCGACTCAACTGGCCGGGCCGCGACGCAGCCGTGTTCACCGCCACAGTCGGCATCCTCGCCCATGGGGTCTGGCTCAGTTGCGCCCTGGTGTCACTGGACATGGGCGTACCCGCCGGCATCGTCGCCCTGGTCACCGCCCTGCAACCCCTGTTGACCGGCGCCCTCTCCGGACCGGTGCTCGGTGAACGTACCAATGCCTGGCAATGGCTGGGGCTCATCCTCGGCTTTTGCGGCGTCGCCATCGCCGTGGTGGCGCGCATGAGCCAGGACAGCACGGTCGGCATCCTGGCCTATCTCATTCCCTTCGGCTCGGTGGTCGCCATTACCATTGCGAGCCTGATGCAACGGCATCGCGAACGCCAGCACAGGGAGAGCCGTCTGGCCGACGATGCCACGCTGTTCTATCAAAGTGCGGCCACCGCACTGGCATTGCTCATACCGGCCTGGTTGTTCGAGGGCTTTAGCACCGAGTGGACCCTGCCCTTCGTGGCCACCATGGGCTGGTTGATCCTGGTGGTGTCACTGGGGGCCTACTGGGCCATGTGGCGCTTGCTGGTGAAGCATGATGCCACGCGGGTAGCGAGCCTGTTCTATTTGAGTCCGCCGGTAACGATGTTGATGGCCTGGGCGGCGTTTGGGGATCGCCTGGTTGTGACGGATGTGATTGGTTTGATTGTGGCCGGGGTGGGGGTTGTGTTGGTGTATCGGTTTGGTACGAGTCGGGGAAGGGTTCCGATGGAAGCTCCTAGGTAGGTTGAGTTTGTTGTCGCTTCGCGACGGATTCACTCTCCGAAGAAAAAGTGGTCTGCCCTTTTTATACCTTTAACTCAGACCTGTGATCGCTATTTACCATTCAGGGGCCTATACCATGCAAAAAACCGCCAGAAAATATTCTCGCATTGCCGGTCTCTATGATCTGTTTGAATGGCCCATCGAGAGACTCTTTTTCCATCGGCTACGCAAAGAGGCCGTGCAACACTCTTACGGCAAAACCCTGGAGCTGGGAGTCGGCACGGGGAAGAACCTGCCCTTTTATCCCCCGGATCAATCCGTCACCGCCATCGACTTCAGCCCCGGTATGCTGAAACGGGCCCGCGCCAGGCTCCAGGCCCTCGGGCACAGCGAGATCGAACTTGAAGAGATGGATGCCCAGGCGCTGTCGCTTGAGGATAACAGCTTCGACTCCAGCCTCAGCACCTTCGTCTTCTGCACCATCCCCCAACCCGAGCTCGGACTGTCCGAGCTGTACCGGGTATTAAAGCCCGGCGCCCGGGCCGTGTTCCTGGAACACCAGCGCAGCGGCAATCCGCTGGTCAATCTCTTACTCAACATGATGGACCCCTTCATGCGCCTGCTGCTCGGCACCTCCATGGTCCGAGACACACAACACAATATCGAGGCGGCGGGGTTTGAGATCGAACGGGTCGAGTTCAAGACCCTGGATGTGGTGCGATTGATTATTGCCAGAAAGCCCGAACGCTGAAAGGGCGAGGTACAGGGATGTACCGAGTGAATCGTAAGCACCATGGACGGAGCGAATCAAGGATTTGAATCGAGGTGGCTGTAATGCCGCCAAGCAAACGTGGTCTGTCCCCTGTTAAAGAATGATATGCTCAAAGGAGCTTATCTCTCCGAATCTGAAGGCCTATTTTGAAAAAGATTGCCATATTTGTTGATGTTCAAAATATCTATTACACCACCCGCCAGGCCTATGGCCGCCAGTTTGACTACCGTAAATTTTGGCAACGTATAAGTGAGCAGGGAGAGATTGTTTCAGCGACGGCCTACGCAATTCATCGGGGCGATGATAAGCAACAAAAATTCCAGAATGCCCTGAAACACATCGGTTTTGAGATAAGGCTAAAGCCGTATATTCAACGCAGTGACGGCACAGCCAAGGGCGATTGGGATGTGGGTATCACCATTGATGTAATGGAAACCGCCAAAGCGGTGGATACGGTGGTGCTGCTATCGGGGGATGGGGATTTTGATTTGTTGTTGGACAAGATCCGCCAGCTTTATGATGTGTCGTCCGTGGTCTACGGGGTTCCAAGCCTCACGGCCAATTCACTGATTCATGCCGCCAGTGACTTTCATCCTATCGATGAGGAGTTGTTGTTGTAGGGAATTCAAAGGGCATTGGGCCCTTTTGATTCGCGGAATTTTATTTACTATGACCCCAAATATTCGTAGGTTTTAGTTTTGTTGTCGCTAACGCGACGGTTTTATTTTAATTGTCCGGGCTCGTCCGGACGGCCGAGTTACTTTCGTTTGCTCGTCCAAACGAAAGTAACCAAAGGAAAGGACGCCCTGAGACTTGCCCTTCGGGTGTCCTCCGCGCTTCGTCATTTTGGGCGCTCCCGGAACTCGCGCGAGCAATCTACGCTCGCACTCAAACAGCCGTCCGCTTAATCCCAAAATGACTCCAGTGCTCGGCTGCGTCTAAGGTTTTGCCAGGAGCAAAAGCTGACGCACTTTAGTGCGCCTGAAAGGTGAGCACCATGGATGGTGCGAATCAAGGGATTTGAAGAGCGTTGGTTATAGTACTGCCGAGGGAAACGTGGTCTGTCCCCTATTGTTCGCGCTGGCCTTGTTGATCCCCGCCGGGTTGATCGAAGGCTTCAGTACCCAGTGGACCCTGCCCTTCATCGCCACCATGGGCTGGTTGATCCTGGTGGTGTCGCTGGGGGCCTACTGGGCCATGTGGCGATTGCTGGTGAGGCATGATGCCACGCGGGTGGCGAGTCTGTTTTATTTGAGCCCGCCGGTGACAATGTTGATGGCCTGGGCGGCGTTTGGGGATCGGTTGGTTGTGACGGATGTTGTGGGCTTGATTGTGGCTGGGATTGGGGTTGTGTTGGTTTATCGGTTTGGAGTGAGTCGGCCGGTGGTTCGGGTGGAACCGCCGAGGTAGGTTGGGTTGTCTGTTGTCGCTGACGCGATGTGTTTATTTTGATTGTCCGGGCTCGTCCGGACGGCCGAGATACTTTTCTTTGCTTGTCCAAAGAAAAGTACCCAAAAGAAAAGACACCCTGAGACTTGCCCTTCGGGTGCCCTGCGCGCTTCGTCATTTTGGGCGCTCCCGGAACTCGCGCGAGCAAACAACGCTCGCACTCAAACAGCCGTCCGCTTAATCCCAAAATGTCTCCAGTGCTCGGCTGCGTCTAAGGGATTACTAGAACGGTGGTAGTAGCAACTATCGAAGGGAAACGTGGTATACCCCCTATTATTGCTCGAAGAAATTATTTGTATCAGACCTTAAAGCTCTTTTGTTTGTTTATCCCAATTTGATTTGCAATTGGTATCTTAAGCAAATCTGCCACTTTTTGTTTTTGTTTATAGTCAACCGGAAACATATATATGTGCTGTATCACAAACTCTTTTAGAATCTTTTCACATGTAGGATTTTTTGCGAACTCATCCACTAAACCACGTAGAGTTTTAGCATCAATAGTCTTAGAAAACTGCAAAGATATTGCTTGATTTATTAGCTTTACAGCGGGCGTACTAGTTTTCGCCTCAATATTTTCATATATCTCATTAGCCTCTTTTGAGCCAATAGATATAGACACTTTTCTCAAAACACCAAAGATTGCGCTATAAGTCATAAGCAAGAAAATATTTTTTGCCTCTTTCTCTAAAACATCATTTTGTACCAGTGGATTTTCTTTAAGCATATTTTCTATTGACTTTACGACCTCTTCTTTTGATATATCAGATATATCCAAAAAATACTGTAAAAACCTAAGTCCGACTCCGTATGCTTGTGTCGCCAACTCTTCAAGCTTTTCTTTATCAAGCGAGCCATGTCTATTACGAATTATCTGACCTATTATTTCTATCCCTTTGAATGTTCTATTTATTTTCGCCAGAATATCTGAAGGCTCTAGCTTGTCAGATTCTTCAACAATATTATTTTCTAATTCATCTTTCTCCTGATCAGTCCTTTTTCTCTCTTCTTCAACTCTTCTATGCTCTATCACGAGACTTGGTATTTCTTTTAAAAATTCTTGCATAAACTCAAGTGATTTAGAATCCAAGCTAGCTTCTGAGCAATCACTAAATAGTTCCATCATACACATTTGTATTTCATCAAGGACCCAGTTATCTCTAGAATGATGGGTAATGAATATAATAATGTTGGCACAATCTTCTCTATGTAGATTTGCTAATAGATTTTGAATGTTTTTCTTTGTTGACTCATCGTTAGCTACAGAGTCCGCTAATTTTTTCGCTGTAAAATAATAATAAATGTATGAGTATTTAAATTGAAGTTTATCGTTCTTCTTAGCAAGAATACCGGTATTAATCAGGTTGCCTATTATTTTATCAAGATCGATTTTTAGAAACTTTTTTTCATATTCGGTATGAAAAAAACGGACATCTTCTTCATTCAATCCTTTTCCATCATTATTAAATTGAGCACAACCAAACTCTGTCAAAAAATTCATGTATATATCAATATCGGAATTCTTTATTCGTGCTTTTTCTAATGATTGGTATATCAAATATTGATAGCAATGACCATAAGATGTCAATTCAACTTTTTGTGGCGTAAAGCTCTCAAACATTTGAAGAAGAGTTAGGATAAATATTGGTTTAGGAGGCAACACATTGCCTCTTGCCACCCCGTCTATCTTGATTTTAATTTCATCTACTTTTGAGTACAGTTCTTTTTCTTCAATTTCTTCTTCGCAGCCTAGAGAGACCCATTTCTCAATTAATTCAGATCTCTTCAAATTACCGAAATTCAAGATTTCATAAAATTCAAAATCATCTAACTCCTCAATTTCTGGCGCAATATACTGATATGAATCAATACTGACAAATATTAACTTATCAAAGTTACTTTTTAATTTTTGAATAAGGCGGTTTAAATATTTTTTATTTAGCTTATTTTTTGAGAAGTTGTCTATGAGAAGAACTCGATTAGTAAGTGACTGGTAATCAATATTTTCGGCATACTGCTCTGAAGACTTTTTTGTTATCAATTTATCGAAATCAGAAGTCTTTACTTCTTCGCCTGAAATATATAATGGCCAATAGCCTCCATTTACTAGACCTTTGTATAAGTACTTGACAAGTGCAGTTTTTCCGCTCTGCTCATCACCAAATATCATTGAACGGTTCAAACCTTTCAATAAAACATCACACGAGACAGAACCGGAGTATTCATCTAATTCATCTGCCAAAACCTTTAAGTCAGGTGGTACAAAAATATCGTCAAGCTTGATTTCTGATACATTTCTGTGAACTAATTTCACCTCTGTGTCATTCAACCATTTTTGAAAATCGGGTGACACCGAGTCAACCCAAAAAACTTCCTGGATAGCTACTCTTGAATCATTCTCCTTTATCCATTCGATAGTTTTGCGTATCCCACTAACAACATCTAGCCATGCACTATCTATATCATGCCAAGATGATATAGGCTTTACATCTTTCGGCAAAGATTGAATCTGACTGAAAGGTGCCTCTTCCCAATCACATGCACGTATAATTATTGGCAATACAACCAACTCATTATTGTTATGCTTTTCAATAGCTCTCAGCATTTCTTTTTCATAGCAATAATCTGAATAAAGGAAGTCTGAACTAACAAGAAGCAAAACTATATCTGATGATTCGAGCTCTGAAGAGATCTCTTCACTCCAACTCTGCCCAGGCGTGATTTTTCTATCATGCCATGAAGTAATTGTTTTATTACGTTGTAGACTTGCCAAATGCGTGTTCAATTCATCTTTATATTTTTCATCTTTATGGCTATAACTTATAAAAAGCTTCGTAACAAATCCTTATGTCAATGTATGTATTTATTTATGCATTGATTATCTCTAGTTAACAGATTTTTGTTAGAAAAAAGCCCGCAAATGCGGGCTGAATGAAATAGAAAACTTTGGTTTAAGCCTTCTTATATATCTCAGCCCCACCCTTCTTAAACTCTATCGCTTTCTCTTCCATTCCCTTCTCAAGGGCTTCCTGTTCTGAGATGCCCTGCTTGGCAGCATATTCTCTTACATCCTGCGTAATCTTCATCGAACAGAAATTCGGCCCACACATGGAGCAGAAGTGCGCGACCTTGTGCGCCTCCTTGGGCATGGTTTCGTCGTGGAATTCGCGGGCCTTTTCAGGATCGAAGCCGAGGTTGAATTGATCTTCCCACCTAAACTCAAAACGTGCCTTGGACAGGGCATTGTCTCTTAGCTGGGCGCCGGGGAAGCCCTTGGCCAGGTCGGCGGCGTGGGCGGCGATCTTGTAGGTGATGATGCCGTCGCGGACGTCCTGTTTATTCGGTAATCCCAGGTGCTCCTTGGGTGTGACGTAGCAGAGCATGGCGGTGCCGTACCAGCCGATGTTGGCGGCGCCGATGCCGCTGGTGATGTGGTCGTAGCCGGGGGCGATGTCGGTGACCAGCGGGCCGAGTGTGTAGAAGGGGGCCTCGAAGCAGTCTTCCAGTTCCTTCTCCACGTTCTCCTTGACCATGTGCAGGGGCACGTGGCCGGGGCCTTCGATCATGACCTGTACGTCGTGTTCCCAGGCGATCTTGGTCAGCTCGCCCAGGGTCTCCAGTTCGCCGAACTGGGCGGCGTCGTTGGCGTCGGCGAGGCAGCCGGGGCGCAGGCCGTCACCGAGACTGAAGGAGACGTCGTAGGCCTTCATAATCTCGCAGATATCCTCAAAGTGTGTATAGAGGAAGTTCTCTTGGTGATGCGCCAGGCACCACTTGGCCATGATGGAACCGCCGCGGGAGACGATGCCGGTGACGCGGTTGGCGGTGAGCGGGACGTGTTGCAGGCGCACGCCGGCGTGGATGGTGAAGTAGTCCACGCCCTGCTCGGCCTGTTCGATGAGGGTATCGCGGAACATCTCCCAGGTGAGTTCCTCGGCCTTGCCGTCGACCTTTTCCAGGGCCTGGTAGATGGGCACGGTGCCGATGGGCATGGGTGAGTTGCGCAGGATCCATTCGCGGGTTTCGTGGATGTTCTTGCCGGTGGAGAGGTCCATCAGCGTGTCGCCGCCCCAGCGCGCGGACCAGACCATCTTTTCCACTTCCTCTTCAATGGACGAAGTCACGGAGGAGTTGCCGATGTTGGTGTTGATTTTGACTCGAAAATTACGGCCGATGATCATCGGCTCCAGTTCCGGGTGGTTGATGTTGGCCGGGATGATGGCGCGACCGGCGGCGACTTCACTGCGCACGAACTCGGGGGTGATCTCGTCGGGGATGTTGGCGCCGTGGCTTTGGCCCGGGTGCTGGCGCAGCAGCTTTTCGTAGCGCGGGTCATTGTGCAGTTCCTGCAGGCGGTTGTTCTCGCGAATGGCGACGTATTCCATCTCCGGGGTGATGATGCCCTGACGCGCATAGTGCATCTGGGAGACGTTCCTGCCGGGCTTGGCCTTGCGCGGGGCGCGGATGTGGTCGAAGCGCAGGTGGGCCAGCTCCGGGTCGGACTCGCGGGCCTGGCCGAATTCGGACGATGGGCCGCTGAGCTGTTCAGTATCGCCGCGCTCCTCGATCCACTTCGCGCGCACGTCGGGCAGGCCATTGAGGAGATCGATCTCCACACTCGGATCGGTGTAGGGGCCGGAGGTGTCGTAGACGGTGATGGGTGGGTTCTGCTCCAGGCCGTTGTCGGTGTGGGTGGGAGTCTGCTCGATCTCGCGCATGGGCACGCGGATGTCGGGGCGCGAGCCTTCTATATAGATCTTCTTCGACGCGGTGAAGGGTTGAACCACCTCGGCGGAGAGCTTGCCGGTCTGGCTCAGGAATTCTTTGGGATTGGCACTCATGGGTCGTCCTCTATATTAATTAGGACGCAGCGTCTAATGAATCAATTCACAATGGCTGCGCTTTGCCGATACTGCGTTAAAAACCGACTCAAAATGCTCATTTACTGACGTGTAAACTGCGCTTTTTCGTCGCTTTTTGCCTTGTCTCGCCTGCGCTCGCACATCGTGAGAATGATTCACGGGGTAGAGCTGCGCTTCCCTACGCCGGTTAAGACCTTTGACAGGTCTGCCGGATCAGGTTCCAAGGGTATTTCTCAGCTTCGCGTCTGTAGAGACTGAACGCGAAACACCCCTAGCGGCATTTCCGATCAGTTTAGCATAGCTATACCGGGCATAGGCCAATCGCCGACGCCGCACAATTTATAGGGATTTTCTGCGTGAAGGGATGTGACGGTTTATTGATCTATATCTACTGTCTTAACACTCAAAATAGACAATACTTTAGGGAGAGTCACGACCAAAATTAAAAACACTAGGGAGAGTATCTATATGAAACAGTTTATTGCCGTGCTGTTGATGACTGCCTTGGCCGGAGTCGCCCACGCCCAGGAAAAAAACCGGGTTATTTCCTTTGATGCCGGTCAGGCACTGATCGGAGGGGAGTTCGGCAACAGCCTCTATATCTTCGGTTATGAGGCTCCTCTGTCTATGGGCAGCGGGGGAAGCACATCCTACCGCGCGATGCTGACCACCGGGACCCTGTGTCCCTATTATTGCTGGGACTATACGACCCTCGGTGTCGAACTACGCACCTATACCGGCGCCTATACCGATAGTGGTTACTTCGGTTACGAAGCCCTTGTGGGTAGTCACGAACGCGATGGCCTGATCGTCGGCTTCGACGTCTCCCTGGGTTACTCCAAGCATCTGGGGGACGGTTTCGTGGTCGACCCGTACGTTAAGGCGGGCTCCGTGGGCTTTGCCATCGGGCTCAACCTGGGCGTGCAATTCTAGGCTGAATTCGAGCACCGCCAATTTCCCATATTCTAATGTTCTTCCCACTCTCCAAAAAGCTTGCCTCCGAGAGTGGGAGCGCTTAACCTTTTGCCTTCGTGGATAGCAGATAAGCTTAGGAAGACATGGGAAACCTTAATCTCATTCAAGCTCGACAGAACATGGTGGAACAGCAGATCCGCCCCTGGGACGTACTCGATCAGGAGGTACTTTCCCTGCTCGATCAAATCCCGCGTGACGAGTTCGTCCCCGATAACTACAAAAACCTGGCCTATGCCGACATGCGCATTCCGCTCGGCCACGGCCAGTTCATGCTGGAGCCCAAGGTCGAGGCCCGCATCCTGCAGGCCCTGGTCGTGGATGCCGGCGACAAGGTGCTGGAAGTGGGCACCGGCAGCGGTTATATGACCGCCCTGCTCGCGGCCCAGGCCGAACAGGTCTACAGCGTTGAGATCCACCCGGAACTGCAGGCCCAGGCCAAGCAACGCCTGGCCAGCCACGACATCACCAATGTGACCCTGGAAAGCGGCGACGCGGCCCGCGCCTGGGACGCGCACGCACCCTACGATGCCATCGTCATCACCGGTTCCATGCCCGTGCTGCCCGAGCGCTATCGCCAGAGCCTGGCCGTGGGCGGCCGCCTGTTTGTCATCGTCGGCGATTCCCCGGCCATGGAGGCACACGTGATCACCCGCCTGGGCCAGGACGAATTCACCGACGAGGTGCTGTTCGAGACCGACCTGCCGCCGCTGGAAAACGCCGAACAACCCGA
Source organism: Gammaproteobacteria bacterium (assembly GCA_014762495.1). Taxonomy (GTDB): domain Bacteria; phylum Pseudomonadota; class Gammaproteobacteria; order Thiohalospirales; family Thiohalospiraceae; genus JABURT01. The sequence continues at coordinate 990 of JABURT010000048.1, read as the reverse complement.
ACGCTTTATCCTCTAATACCTGCCTGTGCGACACTTTACCGTCAAACAACTGCACGACTACCTGCAGCAGGAGGCCTCGCCCCTGCTGCTGGATGTGCGTGAGCCCTGGGAATACGAGATCTGCCACCTCGACGGGTCCACCCTCATCCCCATGGGCAGCTTGCATCAGCGCCTCGATGAACTGGACAGGGAACAGGAGATCGTGGTGATCTGCCATCATGGCGTGCGCAGTCTGCAAGTCTGCTATTACCTCGCCAGTGCCGGCTTCAGTAATCTCATTAACCTCTCGGGCGGAATCGACGCATGGGCCAACGAACTCGACCCAGATATGGCCACCTACTAGCCACGGCCGCTCTCGGCCTGGGCCTGTTGAACGCACAACCCACCCGAGCCGAGGACCTGGTCGAGGTCTATCAGATGGCCCTGCAACAGGCCCCGCAGCTGCGCATCGCCGAGGCCGCGGCTCGCGCTGCCGAGGCGGGTCGACGCGAGGCTAGGGCCGAGCTGCTGCCCTCTCTGGATCTCAACGCCGGCTACTCCTCCGACAGTGCCACCGTGCTCAACGCCCCGGCCACCAGCCCCTACAACAGTAGCGTCGGCACCACCACCGAGTATCCAAGCACGAGCTACGGCCTGACCCTGTCGCAACCGCTGTATAACGGCCAGGCCTCCTCTGCCTATCGTGCCGCGCGCCTCACCGGCCGCCAGCAACAGAAGCTGTACAGCGCCACGCGCCAGAACTTGATGCTGCAGGTCGCCCGCGACTACTTTGCCGTGCTCGCCGCTCAACAGGCGCTTGAGCTCTCGGCGGCGGAACGCGCGGCCCTGGGCCAGCAACTGCGGGAGATCCGGGAGCGCCAGCGGGTCGGCCTGGCCACCCTCACCGAGGTGCACGAGACCCAGGCCCGCCACGACCTGGCGGTGGCCGATGCCCTGCAGGCGGAGCTGGAGCTGGATAGACAAAGAGAACTGCTGGCCGAGCTCATCGGC
>JABURT010000187.1 GCA_014762495.1 Gammaproteobacteria bacterium | reverse complement strand
TTGTGGAGGTCGGGGAGCTCGTCGTTCAGGGCCTCGGTTACGTGCAGCGAGTAGGCGGGGGCGGCGGCCAGGTCGTAGGGGTCGGCGTGCTCGAAGAAGGCGAGCAGGGCGTTGCGGGTATTGCGCACGTTGCGCTGCTTGGTGCGGATGGTGCGCTGCTCGAGGTCGATGAAGGACTTGGTGACGACTTTGGCCGGGCGCGAAAAGCGGTAGGCGTTGGCCATGGTGGCCTTGTCCAGGTACTCCTCCAGCCAGCCGTTCTTCATCAGTACGCGCATGATGGAGGAGGCGAGGGTGTACTCGTCGGAGGTGTCGAGGGCGTCCTCTTCCGATTCCAGTTCGAGGAACTCGTCGGCGCCCTGCAGGGGCAGGTCGCGGATCACCGAGGCGAAGAGCTCGCGCAGCTCGCCGCGATTCACATGGAAACCGTAGCTGGTGTCGGGGCTGTAGAGGCGGTCGTAGAAGGCCTTGAGGCAGGCGACGATGAGCTCCCGGTGCTTGGAGACCAGGGGCCGGAAAAAGTGACTGCGCTGTCCGCTGAAAAGGTCCATTCTCACCTGCTAAAAATCTTTCGCGCATTATCCCAAAAATGGCCGCCGAATGCTTGTGGATAAGTGAGTGAGAAATTCGATACCATCTCCCTTACAGCGTAAGTAAGCACCAACATATTCATTGCGTGACGCGGCGCACGCGCGGGCGATTTTGGGAGGTTTCGGATATGGCGGATTCGGTCGATTGGCGGGCGGTTCAGGCGGCCATCTGGCGCCACCATCGTGGCTATTTGAAACCGGTCACACACATCGACCTGGTGGCGCTGGATGACCTGCTGGGGGTGGCGCGGCAAAAGCAACTCCTGCTCGCCAACACCGAGCAGTTCCTCAGGGGCGAACCGGCCAACAACGCCCTCTTGTGGGGGGCGCGCGGCACCGGGAAGTCCTCCCTTATCAAGGCGGTCTTCAACCGCTTTCGCGACGACGGGCTACGCCTGATCCAGGTGGACAAGGCCGGGCTCACCGACCTGCCGGAGCTGGCCGACACGCTCACCGAACGGACCGAGCGCTTTATCCTCTTTTGCGACGACCTCTCCTTCGACGAGGGCGAGGCGGGCCTGCGCGAGTTGAAATCGATCCTCGAGGGCTCCATCGAGCTGCCGCCGGAGAACGTGCGCGTCTACGCCACCTCCAACCGTCGCCACCTGGTGCCCGAGACCATGGCCGACAACCGCGCCTCGAAGATGGTGGAGGGCGAGCTACACCTGGCCGACGCCATCGAGGAGAAGATTTCCCTGTCCGATCGCTTCGGACTCTGGCTCTCTTTCTACAGCATCAATCAGGAGGAGTACCTGGCCATCGTCGAGCACCTGTTTAGCGGTGTTGAGTGCGATCGGGAGTTGTTGTATCGCGAGGCGATCCAGTTCGCGCAGATGCGCGGGGTACGCAGTGGACGGGTGGCGCGTCAGTTCTTTAATGAGGCCTGGAGCCGACTGAGCCGCTCTTAGAAGCTGATCCCCATGATGGTGATGTCGTCGAGCTGGGTGTGACCCTGCATAAACTGCCCCAGGTCTTGACGAATAGAACCAACGAAATCGGTGGGTTCGGATGTCTTCACGGCCTCGAATAACCTCTCCAGTCCATAGAGATCCCCTTCGGGGTTGTGTGCCTCGATGAGGCCATCGCTGGCGGCAAGCAAGCGGTAACCCGTTTCCTTGACCTGGGTATGCACCACCGATTCCTTATAGCTGTTGGAGGGCAGTATCCCCAGCGCCAGGTTATTCGACTTGTATTCCTGCTGGACCTCGCCCGCGAGGTTGAACAGATAGGCGTTCGGCAATCCACAATTGAGAATGCTGAAACTGTTGTCGCGAAAGTCCACTGAGATAAGGGTGGCGGCGAGAAAGTGCGAGACCGGCAACAGGTTGGAGAGCTTTTTGTTGATCTCCTCGGCGATGACATGGATCGGCGCGTTCTTTTTCGCCATGGTGTGGAAGATATCCGAGGCCGGGATGGCGCCAATGGCGGCGGTCAGGCCGTGGCCGGTAAAGTCGCCGAGCAGGATATAATAACGGCCTGCCTCCACCTCGGTATGGATCAAAATATCGCCGGAAAAGTGACCGGCCGGTTCATTAACATAGCTCAGTCGTTCGTGGCGTTCGGTGCCGCGCGTGGTGACCTTTTCGAAGATATGCTTGGCCAGGGTCAGCTCATCCTCGGTGCGTGCCTGGTATTCAAATAGCCTGTTATTGAGTTCGCTTATACGCTGCATGGCATAGATACGGGCATGCAGGATGGCAGGATTGACCGGCTTGATAAGGAAATCATCGCCACCGTTTTCGATACACATGACCAGCTCATTGTCATCGCTTAGGGCGGTGAGGAAGATGATTGGAATAAAGTGTTCGCCAGAACGGCTCTTAATCTCACGCGCCGCCTCATAACCATTCATCTCCGGCATCACGACATCCATGATGATGAGGTCGGGATGATACTGCTCATACATCATGATCGCCTCGGTCCCGGTGGTGGCGAGGATGACGTTGTGTCCCGCCTCTTCCAGCATCAGGCATACCTGCTCGCGACCGAATTCCTCGTCATCGGTGAGCAGGATGGTCAGCCTGTCGGTGCTGAGTACCGTAGGCGACTGGTGAACCGGTTCCGGGGCGGGAGGAGTTTCCTGCTTTGAGGGCAGGGCGATCTCCGGGTCGCGCAGACGCAGGCTCAGGGTTTCGTAAAAATCGACCAGCTCATCCAGGGCCTTGTCCATGGGTGGTGCGTCGCGGCTGATGACATCCATCAAGGCGCCTTCCAGATTGGCAGCGGACTGACTGAGGCGATTGAAGCCAAAGGTGGCGGAGGAGCCCTTGATGCTGTGGACCATGCGATAGAGGTTGCCCAGCTGATCCGGGTCCCAGTCATCGATGGCCTGTTCGAACAGGCTGGAAAGCTCCACGACCTTGCTACCGAGATTTTCCCGGTAGTTGTTTTTTAAAACCTGGAGTTTGTCTTGGATGGAGTTCATCTACACGTTCTATGTGTGCCTATGTCATTCATAATATGACATAGGCATACCGTCGACGTTGTGAATATTGTGTAAAAATGCCGCGGCGAGATTACCGAATTGGATCAGGCAATCCTTTTCACTGATTCCTCTTTGCTAACCAGTGATCCAGGCTTAGCCTGCCGGGACCTGTGGTGATCAGGGGAATCAGGGCAACACAGTAGATCAGCGCCATCTTGTAGCCATTGCTGCAGACGTTGTAGCCGTAACCGGTGTGCACGGCGTACCAGGCCACCAGGGTAAGAATGAACAGGGCGATGGAGATATACCGTGTGCCCAGGCCGATCACGAGCAACACCATACCCAGCAATTCACTCCAGGTGGCGAGGAACCAGCTGATATCGGTGTGGATGATATTAAAGGGGAAGGGAAAGTCGTCCTGGATCTCGGCGAACCAGTTGCTGCCCATGAACTTGGTGACGCCCGATTCACCGAACTCCCAGGCCAGGAACAGACGCAAGGCCAGTCCGGCGATGTATTCACCCGCCAGTGCCAGCCTGGCATTGGCAAGATTGAGTGCCTGTATCAAGCCAGACATATTGTTATTCTCCTTATTGTCCCGATCACTTTTCCGTACCGAGGATAACACCTCTTTGCCGCAGGTCCTGCAATATCGCCAGGCCACCATCGATGACCACCTGGGGTTGCGGATGTTGTAATTCGTCGGCGATGGATTCGAGGGCCTCGCGCGCGGATGATGTCTCGCGTGCCTTCAGTATCTGTAGTAATCGCATGGTCACGGGATTGAGTTCCATGTACTGGATCTCGTTTTGTGAATCGCGATAGACCATGATGTAGGTGGGTTGCTCGGGGGCCTCGCTTGGCAGGTAGGTAGTGCCAATTCTGTGCACCGGATACTGGTAGCTCAGCAACCAGGCCAGAGAAGAGAGCACCGGCAGTCCATTCAATAGATCACCGTCCTGCTCTATTCGTCCCAATTCCTGTTCTTCATCGGCCATGTAGAGAACCGATTCCACCCACTCGTAATGGGCCAGCTCGAGCATGAAGGGATAATCATGTTCACGCGCTTCGCGTTCATGTTCCAGGTAGTAGAGAAACTCGCGTGGCATCTCCGGGAACAATGGCGTGCGGGCCTGGTGGTGTGAGAAGTAGTCGCGGATTAGCGCGTGCCAGGCCTCGTCACTGTATATCTCGCGCAGGACAGGAAAGTTACCTGACATAAAGTCTTCGACGTTGTTATAAAACAACTCGCTGTAGACCTTCATGCGTCGCGCATCGATATCCTGTGGCGCCGGGTTGTTGTCCGGGTCGCGAATGTAGGCAGTGAACTGGTACTGGACCTTGTGAAACTCGGCCTCATGGTTCATGAGTGGGCCCCGACCTGTTGGGGATTCGTTTTGAGTTCCCAATTTTGTTGCCGGTTGCGTATGGCTTGAACCTCATTGATCAGTTGTTCGAGGGGAGGCAGGTTGAAGTCACGCTCCAGCATGGTCGGTATCACACCAAACTCGGCATAGGCCTTTTCCAGCAATTCCCACACCGGGTCGATGACGTCGGCGCCATGGGTATCGACCAGCAGGTCTTCCTCTTCCACGTAATGACCGGCGACGTGAATGTAATCGATGCGTTCACCAGGCAGGGCCTTGAGGAAGGCCTCGGCGTCGTATCGGTGATTGACGCTATTGACGTAGATGTTGTTCACATCCAGCAGCAGTCGGCAGTCGGCCTCGTCCAGTACGGCATTGAGGAAGTCGATCTCTTCCATTTGCTTGCCTGGGGCCGCGTAGTAGGAGACGTTCTCCATGGCAATGGGACGCTCGAGGATATCCTGAACGCGTTTGATGCGCTCGGCCACATAGTGGACTGCCTCTTCGGTAAAGGGGATGGGCATGAGGTCATAGAGATGACCGTCATCGCTGCAATAGGAGAGATGCTCGCTATAGCAACGAATATTATGTTCGTTTAGAAATTTTTTCAGCTTGTAGAGAAAGGCCTCGTCCAGCGGCGCGGGGCTGCCGATAGAAAGGGACAGGCCGTGACATATAAACGGGGTGCGTTCGGTAAGGGTGCGCAATTGCTGGCCGTATTCACCGCCGACACCGATCCAGTTTTCCGGTGCAATCTCAAGAAAGTCGATGGCGTCGGAAGGCTGGTCCACAAGCGAGCCGATGAAGGCTCGCTTGAGTCCGAGGCCGGCACCATGAACGGGATGTTGAGTCTGGTTCATGGTCGAGGCTCCTGCTTAGTTGCTACCGCCGCACTTGCCTTCGCCGCACTTGCCCTCATTACCCTTTTTCTGGGCCTTGCCCTGGGCTCCGCAGGTGCCTTCCTTGCCCTTGCCCATTTTGTCTTCACCGCAGTTGCCTTCCTTAACTCGTTCCTTGCCGCCGCAGGTACCTTCCTTTGCCTTCTGGTTGCCGCAGTTGCCTTCCATGTTCTTGTTACCGCACTTACCTTCCATGTGGTTGTCGGCCAGTTTGTAGCCGCTGCTCAGTTCGGACATGCCGAAGGGATTTTCCACGGCGCTGGCGCTCATGGGGGCCATGGCCAGGGTGGAGGCGAAGGCGGCGCCGACGGCCAGGGAAACGGGTTTCAACTTTGACTTCTCTTTCATAATGCTATCTCCAGGTGGTGGATGTTGTAGAACAATACTGTGTGTTCTGGTGTTTATACGGGGTGTATCGTGGAACGGTTTCAAAAATCTTATACATTTTCAAACTCATTACCACCATGAGGACAGCAGGTAATTAGGAGAAAGTCTAGATGGTCACAAATTTATCGCTAAACAACAATGGGCCCTTGATGGTCTTTTTATCATAGTTGTTCATCGGCTCCAGGCTGACCACCACACGAGCCTTGTCCAGAGTTCGCCCGGGCATGGGCGGCTTTTCCATCTCCATCATGCCCGACTTTTCGGGCAACTGTCCGAGCGACATGGTCATACCGTCGTCCCAGGTCAACCAAAGCGCGCAAGTCTTGTCCGGCCCCATGTCGATGTCACGCAGGGTCTTGATCATCATCATTTTGTCCGAGGCCGAGGTCTCGATGACCCAGACTGGCTGGTCGAAACGGTTGTTCACTACCACCATCATCGAGTCTTTCTGGGCTACCTGTTGGCTGGGCACGATCCAGAGCACGGAGACGGCAACCAGGAGAGAGGCTGTAGCCATGGAGAGACGGCGCCAGAAGTTAAGGTTTTCCCAGAACCGCAGTTTTAAGAGCAGGCCGGGACGGCGCTTGTGGGTACGCGCCTGGATCTGCTTCCACACCTTCGCCGGTGGCTCGACAGGTGTCAGACCGTTGGCCATGGGCGCGAGTCGATGGGACCATTCCTGCACGCGGATACGCAGCTCGGGATCAGAGTCCATCATTTTTTCAAAGCGAGCACGGGCCGCACCATCGAGGGTGCCAAGGATGTACTGCGACGCCAGGGCGTCGCGCAAGGCATCGTTATGGGGTTGCCTTATCCGAGACATTGTTTCAGTTGCTCCAGTGCTCTTCGTATCCAGGTCTTAACCGTCCCTAATGGGACATCCAGGTGGGCGGCCAGTTCGCCGTGTGTCATGCCGTCATAGTAGGCGTGCATGACGGCCTGGCGTTGCTGTTCGCGCAGTTCCTCCAGGCAGCGTTGCAGGAGTCGGCCGTCGCTGCTGTGGAACATGTCCTCTTCGGCGGATTCGTCGCTAAGGTTCTCGAACTCGAATTCACCGGCGTAGGCCATCTTGCCCGAGCGGCGCAGGGTGTCCACGGCCAGATTGCGGGTGATGGTGGTCATCCAGGTGGTGGCCTGGGCGCGCTCCGGTTGATAGCGGGCGGCGTGGTTCCACACCTTGATGTAGGCCTCCTGCAAACACTCCTGGGCCAGGCCCTCGTTTTTCAATATACGCAGGCAAACCGCATATAGATTCGCCGAGGTACGCTGGTAAAGTCGTTCAAAGGCCTTTTCATCGCCGCGTGCACAGACCATCAAGAGTTCACTGACCGACATGTCACCGTATTTCATGCCGTACCCTCTGCCAGCTTGCGCACACAGTCGAGGTAGGTCTGTTCGTCGGGCTCGCGGTTTTGCATCTGTGCCTGGTAGAGGGTCTCGCTGAGGCATTCCATCATACGGTGTTCGGCCTCATGCGGATCGCGGGTTCGTTGCACCAGGCCCTGATAGGCCTCCATGATGCCGGCGGGACGCGCGGTGCTGAGCTGCTCGTGGATGGCGATGTGCATGCCCAGGTGCATGAAGGGGTTGGTCTCGCCCTCCTGGGGATGGAAGTCGCGTGCCACGGCGGATTCGCCGGCATCGAGAAAGCCATGATACTCGGGGTGCTGTTCCACGATTTGCGCAATCACCTTTTCAAGGGGTTCCATGGCCTCACCGGCCTTATGCTTGCGCCAGCTCTCCATAAAGAAGCGCCGCATTTGATCCCTGTCGTTACCGAATAGCAAGGCAGACCCCCAAGTTCGTGCTTGCGACTGATTATGCCAGCATCCGCAGCAGATTACAGTGCCGGTTCGAAGCTGGCGCTTGTACTAGTCGCTGGTCTTGTGTCGGTATTCGCACAGGTCTTCGATGATGCAGGCACCGCATCGGGGACGGCGCGCGACGCAGACATAACGGCCATGAAGGATGAGCCAGTGGTGGGCGTCCTTCTTGAACTCCTCGGGCACGAACTTGAGAAGCTTGAGTTCCACTTCCTTGACGTTGGCGCCGGGGGCGATACGGGTGCGGTTGGAGACACGGAAGATGTGGGTGTCGACGGCAATGGTGGGCTTGCCGAAGGCGGTGTTGAGCACCACGTTGGCGGTTTTGCGGCCGACACCGGGTAGCGCCTCCAGCTCCTCGCGGCTCTGCGGCACCTCGCCGTCATATTTTTCCAGCAGGATCTCGCAGGCCTTGATCACGTTTTTGGCCTTGGAGTTAAACAGGCCGATGGTCTTGATGTATTCCTTCAGGCCCTCTTCACCGAGGTCAAAAATGGCCTGGGCGGTGTTGGCCACGGGAAACAGCTTGTCGGTGACCTTGTTGACGCTGACGTCGGTGGCCTGGGCCGAAAGGGTGACCGCCACCAGTAACTCAAACGGCGTCTTGAAGTTGAGCTCGGTGGTGGGCTCGGGATTGGCCTCCCGCAGGCGGGTGAAGATCTCGATGCGTTTCTGCTTGTTCATGGCTGACTGCTTAACAGCGTGTGGTTAGCTGCTGGCCTCCGCGGAGGCGGTCTGCGCCTTGCCCAGGGCCGCCTTGCGAGGCTGGCGTGCATCGATCAGGTTCTTGACCGCGATCAGCAGGCCCAGGCCGATGAAGGCACCCGGTGGCAGCACGGCCAGCAGGAAGCCGCGGTAATCGTCGACCACGGTCAGGGTCATGTCGCGTGCCGCCTCGCCGAACATAAGGTGGGCATTGGCCAGCAGGGTACCGGCGCCGATCACCTCGCGCATGGCCCCCAGCAGCACCAGGATGATGGTAAAGCCCAGGCCCATGGCCAGGGCGTCCATCAGGGCCTGCGGGATGGGGTGCTTGGAGGCGAAGCCCTCGGCGCGACCGATGATGGCGCAGTTGGTGACGATGAGGGGGATGAAGATGCCGAGGATGAGGTAGAGCCCGTGGAAGTAGGCGTTCATGGAGAGCTCGATGGCGGTCACCGCCGAGGCGATGATGAGCATGAACACCGGCAGGCGGATCTCGGCGCGCACCACGTTACGGATGGAGGAGACGATGACATTGGAGATCACCAGCACCAGGGTGGTGGCCAGGCCGAGACCGAGGCCGTTGATGGTGGTATTGGTCACCGCCAGCAACGGGCACAGGCCCAGTAGCTGTACCAGGGCGACGTTGTTGTTCCAGAAGCCGTCCTTGCTGATCTGTGAATAGCTCGTTTCAGCCATTTGCGCTCTCCTCCCGGACGAACAGGGTTTGCTTGTTTCGTTCAAAGTATACCAGGGCCTTGTTCACCGCCTTGACCACGGCGCGCGGGGTGATGGTGGCGCCGGTGAACTGGTCAAACTTGCCGCCGTCCTTTTTCACCGCCCAGCCCTCGGGGCCGGGATTGCTCAGCGACTTGCCCGCGAAATTCATGATCCAGTCGGAGCGATCGGCCTCGATGCCGTCGCCGAGTCCGGGAGTCTCCTTGTGACCCAGCACCCGCACCCCGGCGATGCGACCGTTGCGGTAGATGCCGACCATGAGGCGAATGGCGCCACCATAACCATTGGGGGCCACCGGCGTCATCACTACGCCCACCGGCTGGCCGTTCTTGCGCGCGCGGTAGACGGTCACCGGTTTGTTGGTACCCAACAGCTCGGGGTCGGTGACCTCGATAGTGTCGTGATAGAGGTCGTTGTCGTGTTCCTCCGGCGCGATGATCACGTGCAGGTTCTCGAGCAGATACTGACGCTCGTTCTCGGCGATGGTGTCGCGCGTGGCATCGAAGGTATAAGAAACCATGGCGGTACCGAGTACCGCGAAGACGCCCAGCAATAAGGCACTGATGATCATGTTGCGCATCAGCGGTTTCATGACTTGCCATCCCCCTTGTTGCCGCCAAACACACGCGGCGTGGTGTAGTAGTCGATGGTGGGTGCGGCCATGTTCATCAGCAGCACGGCGAAGGCGACGCCGTCGGGATAGCCGCCCCAGCTACGGATGACGAAGGTGAACAGGCCGATGCCGGCGCCGAACCAGAGCTTGCCGCGGTTGGAGGTGGCGGCGGTGACCGGGTCGGTGGCGATGAAGAAGGCCCCCAACATGGCGGCACCGCTGAACAGGTGGAACAGGGGTGAGGCGTAGCTGGTCGGGTCGTAGACGTAGAACACCAGGGCCAGCAGGGCCAGGGTGCCGAGCATGGCCACCGGGATGTGCCAGGTAATGAGGCGGCGCCATATCAGCCACAGGCCGCCGCCGAGGATGGCGAGGTTGATCCACTCCCAGTGGGCGCCGCCGAGGCTGCCGAAGAGGGTGGTCTCGCTGCGGATCTGGGCGACATCACGGCCCAGGTCGAGCTGGGTCTTGAGGTTATCCAGCGGGGTGGCGCCAGTGATGGCATCGGCACCGAGGCCGGCCGGAAGTTGTCCGGTGAAGACATAGGCCAGGCTACCCATCAGTCCCAGGGATTGGCCGTCGGCAAGAGGCGCGGGCCAGGTGGTCATCTCCAGCGGGAAGGAGATGAGCAGCACGGCGTAGCCGATCATGGCCGGGTTGAAGGGGTTGTAGCCGAGTCCGCCGTAGAGGTGCTTGGCGACGACGATGGCGAAGAAGACGCCGAGCAACACCAGCCACCACGGTGCCAGCGGCGGCAGGGCCATGGCCAGCAACAGGGCGGTGAGCAGGGCGCTGCCATCGCCCAGGGCCGGGGCCAGCTCGCGACCGCGCAGCTTGAGGAAGGCGGCCTCGAAGGCCAGCGCCAGCCCGCCGGCGAGGACGATATTAATCAGGATGCCGGCCCCGAACAGCCAGGCATAGACCAGGATGGCGGGGACCAGGGCATAGCTCACACCGAGCATCACCGAGCGCACGCTGCGCTGGCGGTTGTGAAGATGGGGCGAGCCCTGTGATTGGATAAACATCAGCCCTTGTCCTCCCCGGACTCGGTGGTGGCCTGTTGGGCCTTTGCGCGGCGCTGCTCGGCCTCTTCGATCTGCTGCTTCTGCGCCTCGGTGAGGTTGTCGGTATTCTTCGGCGCCACTTCCGCCTGCTCACGCTTGGCCTTGGCCCGCTCCATGGCTGCGGCGATGGCCGCCTTTTTCGACTCATCGGCCTTCGTGTCCTTGCCGGTGACTGCCTTTTTCTTCTTGGCATGGCGCTCGGCGCGTTCCTTTTTCTCTCGCTCGAGGCGGAACTGACGGAACTCGTGGCGCTCGCGTGTGATGTCGGCCTTT
>JABURT010000043.1 GCA_014762495.1 Gammaproteobacteria bacterium | reverse complement strand
GGAAATTGTCGTGGCGCGCTGTAGCTTCGTCCAGGCTGCCGCGTTGCACCTTCATCTTGTGCGCGGTCGGCCAGGTGCGGGTGATCACCTCACCAACGCGACCCATGGCCTGTGAGTCGGAGGAGATCATGGAGAAGGCGCCTAGGTCGTGCAGGATGTCCTCGGCGGCGATGGTCTCGCGGCGGATACGCGAATCGGCAAAGGCCACGTCCTCCGGGATATTGGTATCGAGATGGTGACACACCATCAGCATATCCAGGTGTTCGTCCACGGTGTTGATGGTATAGGGCCGGGTCGGATTGGTGGATGATGGCAGGATATTGGACTCGCCACAGGCCTTGATGATATCGGGGGCATGGCCGCCGCCGGCACCTTCGGTGTGATAGGTATGGATGGCACGACCGCCGATGGCGGCCAGGGTATTTTCCACGAAGCCCGATTCGTTGAGGGTATCGGTATGGATGGCCACCTGCACGTCATACTCATCGGCCACGCTCAGGCAGTTGTCGATGGCCGCCGGCGTGGTGCCCCAGTCCTCGTGCAGCTTCATGCCCATGGCCCCCGCCTCCAGTTGCTCCTGCAACGGGGCGGGCTGGCTGGCATTGCCCTTGGCCAGGAAGCCCAGGTTCATGGGCAGGCTGTCGGCGGCCTCCAGCATGCGCTGGATGTACCAGGGTCCGGGGGTGCAGGTAGTGGCATTGGTGCCGGCGGCCGGTCCGGTGCCGCCACCGAGCATGGTGGTGACGCCGGACATGAGCGCCTCTTCCACCTGTTGCGGACAGATAAAGTGAATATGGGCATCGATGCCACCGGCGGTGGCGATGAGCCCTTCACCGGCAATGGCCTCGGTACCGGGACCGACGACGATATCAACGCCTGGCTGGATGTCGGGATTGCCCGCCTTGCCGATGCCGCTGATGATGCCGTCCTTGATGCCGATATCGGCCTTAACGATACCCCAGTGATCCAGGATCAGGGCATTGGTGATGACGGTGTCCACCACCTCGGCGGCGACACGCTGGCTCTGGCCCATGCCGTCACGAATGACCTTACCGCCGCCGAACTTGACCTCTTCGCCGTAGAGCGTGCGGTCCTCTTCCACCTCGATCCAGAGTTCGGTATCGCCCAGGCGCACCCGGTCGCCGGTAGTGGGGCCGTACATTTCGGCATAGGCCTGACGTGAAATCTTTGCCATCGTCTCTCTCCTTATTCCAGGCTACCCATGACCCGGCCGTTGAATCCAAATACCGTGCGTGTGCCATCGAGCGCCACCAGCTCCACCTCGCGTTGCTGACCCGGCTCAAACCTCACCGCCGTGCCGGCGGGGATGTTGAGGCGAAAACCGCGGCTCTTTTCGCGCTCGAACTCCAGCGCCGCGTTGGTTTCGTAAAAGTGATAGTGCGAGCCGACCTGGATGGGGCGATCGCCGGTATTGGCAACCTTCACGGTCAACGTCTGGCGCCCCGGATTGATCTCGATGTCGCCGTCCTGAACCTCTGTCTCACCTGGAATCATTGCTTGCTCCTTAACGTGCATCCCTCAGGGAATGGGGTGGTGAACCGTGACCAGTTTGGTGCCGTCGGGAAAGGTGGCCTCCACCTGCACCTCGGGTATCATCTCCGCCACGCCCTCCATCACATCCTCGCGCGACAGCAGGGTGGTGCCGTGGCTCATCAGTTCCGCCACGGTTCGGCCCTCGCGCGCGCCTTCGAGGATGGCGCAGGAGATCAGCGCCACCGCCTCGGGATAATTGAGCTTCAGGCCCTTGTCCTTGCGCCGCTCCGCCAGCAGTCCGGCGGTGAACAGCAGCAGCTTGTCTTTTTCTCTCGGTGTCAGTTCCATGCCTTGTTACAACCTCTTGATTGCGAATCTCAGGTATTCCATATGCGCGGTTCACAAACCTCGTGGCCGCTAATCAGTGGGCGCAGCCGACGCCAGATCTCGGTAAAGCCCGCGCGCGCCTGGTAGGCATCGGCCCCCAGGTAACGGCACACCAATACCTCCGGCAGCTGGCTCAGGGCGAAGTGTCCGGGCCAGGCCTGAAGTGCCTCACGCATGGCATCCAGTTCCTCATCAAAGCGCCCCGTCACCATCATGGTGCCCAGCATCGGTTGGCCGGAGAGGCCCCACTGCGCCTGCATCTCTTTGCCCGTACCCTGCCAGTGGCCCCGATCCAGCAGCAGTGGACGACCCTCGCGCCAGAGTTCAAAACGCTGGCGCATGGAGCCGCTGTGAAACAGGGCACCCGATGCCGGACGACCCATGCAGGTGATCTCCCAGCCGATAAAGCTGGCCTCCGCCTCCAGTTCGACACGGGTCAGGCTGTCCAGTCGCGCGCCGTCAAAGACAATGGTCTCCTGCGGCAGCCACTCCATGACCGCCCCGTCAGCGACGCGTATGTGTTGTTCCTGGCTCGCCTCGGCCCCGCCGCTGCGATAAAACTTACCGGCCGCCGGCACCGTGATCAGCGCGCGAGCACCCGCCTCGACATCCACCTGTAGTTCGAGACTATCGCCCCCGACCACGCCACCCGGGGGGTGGAGTAAATAGACATGACAGCAGCCCTCCCCCTCGGGATAGAAGGGGCGCTGGATCATGAGCGGGCCGCGGTGCAGGCGATGGGTCAGCACCGTGCGCGTCCCGTGACGGGAAAAGCCCAGTTCCAGTCGCGCCTGCCAGCCCGCTCCCTGTCTGGCGTCAGAGAGCGCCATGGATCACCAGGGCCCCGAGGCCTATGGAGGCCAGGCCGATGACGGTCTGCAACCCGTGCACTGCACGTGTCGCCTGCTGGCTCAGGCGATGCAGCAGCCACTCCAACACCCCACCGAAGCTCAACATGGCAAGAAACACCCCGAGGCTGAACAGGACCAGGTAGGCCATGCCCAGCCACGGGTCCTGTTGCTGACTGAAGGGCAGGATTGCCAACAGCGGGGCCGAGCCGGCGGCCCCATGCAGAGTGCCCACCAGAAGCGGCGCATGACGATGCGAGTGCGTCAGACTGTGTCCATTCTTGGACTCACCGGCCTCGTGCCAGTGGGCATGCGCAGGCAGGCCCTCATGTTTGTGAAAATGCAGCTGCAGGCCACGACGCTTGAGATCCCGTAAGACCATGACGCCGATGAGCATCAACACCACCCCCACCAGGACCTCGGCCCAGTGGCTCAGGGATTCTGGAATGGCCTGGCCGAAAAGCAATACCGCCGCCCCGATCAATAGCAGCATGATGCCGTGCCCCATGGCCCATAGCAGGCTGCGACGGATCGCGCGCAGCTTGCCGCGCTTTTCCGTGGCCAGGGCACTCACTGCGGCAATATGATCCGCATCCAGCGCATGGAGCAGTCCCAGGCCAAATGCCAGCAGTAAGACAGCTATTCCGGGTTCCAGCATCACTTCCCCTATTTGTGCGTGACGTTCGATTCCTACCCATGTTGGAGCAAAAAACATGCCGAGCATTAGAATGCGACGAATGTTTTCCAGCTTTGTGCACGTATTCGGGGCTAAGTGAGCGATGGCCGTGAATGGCGCCCATGATGTTTGCGTTTTTCCGGCGCATGGACAAAATCGCACCGCACCAAGAAGGGACGTTGTCTCCACACTGCACAGGAATCGTGCGTGTGTTGCGTGGACCTGCCATACAATCACAGGTATCCTATGCACACCCTGGATAGGCCCAGCGTCACCTGAATCTTCGGATGCACAAGAGTGATGATTTGCACAAGCCTGGCTCCGGGCCATCAGGTCGATAGACCTGTATATAAAGTATGTGGAAAGAGTTTTTAGCGCCCGTAGCTCAGCTGGATAGAGCGTCGCCCTCCGGAGGCGAAGGTCAGAGGTTCGAATCCTCTCGGGCGCGCCAAATAAAAGAAGCCCACCATAGAGTGTGTGCACGGGACCATAATCTGGCCGTTTTGGCCAAGTTTTGCTTCCGCCGGTACCATAAATTGGCCTTTTTTAGAGAGATATGGCCTTATATCTTTCTGTTTTCGGATCTCATGCCGTTGTGATAATACAACGGCATGAAATATCCATTCTTTGGAACATCTTCATAAGGCACATGCCCGCTTTGACTTCCAACAAGAGCTCCCGCTTGTCCTAAAGAAAGCACTGGCTCCCAATAGTTTTCATGTTTCACATAATGTATATGACTGGCATCTTCGAACATCGTACGTTCTTCATACCTGCCAGGGTAAACCCACCAAATATATGGGTACTCAACCAAACCAGCCTTCATTAAGGCCAATCTCCAGTACAGTATGTCACGCAAGCTAAAATTTTTATTCTTGGTACAAAATGCTAATGCATCAGCTGTGCACGGGACCATAAATTAGTCACTTTGGCCAGACTATGCATCCACTGATACCATAAGTTGGCCTTGTTCAGAGAGATATAGCCTTATAACCTTCTGTTTTCGGATCTCATGCCGTTGTGATAACGTTTAAGCTCAGCCGAGGCGGCGCGTTAGCGACGACGTCGGCTGGAGCGAATTGTTATGCGTGATTATCGAGGTACAACCTTGCATCACGCATATTTAAATCAGCTTCTTGACTAGAATAACTACCATCCCTATCTGTGCCAAATACGGATAATCCTAGGTTATCCAGGGCTATCAATATTTGATACACCAAATCAGGATTTTTGTTGTTTAACTCCACTTCTAGCCATTTATTAAAACCATGAACGAGATTTTTATTAAATCTTTTACCCAGCACCCAATACGCTTTGCTTCTATATTCAGGATCAGCATCAACTATTGTGCTTATAATAAGTTTTTCTAGTTCTTCTGGCTGGTAATGATTCAGGCCGGAGTTTTTAACTAATAGCGCGTCATTATCACTCAGGTTATTTCCATTATCCTGTTCGAATATAAGCGCTATATCTAATAAATTATCTTCGCTAAATTTCATATCACCTTATACGCATAACGTTGAAGATGTGCGGCGCAAACGAAGCGCAGCGTAGTTTGTGTCCGAACGAGCGCGTTGTTAGCGGCGCTGTTAATCAAGATATCCAATAAACTCAACATCAGTAACCTTGCCGTTTTTGTGATAAATATTTGCCCATTCATTTGCTTCAAATGTGCAGTAATATCTAATTGCACCATTTAGCTCTTCGTCAGGTTTTCCGTGTTTCAATATAACTTTCTTTAGATCGCTAGGAATAGTTTCGTTAAGTGAAGCATTAAAGCTCTTCGTATTTAGTTTTGCTCTTAGAAGAATATATTTATTGTTGTGACTTAAGTAGCGAAATACTGTGTACCCACCTGGGTAGTTAAGTATTATTTCTTTATCTTTTGCATTTTCCACATAAGGATTTTTAACATCCTTTTCGGACTTATTAGTAGGAGCGCCCAATTGTTTTGTCGCGTTTTTAGGACTAATACCTACAACTTTTTCAATACTTTTACAGAGGGGACTATTTTCAACAACATCTGTATCTGCTCTACCATTAAAGGAAAGCCCTATCATTATTAATATTAGTATTTTCTTCATGTCTTTATTCCGCTAACGTGATAGCTAAGGGGCCGAGCGGTGTACGCGAGGTCCCGTGCGAAGCACATGCTTGAGCGATTTGTTAGAAGATTTACAAAGTACGGACTGGATACACATGGTATCGATTGCCCCCAGTATGTTCTATTATAATCCTGTCGCCTGGCTTGATATCATGAACTTCAAAGAACTCTCTAACCCAGCTTCTTTTTCTAAATATCTTTTTATCACCAGCAATATCTGTAAGTACAGGCTGTTCTATACCGCTATGAATTTCTAGCAATTCACTCGCTTCTTCCTTTGAATTTGAACCACCAATTGATGTTTTAGGAAAAAATTCAATAACACTAGATAAATACAAGTGATGGTTATTAATATTTCCTTCGGTTAACTCTATAACTACGTACTTCATGCTTTTCTCTTTATTCTTCTAACGATTAAGCTCAGCCGAGGCGGCGCGGTAGCGCAGACGTCGGCTGAAGCGGGTTGTTAGAGCTCTACAAGAACTCTTTTTATATATCTAATAACTCCATAAAATATTATGAGGTTTAATGTAATTATTGTCGCAGCATGGTACCAACCAAAAAATGTAACATTTTCGAATTGCTCTAGAAATGGAACCATAATTATAATTTTAAGAACAAAGGCTAATATCCAGACCAGTGTGATCTTATATATCCATTTCTTAACCTTCCAGAATCCTACGGTTAAAAATACAGCTAGGATCCCGCTTATTGCCGACAATAATCCAAAAGCAAAATCAATAATATTTTCAGGCTTAAAAAGATAATACACTCCATCGAGTTCACTCAGAGCGAATATCGCCATAATTACTGACAATGCAGTAAATCCTTTTCTTCGTTTAATATCACTCATTATTACTAGCTCTAACGTGATAGTTAAATGGCGCCGCGGCTTTAGCGGCGTCCTTCTTTTGAACTAATTGTTAGGTTATTTTGTTTCTCTACTTTTTCCATGAATAAAAAATTACCAATAACACCGATGGATATATATACACCTAATTTATAATATATTAAAAATACACCAAACATATCCGAGTTGTTTATATATGCAGTTGCTAATATATATGATGTGGAAACAACAAAACTAAAGGCCGTGTAAACATTGGGTCTAACTTTCTTAAATAAATACAAAGTCAGATCGGATATACCTAAAGCCGTTACAAAACTAATAACAAAAGTTAAACCGTAAAGGAAAATATACTCTCCATCACTATTTAGCCAGTACAGCCCAAGAATAAAAATCAGTATTCCATAGACAAGCCTAATGGGATGCTTTGTAGGTACCACTTTGTACATCATTTCAGAATTCGTAAGCATTGGTTACCTAACGTAAGAATTGTGGGGCCAAATAAGGCGCGCAGCGACTTATTTAGTCCCTCACTAATGACTTGTTATGTGTTTTTGACATATCGTTTTATCTCAGAACAATACGGGCAGTTAAATAAAGGCGATTCATCTCTAATTGGCCTTAATTCAATGACTTCTTTGCTATTCGTGTAACACTTAGCACAATAATATTTGTTTTTATAATTAATAACTTCAATTTTGTTTTGGCCCAATGCGGCCCATGCTATTTGTTTACCTAAATATTCGGTCAGTTCTTTGTCTGTGGGTTTCATCTTAAATACACATAACAGTTACTATACGGACCCCTTCGGGTCCATATAGATAAGTTTGTAAATCATTATTTGTCGACAAAAATCTACGATTCTTCAATACATTATGTGAATCGAGTCTCGTTATCAATATCGACATATACGGACAAAATATTGCAATTTGCAACTCCTTCTCATAGTCTCCCACTTTTTTTAAAACGGAGGTTAAATTATGGGGTTCGAACGCACACCCCACCCACAAAAAACCTAAGCTCTTAGAGCAGATAAAGCTCGCCTGTATGCGTCGTCATTACAGCCCCCGCACTGCCAGTAGCTATGCATACTGGTGCCGTCAATTCATCCTCTTCCACAAAAAACGTCATCCCAGAGAAATGGGAAAATCAGAAATTGAGGCATTTCTGAACTATCTAGTCAGGTATAGACACCTATCAGCCAGTTCCCAATCACAGGCTCTCAATGCCCTCATCTTTATGTATAAGCACGTTCTGGATTTGGATCCAGGCTGGTTGGATAACCTCGCCAGAGCCAAACGAAAACGCTTCCTACCAACCGTTCTGAGTGTAAATGAAGTGCGTGAGATCCTTTCCCATATGACGGGAATGACTCGTCTCATGGCAGAGCTAATTTATGGTACCGGGATGCGTGTGAGCGAGTGCTGTCAACTTCGCGTCAAGGATATCGACTTTGATATGAGAACTATCACCGTGCGGCAGGGAAAAGGAGGCAAAGATCGCACGACATTGTTACCTCAAAGATTGGTGCAACCTCTCCGCCACCATATTCTCAAGGTTCTGGAACAACACAAGAAAGATTGCCTGCAGGGAGGCGGGTTGGCCCCATTGCCAGGTGCGATGCACAAGAAATACCCCAAGGTCGCACAGTCCCATGCCTGGCAATATGTATTTGCCTCTACGGCACTGCGTCGATGGCCTCAGACAGGGCAGTGGGTGCGATGGCATTGTTCCACCTCAACCCCGCAAAGGGCCTTTAAACGAGCTCTGGCGAAGACCCAAATCGCCAAGCATGCCAGTGTGCACACTTTACGGCACTGTTTCGCGACACATTTACTCCAGAATGGAACAGATTTGAGAACGATACAGACGCTCCTGGGGCACAAGCACATCAATACCACAATGATATATACGCATATTGTGAAAGCAGAGCAGAACACACTCAGCCCTCTAGACAGGCTGTAGAGTGTGTAATGAATGTTCTGGGCCGGTTTCTGGCCCGGAACATACCAAAATGGCCAAATTATCGTTCCAATTCGTGGTCATATTATGGTCCCGTGCACAAAATGCGGGCTTTTTTATTTTCAGGTGTTGCCCCAGGAGGTGAACCTTCGTTCGACGAATCGGCACGACTACAGGGAAGTAGGAGTTAGGGCGACTCAGGAGACAAAGCCGAGGACAGCCGATTCGGACGCACGGATAGTGCGCCCCGTAGGGGTGAGGGCCATGGACGGCCCGAATCAATCCTCTCGGACACGCCATAAACACAAAAGGCCCCCTCTGATGAGGTGACCTTTTTATGACGAAGTTCTAAAAAATTTTGAAGCCATGGTAGCAGGAGAAACGAAATCGATGCATGAGGGATGGCAAAGCAACACGTCGCAACTATACGACAACAATCCGCTGACTGGGAGTGTTGTCAGCTTTCGTCATTTCGCTCTTGGTTTTGTGTTTCCCAACCACTCCTGAAGTTCCCGCAAGGGCTGGGGTCGGCTATAAAAATAACCCTGCAGGGTATCGCAGCCGAATTCCCTCAGGCGCTCCACGATCTCGTTATTCTCCACACCTTCTGCAATGACCTTGAGCCCCAGGTTATGTGCGAGTTCGATGGTTGATCTTACTATCACCTCGTCACTGATATTGTATTGCATGCCCATCACAAAGGATTTATCAATCTTCAGTTCATCCACGGGTAATTGTTTAAGATAAGCCAGGGATGAAAACCCGGTACCAAAGTCATCAATTGCCAGCTTTATGCCCATGTTGTCAAGCTGAATCAGTGTACGGGTGGCATGAACTGGATTGGCCATCATTGCGCTTTCGGTAATCTCAAACATCAAGTGCGTTGTACTCATATAATGTTTGGCCTGAATATCACGAATGCGCTGCACAAACTCCGGATCCTTGAGGTTGTAAACAGAAATATTGATGGAAATAAACTGAGAACTATCACCAAATATTGATTGTCCCTGTTGCATGGCCTTATCGACCACCCAGTAGGTCAGAGGGTTGATCAATCCGGTGTGTTCAGCCAGCTCCACTACCTCTACCGGCGACAGGGACCCTTGTACAGGGTGCTGCCAGCGCAACAGTGCTTCCACACCCACGGTATCGCCCGATACGGCGTTCACCAGTGATTGATAGTAAAGTTCAAGCTTGTCGTTCTCGATGGCATCACGTAGATCATTAATGAGCCCCAACCGGGTAATACTGTACTTGTCGGCTTCCACGTTATAGACCGCGCAACCGAGTTTATTGTGCTTGGCATCATACATGGCGACATCGGCATGCTGGATCAGGCTGGTTACGTCTTCTCCATGCTGAGGGTAACAGGCCACGCCGATACTCATGCCGACATAAAGTTGTACCTGGTTGACGGTAAATACATCTTCAACCACCTCTTGCAGTTTCTTACATACGGCCGTAGCGGCCTCTTCATCTGCGTCGGGCAGCATGATGGCAAACTCATCCCCTCCCAGACGTGCAACGGTATCTATCTCTCTCAATACCGTCGTAAAACGCGCACCAACATCCACCAGGATTTGGTCCCCGATATGATGTCCAAGTGTATCGTTAATATCCTTAAATTGATCCAGATCGATAATGAGCAGCGAAAGAGACGACTCCTCACGTTTAGCCAACTGCAGTTGATGTTCCATACGTTCGTGCAGCAATGTCCGGTTGGGTAGTGATGTCAACGCATCGTGCAAGGCCTGGTACTCAAGATCATTCTGCCTGTGCTGTATACGTCGCGACATCTCGCGAAAAGAATCCATCAACTCTTCTGTTTCCCTCGAACGGACACTGGGCAGAACAACGCGCTCCTGACCCTCACCCTGGGCCTTCAATGCCCTGACCAATGTGGCGATAGGTCTGAATACCATTCGTTCAGTCGAAATATAAATAATTAGTAGAAGTAATAGCAGCGAAGCCGCTGACCACAATAAGGCCCCGCTCAATGTACGTATTGAATCCAGCAGGGTGTTGACGTCACGAGCAGACACCTCATTCAAATCCGTTTCAAGCTCGGACAACACCTCTGAAATCCTATTAATGAGCGGCACAATCTCTTCGCGCATGATCTTGGAGTCAACTCGCCAGTCTTCTGCGTGATGGATCTCCTTGACCAGAAGAAAACCCTGGTACCAGTTTTCACCGGTACGCAACATATTGGCGAGAGACTCGCTTGCTTGAAAACCAAGCTTGCCTTGCTTATCAAATCTTTCGAGTTGTTTTAACTGCATTCGCAGCTCGTCATACATGGTCTCGATTGCTTTTTCCTGTATGGGCAGAGACTCTTCATTAAATGATCCCACTCTGTTCGCCAGATAGAGCCGGAAATTGGAGAGCACCTGAGTCCACAGGTGTCGGGCCTGTATAAACTCGGCATAGAGTTTCGGCTGTTTCCTCTGTAGGCCTTCTTCACGCAGTTCATTCAATGCAAGTGCAATGGCATTATTGAACTCATTGCGATTCGGCTGCATCACATTATTGCCTACAGCGAGAGATGGATATTGCTTGGTGGCATCTTCCCTAATCTCGAACAACCTGATCATTTGGATTTTCAAATCGGGGA
>JABURT010000106.1 GCA_014762495.1 Gammaproteobacteria bacterium | reverse complement strand
TCGTGAATATGGCTGAACGAAAAGCACAAATTTCTGTACAAAATAGTCAATATTTTTAAATAGTAAAGGAAGCGTGGTGAAAATAGCCGGAAATGACGAATTCAGGATTTCGCGAATTTTTCCAGACCCTGCTCGATTTGTTGGTGCATGACATTGAGTTGATTGATGAGATGCAGGGTTTCGGCAGCATTTTTGTTGGCAATCTGGAATTCGAGCTTTCCGGCCAGTTCCGAGACCTCGGCATAGCCCATATTGCCGCCGACCCCCTTGAGGTCATGGGCTTCCTTGGCCAGTATTGAATATTCCTTGGCTTCGCATAGTGAGCGAAAACGTTCTATGGTCTCGGGCAGGCGTCTGGCGAACCGTGCTACGAGATCGATAAAGTCCGGGTCTTCCTCCAGCACACTAGAATGCATGGGCGACAATGTCTCACCCTGAATATCCGCTTGCAGGTACTGACTACACAGTTCGTAGAGCCGTTCGCGTTTTATAGGTTTGGATAAATAGTCGGTACAGCCCGCCGAGAAGAATTCCTCCATGTCATCTTCCAGGGTACTTGCGGTCAGTGCGATGATAGGTGTATTGACTCCCTTACTGCGCAAATCATGCGTGGCCTCGACACCGTCCATAATCGGCATCTGCATGTCCATGAGTATCAGATCATAATCTGTACGCAGGGCATACTCGATGGCCTGCTGCCCGTTGTGAACGACATCGGTCTTGACACCAAAACGTTTCAGGTACATGGAGAAAAGGTGCTGATTATCGGGGTTGTCCTCTGCCAGCAGGATGCTTCCCTTGAGTTTCTGGGTAATACTCGGTACCAGCTGTTGTTCACTCTGAGTTGCCTTGAGCTCAACTTGATTCAGCTGGCGTGAATCCGAGGTATCTCCGCATGCGACGGTAAGACTGAATATACTGCCAAGACCGGGCAGGCTGGATACGGTGATATCCCCGCCCAGCATATTTGACAGAAGTTTCGAAAGCGACAATCCGAGTCCGGTGCCTCCGTACTTGCGTGTGGTCGAGGATTCCGCCTGGGCATAATCCTGGAAAATCTTCGAGATCTGCTCCTTGGTCATACCCACACCGGTGTCTTCGACCTGAATTTGTAATGTATTTTTATCAAGTTGTTTGATGTCAATGTGTATATAACCGGACTTCGTAAACTTAAGTGCATTGCTCACGAGGTTGATGATGATCTGTTTTAATCTGACAGGATCGGAATGTATCGTTTCAGGGATAGGGAAGTGGTAATTCAGCTTTAATTCTATACCCTTTGTCTTTGCCTGTTGTATGAAGAGAGACTCAATATCTTGCATGATTTGTGTAATGTTGACAGGGATAGATTCGACCTCGAATTTGCCGGCCTCAATCTTGGATAAATCGAGCAGGTCATTGATGAGTGACAACAGGTGATTGCCATTGCGTATGATGGTGTTGATTGAACTCAATCGTTCCTGCATAGGTTGATCGCTATGCAGAAGAGTTTCCGAGTAGCCGATAATAGCCGTCAGAGGTGTGCGCATCTCATGGCTGATATTTGCAAGAAACTTGCTCTTGGTGCGAGTCGTTTCTATCGCTTCCTCGCTTTTCTGATTGAGTTCAGATGCCTGGGATTCAAGTTGTTCTTTTTGATGGTTAATTTTGTTTATCAGTGAGTAGACAATTAAAGCAGCCCAGAAAACGAGCCAAATGGTAAATAAGATAATGATGGAAATTTCCGTGCCATAGTCAGTAAAAAAAGTGCTGAAATTATATGGCTGGCTACGGTGTAGTATAATTATACGTTGGCCCTGTTCATTTCTTTCACTCGCATACCATTGATACTTGTTTCTGGACAACGGCAACACGACCTTATCCGGGCCCGTTTCAGACTCAAAATACTGACCGGGGTCAAGCTGCTGAGTATTGAGCAGGGGCTCAAGATTTCCACTTCTGGACTGACGGAAGACAGCATAGGAGTTGCCGTTAAGGAGTTCAGCCTCCTGTGGCTGCTGCAAAATATCCTGGGCCAGCTCTTGCAACAGGACCTGGTAGTTGGAGTGAAACGCGGTTATGGAACTTTGGTAGATGGTCGCGACGCTAAAGGCCAGACCAATTGATGCCACCAGGACAAATGATAATACCAGCTTTAGCTTTAAGCTCATGACTCGTCTTGTGGCTGCCTATAGGTGCTGATATCGGCCATCGCATAGATGGGGCAGTATGAAAACACAGCGCTGTAAAGGTTTAGAAGACCAAAGCTACCCAGAAAGATGAGCAGCACCTCATTGGTCAATACCGGTGTGGGAAAGAGTACGAAATAACAACAGGCGACACCAACGATGATGCGAACAGTTCGGTCCAAATTACTGACGTTACGTTTCATCTCCAGTTTCCTTACTCGACCAGGGTCGTTCTAGAATGCCCATACCTATCAGTTGTTACAAGATTATCGGTCTCCCGCATCCGATTCTTAAGCCATTTCTGTCGTTCATGGCGAAAATTGTATACAGCGCCGCATACACAGGCGCCTCACCCGCCCAGTGCCCGCTTCAGCTCACGCCGGCGCCGATGCAGGGTCGGCTCGGTGTAGCCATTGGGTACCTGTCGACCATGGAAGATCATATCCTGCGCCGCCTGAAAGGCCAGGCTGATGTAATTGGGCGACATGTTGATGTAATGACTGGCGCCAATATTCTGGCGATCCACCATTTGTCCCATACGCCTCAGGCTTTCCATCACCTGCTCTTCGTTGACGATACCGTGATGTAGCCAGTTGGCAACGTGCTGACTGGAGATACGCAGGGTGGCGCGGTCTTCCATCAGGCCAATATTATTGATGTCGGGGACCTTGGAGGCCCCTTCGCCCTGATCCACCCAACGCACCACGTAGCCCAGAAGACCCTGAATATTATTGTCCAGCTCCTCCTGTATCGCTTCGTCAGTCCAGTCAGGCTGTTCGACCACGGGGATGGCGAGCAGGTCGTCCGGGCTGGCCGGCGTGCGTTGCATCAAGGACTGCTGGACCTCGCGTACGCAGACCCGGTGATAGTGGATGGCGTGCAGGGTGGCGGCGGTGGGGGATGGAACCCAGGCGGTGTTGGCGCCTGCCTCCGGGTGCACCTGCTTGCTTTGCATCATGGCGGACATGCGATCGGGCATGGTCCACATGCCCTTGCCGATCTGGGCCCGTCCACTGAAGCCGCAGGCAAGGCCCGTGTCTACGTTCCACTGTTCATAGGCCTTGAGCCAGCGTGACTCTTTCATGTCGCTCTTACGTAACATGGGACCGGCCTCCATTGAGGTGTGGATTTCATCGCCGGTGCGATCCAGAAAGCCTGTGTTAATGAAGATACAGCGTTCCCTAGCCTCGCGAATACATGCCTTGAGATTGAGGGTGGTACGGCGCTCCTCGTCCATGATGCCGAGCTTTAGCGTGTTCGGTGCCAGCTTGAGTATGGCCTCGATCCGCGCGAATAAGTCGACGGTAAAGGCGACTTCATCGGGGCCGTGTTGCTTGGGTTTGACGATATAGACGCTGCCGGTACGACTGTTGGGGAAGAGGGAGTTGCCCTGTATATCGTGCAGGGCGGCATAACTCGTGATGAAGGCATCGAGCAGCCCCTCGAAAACCTCCTCACCTTCCTGGTCGAGCACCGCGTCGGTAGTCATGAGGTGGCCGACATTGCGTATTAGCATCAGGCTACGGCCGGGGATCTCGAAATAGCGACCCTCCGGTGAGAGATAGCGGCGATCGGGATTGAGACGCCGGGTCAGGCTGCGCCCACCTTTTTCAAAGCTGGCTTCGAGGTCCCCCTTCATTAGTCCGAGCCAATTACGATAGACGTTGACCTTGTCGTCGGCATCGACGGCCGCCACCGAGTCTTCGCAGTCCATGATGGTGGAGACGGCCGCCTCCAGGTAGATGTCACGAATCCCGGTAGGGTGCAGTTGATGGATCGGGTGATCGGTATTGAAATGGATCTCGATGTGCAGGCTGTTGTTCTTCAGTAACAGTGAATTGACGTTGCCGTCCCGGTCCTGCTGGTAACCACGAAACTGTGACGGGTCCTTGAGGCCGGTCTGCTGACCGCTTGAAAGCATAACCCTGAATTCCCCATCGCGGACGTTGTAGGCGATGGCGTCGGCATAACTGCCGTCTTGCAGGGGGGCCGCATCGTCGAGAAAGGCCTTGGCATAGGCGATGACCCGGGCACCGCGCACCGGGTTAAAGTGCCCTTTCCTCTCGGCGCCATCGTCTTCGTCGATGGCGTCGGTGCCATAGAGCGCATCAAACAGGCTGCCCCAGCGCGCATTGCAGGCATTGAGGGCATAGCGAGCGTTACTGACAGGGACTACCAGTTGTGGACCGGCGGTAGTGGCGATCTCGGCATCGACATTCTCGGTACCGATCTGAAAGTCGGCGGGCGGTTCCTGGAGATAGCCGATCTGTTTGAGAAAGGCCATGTAGGCTGCCGCATCGTGGGACTGGCCCTTGCGCTCGAGGTGCCAGGCATCGATCTGCGACTGCAACTCGTCGCGCCGGGAAAGCAGGGCGCGGTTGAGTGGTGTCAGCTCGCGTACGATTTGGGCAAATCCGGCCCAGGCCTCGTCGCATTGCACGCCCGTCCCCGGCGCAATCTCGTTCTTGACCAGTTCATAAAGCGAGTCTGCGATCTGCAGTCCGTCGATCTCGATGCGTTCACTCATGACGATTACCTGTGTTGTGTGATCGGTCTGGTTCTCTCGGTTATTGCGGATAGACGCCGTTCTTTGTCTCGCGAACGATAGCCTGAATCTCACTTGCCCGGCAGGGCCTCCTCCAGCAACTCAATCCAGTGTTTTACAGGCAGCGATGTACCGCTTTGCAGATGCAGATGACAACCGATATTGGCGGTGGCGATCACCTCCGGCTCACCGGATTGCAGGGCCGCGAGCTTGTTCTCCAATAATTGACGGGCGAGCCGATTTTGCAAGATCGAATAGGTCCCTGCCGAGCCACAGCACAAATGGGCATCCGGTACCGGGCTCAGTTCATAACCGGACTTTTGCAGGATGCCTTCCACACCCCCGCGTATCTGCTGACCGTGTTGCAGGGTGCAGGGGGAATGGAAGGCCACGCGGGTGCCCCGGCTTTGGGGCCGCAAGGCGGAAAGGTCTTCTGTCTGCAAGACTTCGCTGATGTCCTTGCACAGCTCCGATACCCGCTTCGCCCTGTCGGCATAGTCCGGATCGTGTTGCAGGACCGCGCCGTACTCCTTCACCATCGCCCCGCAGCCGCTGGCGGTGATAACGATGGCCTCGGCCCCGGACTCGATGTATGGCCACCAGGCGTCGATATTGGCGCGCATGAATCCCTTGCCTTCCTCGACCTGCGCGAGGTGATAGCTTACCGCGCCGCAACAGCCGGCCTGTGCGGCATCTATGAGCTGTACTCCGAGTCGGTCGAGCACTCGAGCGGCGCTGGCGTTGGTATTGGGCGCGCCGTCGGCCTGGACGCAGGCATCGAGTATAAGCATGCTGCGTTGATGTGCTTGGGCGGGCCAGGGGAGACTGGTCTGCCTGGGCGGTATCTTGGACTTGAGAGAAGACGGCAGCAGGGGTGAGACCAGGCGCCCCAGCTTCACCAGGGGCGAGAATCGGTTTCGATAGGGCAGAATGTTACGCAGTGCGAATCGCATCAGCCTTTCCCGCCAGGGGCGCGAGACTGCTTGCTCGAGACGTTCGCGGCCGATGTCCGCCAGTCGATGGTAGACCACGCCGGAGGGGCAGGTGGTCTCACAGGCGCGGCAGGTGAGACAACGGTCGAGGTGGACCTGGGTCTTGCGCGTGACCTCGCGGCCCTCCAGCAGTTGCTTGACCAGGTAGATACGTCCGCGCGGACCGTCGAGCTCATCACCCAGTAGCTGGTAGGTGGGACAGGTGGCGGTACAGAATCCGCAGTGGACACAGCGACGCAGGATGGCATCGGCCTCCTGGCCCTGTGGCGTATTCAATAATGAGTCGGGTATGCGCGTCTGCATTAGCCTTACTCTATAGCTCGGCGTAAAGTCGGCCGGGATTGAGGATCCCTTCAGGGTCCATGGCCTGCTTCAGTTTTTCATGCAGGCGCAGCAATACCGGGTCCAGCGGCGGGAAGGCCAGGCTGCGATCACCACCACGAAACAGGACTGCATGACCGCCGGCCTCGCGGGTCAGACGCCGTATGGTGCTTGCCTCGGCATCGCCACGGTACCAGCGCTGCGCGCCGCCCCAGTCGATGAGTTGTTTTCCGGCTAGTTTCAGCGGTGCCGCGGCCGGAGGCAGTGAGAGACGCCACAACGGCCCCTCTCCCTGGAAAAAGCCATGCTGGTGTTCCTTGAGTCGCTGCCAGAATGCCACACCATCGTCCATCGTCTCGCCGCCGAACTTGAGACGTGACGCCTCGACCGCGCTGTGGCTGCCGGAAAAACGCATGTACAGGTTCTCACCGTCGAAGGCCGCGGCGCTGATGGGGTAGGGGCGTCCCGCCCACTGGTTCATGGTGTCGATGGCGGTGTCGATGGTGCAGGATCGGTACAGGGTGATTTCATGCTCCGCCATCGGGATGACCTTAAAGGAGACCTCGAGCAGTACACCCAGTGTGCCGAGCGCACCGCTCATCAGACGTGAGATGTCATACCCGGCAACGTTCTTCATGACCTCGCCGCCAAAGCTCAATACCTCGCCCTTACCATTGATGATCCTGACCCCGAGTACATGGTCGCGCACCGCCCCGGCGTAGGGTCGGCGAGGCCCGGAAAAATTGCAGGCGACGGTTCCACCGACGGTGGCGGATTCGCCGAAGTGGGGCGGTTCGAAGGGGAGCCTCTGCTGGTTCTCGGCCAGCACCTGTTCCAGTTCGGACAGAGGTGTGCCGGCCCGAACCGTGGCCACCAGCTCGGTGGGCGCGTAGTTGAGGATTCCACGGTGAGACGCCACCTCGAGGGCTTCGCCCCTGGCGGCCTGGCCGTAGAAGGTTTTGCTGTTGCCACCAACGATATTGAGTGCACGCTTGCCGCGCATGGCATCGCTGACCCGCTCTACGAGTGACTGGGTGAGATCGCCCATGTTAGAAACGCTCCAGCTCTGGAAACGGCAGCTTGCCGTGGTGGACGTGCATGGCTCCGAATTCGGCGCAGCGGTGCAGGGTAGGAACGGCCTTACCGGGATTGAGCAGGCCCTTTTCGTCAAAGGCATGTTTGACGGCATGGAACTGGGTCAGCTCGGCACTTTGAAATTGCACGCACATTTGATTGATCTTCTCCATGCCGACGCCGTGCTCGCCGGTAATGGTACCGCCCACTTCGACACAGAGCTCCAGTATCTTGCCGCCGAAGGCCTCGGTCTTCTCCAGCTCGCCCTCGCGATTGGCATCGTAGAGGATCAGGGGATGCAGATTGCCATCGCCGGCATGGAAGACATTGGCTACCCGCAGGCCATATTCCTGCGACAGCTCGCTGATCCCCCTCAAGACCTCAGGTAGGTGTTTGCGCGGGATGGTGCCGTCCATGCAATAGTAGTCGGGTGAGATGCGGCCGACGGCCGGGAAGGCGGCCTTGCGGCCCTGCCAG
The DNA here is from genome assembly GCA_014762495.1 of Gammaproteobacteria bacterium. Taxonomy (GTDB): domain Bacteria; phylum Pseudomonadota; class Gammaproteobacteria; order Thiohalospirales; family Thiohalospiraceae; genus JABURT01. The sequence goes on along the minus strand of JABURT010000106.1, from coordinate 3,819 downwards.
AAGTTGGCGCGCTCGGCCTCGTCACGCGCGGTACGCACCTCGGTGGCGCCGCTGCGAGTGAGAACATTACGCACAGCGGCGATATGGTCGGAGACCTCCTCGTTGGTGCCGTCAACCTCGCATAACAGGATGGCCTCGGCATCCAGCGGATAGCCGGCGTGGACGAAGTCCTCCGCGGCCTGGATGGCGAGCCGGTCCATCATTTCCAGACCGGCGGGGATGATCCCCTCGGCGATGATATCGCCCACCGCGGCGCCGGCCTTTTCCACGTCGTCGAAGGCGGCCAGAATCACCTGGGCCCGCTCCGGCGTCGGCAACAGTTTCACCGTGACCTCGACGATGACGCCCAACATGCCCTCCGAACCGGTCATGAGTGCGAGCAGGTCGTAGCCCGCACTATCGAGGGCATCGGAGCCGATGGTGATCAACTCACCCTCTACGGTAACCATCTTTAATTTGAGAATGTTGTGCACGGTAAGCCCGTACTTAAGGCAATGTACGCCACCGGAGTTCTCCGCCACGTTGCCGCCGATGCTGCAGGCGATCTGCGAGGATGGGTCCGGCGCGTAGTAAAGCCGGTGACGCGCGGCGGCCTCGGTGATGGCAAGGTTGCGCACCCCTGGCTGAACCACGGCCGTGCGGTTCCTGGTATCGATATCGAGAATGGATTTGAAACGCGCCAGCGACAGCAACACCCCTTGATGGTGCGGCAGGGCGCCTCCGGAGAGGCCGGTGCCTGCTCCGCGCGCCACCACCGGCACATCCCGCTCGTAGCAGATGCGCATGATCGCCTGTACCTGATCGATGGTGGACGGAATGGCCACTACCATGGGTAACTGACGATAGGCCGACAGGCCGTCGCATTCATAAGGCGTCAGGTCCTCACGTTCATAGAGCAGGGCATCGTCGGGCAGGATCTTGTCCAGCTCTCGTAACAAGCCCTCTCTATTAACGCTAAATGTCTGTTCCTGATCGCCATACAGGCTCATGCATCTTCCTCGTCACTGGCTCTCTGATTGTGTCGACAGGCCCCGCCTCGATAGACGGGGCATGATAGTGGTATTACCGGCCATAGGCCAGATCGGGCAGCCAGGTCGCCAGTGCCGGGAACAGCAGCACCATCACCAGGCCCACGGTCTGTAGACCCAGGAACACCAGTGAGGATCGGAAGATGGTCGCCATACTGATCTCGGGCGGACATACCCCGCGGATATAGAACAGCGCATAACCGAAGGGTGGACTGATAAACGACATCTGCATATTCACCAGGTAGAGCACACCGAACCACAGTGCCACGTGATCGGCATCGACACCGGGTAAGCCAAACAGCCCGTCGAAGGTGAGCGACTTGATGATGGGCACAAAGATGGGCACCGCCAGCAGCAGGATCCCGACCCAGTCCAGGAACATGCCCAGGATCACCAGCAACAGCATCATCAGGATCAGGATGCCGTAGGGCGAGAGCCCGGTGCCGAGCAGGGTCTCGGTGATAAAGGCCTGGCCGCCCTGCAGGATGTAGAAGCCGACGAAGATGGAGGCCCCGAAGATGATCCACAGCACCATGGCCGAGGCCTTGACCGTGGTAACCGAGGCCTCGCGCAGCGACTCGATGTTAAAGCGCTTGTGCATGATGGCGACGATGATGGCACCAAAGGAACCGATCCCGGCTGCCTCTACCGGAGTGGCGATACCACCGAACAGCAGTCCCAGTACCAGGAACACCAGGATCAGCGGCGCGGCCAGATTACCCAGCAGGCGGATCTTCGCCGCCATCGAGATATGCTCTTCCGTTGGCATGGCCGGACCCAGCTGCGGGTTGAGTCGGGCACGTATGAGGACATAACCCATGTACATGGCCGACAACAGCAGGCCGGGCAGGATGGCGCCCAGGTAGAGTTCGCCCACTGACTGCTGCGCCACCACCGCGTAGAGGATGGCAAGGATGGAGGGCGGTATGAGTATGCCCAGGGTACCGCCGGCCATGATCGAGCCCAGCGCGATCTCATGGTTGTAGTGACGCTTGAGCATGGCCGGCAGGGCGATGATGCCCATGGTGACTACCGCGGCGCCGATGACGCCAACCATGGCCGCGAGAATGGTAGAGGCGAGGATGGTGGCGGCCGCCAGTCCGCCATGCAGCCCGCCCATCCACTTGTAGACCACATCGAACATCTCCTCGATAAGCCCGGCACGCTCCAGCATCGAGGCCATGAAGATAAACAGGGGAATGGCGGCCAGATCCGAGTTGGTCATCATCGGGAAGATACGCGAGGGGATGATGTTGAGCATGGTCTGATCGCCGATCAGATAGATGAACACCACCCCAAGCCCGCCGGTCACAAAGGCCAAGGGCAGGCCCAACATGAGGAATACCAGCAGGGTCCCGAACATGACCCAGGTCAGGGTCGCGATGTCTGTCTCGGCCAGCATGCCGGCGGTACGGAACAGGAAGTACTCGTCTTCATAAGGGTCGTAGAAGGCGATGTTGATCAGCTCGATGGCGACGATAAACAGCACCACCGCTGAGGTGATGATCAGGGCCCAGGTCCAGAAGCGTGAAGAATTGTTTGAAGCGACGGCTTGTGAACTCATGACTGCGCCTCTCCCATTTTGATGAACAGACGCAGGTCCTTAATCAGTTTGGAGACCCCGGCCATCAGGATCAGTGCCGATCCCAGGAACATCATCATCTTCACCGGCCAGTGCTGGATGCCCCAGGTCTCCATGGTCACCTCGCCCATCTGGTAGGAGTCGGTGAAGAAGTGCCATGAAGTGGCACACAGGGCGAGGGCGAAGATAAAGAAAAAGATGGAGGTGAAGATATCCATGCCGACGCGGCCACGAGGGGGAAGTTTCACATAGATAATGTCCACCCGAACATGGGCGCCATATAGCATGGCGAAGCCACCGGCCAGCAGATACTGCATACCGAACAGCAGGTATGAGGCCTCATGAACCCAGATGGTGGGCATATTAAACAGGTAGCGCATGACCACTTCATAGAAGTAGATAACCACGGCATTAACGGTCCAGAAGGCGACGAAGACGCCGGACTTGTCACTGATCCAGTCAATGACACGAGTGACGCGATTACCGTTGTCCTGTTGCACCGGGTCTTCTTCGGCGAGGATATCCAGTGCGGTCTCCTCATCGGGAATGGCTTGTTGTGGACGCCTCTGCGCTTCACGCCGAGCCATATACATCATCACCAGAGGCATGACGGCCAGCCAGCCCCAGTAGAGCCAGTGCGGCAGGACGAATCCAAAACCTTGTAAATCGGACATGGGGCAATACTCCCAATACAACAACTGAAGTGGGGCCGGGCCGACGCAACACGTCGACGCGGCCCCGCGCTTCAAACTACAGGCTATGGCCCTTGATATCTTCCGGGGTGATATACCCCATGGTCTCGTTGAGCATATAGTCCAGGTGCATCTTGAAGACGGCCGAGGCATCGGCATTCTTCTTCGCCCACTTGAACCAGATCGGGATCGCCGCCTTGCGGAAGCGGTCGACATCCTCGGCACTGAGACGCGAGACGGTTGAACCGGCCTCCTTGAACTTCTCCATGGCGGCGACATTGCGCTTCTGAATGGCGACAAAGTGATCACGCGAGTAGACGTAGACCTGCTCCTCGACGAACTGTTGCATCTTCGGAGACAGGCGCTTCCAGGCGCGCATGTTCACGGTCAGGTCCATGAGGTCGACGGGCTGGTAGATGGACATGGTCCCGGGTGGTCCGAACAGGATGTACTTGGTCACCTGGTGGAAGCCGAGGTCGTAGTTCACCGCCGGGCCGACATAGTCGGCGGCGTCGAT
>JABURT010000100.1 GCA_014762495.1 Gammaproteobacteria bacterium | reverse complement strand
ACCCTGCACAGGAGCCACGACCCCGCCATCAGTCAATTGCCCCCTTATAATGATGTACTCCTGTATCGCGAGATGGAGTTGTTTCGCGAATGGCTGCTGGGCAAGCACCTCGGCCTGGACCTGGATGACGATGTCCATGTCATGCTCGACGATACCTTCGACCTGCTGGCCGACAACGCCCTGGCCCAGCCCCGGGTCTTCGTCCATCGCGACTACCATTCGCGCAACCTCATGGTGTCCGAGCCCTGTCCGGGTATTCTCGATTTCCAGGACGCGGTCTACGGTCCGGTCACCTATGACCTGGTCTCGCTGCTGCGCGATTGCTATATCGACTGGCCGCGCTCGCGAGTGGAGGACTGGGTCATGGACTTCTATGCCGAGGTCGCCGAGCTGCCGCACATGGAAGATGTCAGTGCCGACGAGTTCCTGAGCTGGTTCGACCTCATGGGCGTGCAGCGTCACCTCAAGGCCAGCGGCATCTTCGCCCGCCTCAATCACCGCGACGGCAAGGCCCAGTATCTCGACGACATCCCGCGTACCCTCAACTATATCCTGCAGGTGGCCGACGACTATCCCCGCCTGGAGGGGCTGGCGCTGCTCCTCGAAGAGGAGGTCATGCCGCAACTGGGCGAGGCGCCGGCGGTATGAAGGCCATGATCCTGGCGGCCGGGCGCGGCGAACGCATGCGCCCGCTCACCGATCACACCCCCAAGCCCCTGCTCCGCGCAGGCGGCCATGCCCTCATCGAGTATCACATCCGCGCCCTGGCGGCTGCCGGCATTAACCAACTGGTCATCAACCATGCCCACCTCGGCACGCAGGTGGAGCAGGCCCTCGGCGACGGCAGCGGTTACGGCGTCCGCATCGCGTATTCGCCCGAGGGCGAGGGTCGGGCGCTGGAGACCGGCGGCGGCATCCACCGGGCCCTGCCCCTGCTGGGAGGCGACCCGTTTCTCGTCATCAATGGTGACGTCTATTGCGATTATCCCTACCAGCGCCTGCCTTCGGCGCCGAACGGCCTGGCCCATCTGGTGCTGGTGGACAATCCGCCGCATCACCCTGATGGGGATTTCGCCCTCGAGGACGGACGCGTGCACAGCGAGGGAGAGCCGCGCTATACCTTCAGCGGCATCGGTCTCTACCGGCCCGAGCTCTTCGCCGACTGCGAGGCAGGTGCCTTCCCGCTGGCCCCGCTGCTGCGCGAGGCCATGGCCCGGGACCAGGTCGGCGGCGAATTCTATGACGGATTGTGGATGGACATTGGCACCCCTGAGAGGTTGCGGGAGCTGGAGACGATGCTGGCCGGCTGAGGCGCGGTGCTTTTTTCCAGTGCAACAAAGACCTATGATGGGAAAACCCCCGGCAAAAAGGGCAGTAGATGGGGCAGGAGATACACGACAGCCGCTTCCGTAAACAGGATTTCGAGCACTTCGGCAAACGTCTGAAACAGGAGACCGATCTGCTCAAGCAGTGGTTCGAGACCGGGCGTTTCAGCCACAGCTCGCACATCGCCGGCTTTGAGCTGGAGACCTGGTTGCTGGATCGCGAACTGGAGCCGTTGGCGGACAACGAACGTCTGCTCGAGCGCCTCAAGGATCCCATGGTCACGCCCGAACTGGCGCGCTTTAACATCGAACTCAACACCGATCCGGTGGCCCTCAGCGATGCCGCCTTCTCTCGCAGCGAACGACAAATAGCCGGGACCTGGGCGCATTGCCAGGAGGTCGCCGAGGGTCTCGATGCGCGACTGCTCATGACCGGGATCCCGGCCAACCTGCGCGAGTCGTCCCTGCGCCTGGAAAATATGTCGGCCATGCTGCGCTATCGCGCGCTAAATGAGCAGGTGTTGCGTTCGCGCAAGGGCCGCCCGCTGGTGCTGGACATCCAGGGCGAAGAGCATCTGCACCTGGAACACCACGACGTCATGCTGGAATCGGCCGCCACTTCGTTCCAGCTCCATCTTCAGGTAACGCCCGAGAACGCGGTGCGCTACTACAATGCCTCCGTCATCGCCTCGGCGCCGGTGGTGGCGGTGGCGGCCAATTCACCCTACCTGTTCGGTAAGGACCTGTGGGCCGAGACCCGCATCCCCCTGTTCGAACAGGCGGTGGACGTGGGCGGATTTGACGGTGCCGCCTTCGGTCCCATTCGCCGGGTCAGCTTCGGCAGCGGCTACGTCCGCCAGAGCCTGTTCGAGCTGTTCGAAGAGAACGAGCAACACTTTCCCATCCTGCTGGCCGAACACATGGAAGAGGCGCCGGAACGGATGGACCATCTGCGCCTGCACAACGGTACCATCTGGCGCTGGAACCGCCCCCTAATCGGATTCGACGGCGACGGTAGCCCGCATCTTCGCATCGAACATCGGGTCATCCCGGCCGGACCGAGCCTCGCCGACGGCATGGCCAATGCCGCCTTTTACTATGGCCTGGCCGAATCCCTGGCGAGCGCGGAGCAGGCGCCCGAGGCGGAGCTGGATTTTATCACCGCGCGCGACAACTTCTACGCCGCCGCCCGCTACGGCCTGCGGGCCCCCATCCGCTGGCCCGGCCTGGGCGAGCCGCGCCGCGGGCTGCGTGAGCTGGTGCTGGAGACCCTGCTGCCCCTGGCCGAATCCGGCCTCGCCCGGCAGGGACTGGACGAGGCCGAGCGCGCACATTACCTCGGCATCATCGAACGGCGTGTCGAGAGTGGACGCAACGGCGCCCAGTGGCAGCGCGATTTCGTCGCCCGTCACGGTCGCGACTGGGGGCTGCTCATGCGGGCCTATTACGAAAACCAGGCCGGCCAGCGGCCGGTCCACGAATGGGAGACCTGATGGCAGAGCCGGTAGAACTGACGGTACTCGATGCCCTGCCCGAAGGGTTGGAAAAGCGAACGGCCGCCGAGTTACACGAGTACCTGCCGGGCCCGAGCCTGATCCATCTGCCCGGTCGCCGGCCCGAGCCGGTATTCGTCTCCGCCTTGCTGCACGGTAACGAGGACACCGGATGGGAGGCGCTCAAGCGCATCCTGAACAAATATGAAACCACCGGGTTGCCACGCGCCCTGTCATTGTTCATCGGCAACGTCGCCGCCGCCGCAAAGGGTCAGCGTCGTCTGGACGGCCAGCCCGATTACAACCGTATCTGGGGCGAGGGCGACAGCCCCGAACACGCCATGACACGCAAGGTGCTGGAGGAGATGGCCGGGCGAGAGGTCTTTGCCGCCATCGATATCCACAATAACACCGGCCGCAACCCCCACTATGGTTGCATCAACCGCCTTGCCACCCCCTTCTTTCACATGGCGACCCTATTCGGTCGCACCGTGGTCTATTTCACCAAGCCCGATAGCGTGCTCTCCATGGCCTTTGCCGACCTCTGTCCCTCGGTCACCGTGGAATGCGGCCAGCCCGGCGAGGAGGCGGGTATCGCCCATGCCATGGAGTTTATCGACGCCAGCCTGCACCTGTCGGAGATGCCCGAGCACCCGGTGGCTTCGGGGGACATTCACCTGTTTCACACCATGGCCATCATCAAGATCCCGGAGGCGGTCAACTTCAGCTTCGGTGAGGCGGCCGGGGCGGACATTCACTTCGATCCCGATCTGGACCGGCTCAACTTCACCGAGTTGCCAAAGGGCACGGTGCTCGGTCATGTGAATCGGGACAGGACACCTTTACTGGAGGCGTGGAACGAACAGGGTCTCGATGTCTGTAACCATTATTTCGAGGTGGTGGACGACGAGATCCGTCTCAAGCGACCGGTCATGCCCTCCATGCTGACGCTCGATGAGCGTGTGATACGCCAGGACTGCCTGTGTTATTTCATGGAGCGACTGGAGTTTACGGGTTAAGCACACTTGACGAACTCAGTAGCCTGCAATTTGTCTCATAGCCTCAGCCCGTGTCCCCGCATCAACACAGCAGGGGTATAAATGGAAATGAGTAATCGCGCCCACGCTGGTATAATCCGCCGTAATATCAACAGATAAGAAAAGAACGTGCCCATATCGAGAATCAATAGATTTCTGCTTTTGTTCGTTTTGATGCCCACGTTGGCAGTGGCTAACAGCGATGAATTGAAGTCCCGCTTCGACAAGGCCCTCTCCTTAAGTGACGATGGTGAAACGGCCGAAGCCGTTTCGCTCTATCGCCAGTTGATCGAGGACTATCCCAAGGCCCCCGAGCTCTATAACAACCTTGCCATCCTGCTGGTGAAACAGAACCAGCCGGAACAGGCGGTCAAGGTCCTGGAGCAGGGGCTGCGCAGTCATCCCGGCTATGCCGCTCTGTACGACAACCTCATCGAGCTCAATCTCAATCTCTCGCGCCAGAATTATATGAAGGCGCTGGTGCCGATCCGAGAGCAGGGGGCCGAGCTGGCGTCGCAGCGCTCGACCAGCGATCTGGCCGAACTCTATTATGATCGCAATCAGGCCGACAAACTGGCACAGGCCGAGGCGGCACTGGAGAAGGCCTCCCGTGCCTTGAACCAGGCCGAGGCCAGGGCCCGCGACGCGGTCCAGTCGCGTGAGCGTGCCGAGGCCAATGTGAAGGCCGAGCGCGAGGCCCGCGCCAATGCCGAGGACCGCGCCCGCCAGGAGTCGGAGGCCCGTGCCGAGGCCGAAACACGCTTACGCATCGAACTTGATGCCCGACGCCTGGCGCAGGACGAGGCCCGCGAGGCGAGCCTCGCCCGCGAACAGGCCGAGGCGCAGTTACGCGAACTCAACCAGCAGATCAGCCGCGCCAAGGCCCAGATCGAACAGCTTAAATTGGCGAAGAACGAGACCGGTACCGTGGACGAAGTCCCGCCCGTGATGAACCTCGAAGACAAGGCCCGCGCCGCCATCAATGCCTGGGCCGAGGCCTGGATGGGTCAGGACGTGCAGGGCTATGTCGACGCCTATGTCGACGGTTACGCCCCGCCCGGCAAGTCACACAGGCAGTGGGTCGATGATCGCAAGGTCCGTCTGACCCGGCCCGCCTATATCCGCATCGATTTGTCGGAGTTTGAATTCTTCATCATTGACAGCACGCATATTGCGGTACAATTCAAACAGAAGTATTCGCGCAAGAACTATAGCGATCGCGAGCACAAGGAAGTCCTGCTTGTACTGGAAGACGGTCGCTGGAAGATAGAGAAAGAAAAGCGTCTGTAGAGAATGAAACCGCGTCACTGGATCACAATCGCCATTTCCATTGCCTGTCTGGCCACGGCCGGGGCGGTGACCTCGCAGCAAGTGGCCTTAAATCGTGTACTCGATGAGCCCGAGCTCGGCGACGGTGCCCTGCGTCTGGGCGACATGGCAGTTGCACAGGTACTGGAGCGGCTGGAACATCGTCTCGAAGTCTATGAACGTGACTACGAGGCCTCCTTGCTCAAGGGCCTGGTGCTGTTCAAAAGCGGCCAGGTCCAGCGTGCGCTGGATGAACTCGATGCCCTGACCCGTCGCGCGCCCAAGTTTCACCTCGCCCACCTGGTCAAGGCCGATATCCAGCAGAGCCGTCTGCATGTCATGAGTGATCTCGGTGCCTCACCCCTGCTGGATGGTCAGAGCCAGGAACAGGAAGAACAGCTCAATCGTCTGCGCGAGGAGGCCAACGCACGTCTCAAGGCCTACCTGCAAACCATCGGTGAGGACCGGGTGCCGGCGCAGATGCTGATGCTGGGCAAGTCGGTGAAGACCGCCATCCTCGTCGACAAGGACAAGCATCGCCTCTACGTCTACGAGAATCCTGGGCCGGGACAGGCCCCGCGCCTGTTGCGTGACTTCTATGTCAGCACCGGCAAGCTTATCGGCGACAAGCAGATCCGCGGTGACCTCAAGACCCCCGAGGGCGTCTACTTCGTGGTCTCCTATCGCCCCGATTCCGATCTGCCGGAGAAATACGGCACCGGTGCCTTCCCACTCAACTACCCCAACGAGCTGGACCGGCGCCTGGGCAAGACCGGCTACGGCATCTGGCTGCACGGTACCGACAAGTCCTACTACAGCCGCCCACCGCTCGACTCAGAGGGCTGCGTGGTACTCACCAACTTCGACCTCGACGCGGTTGCCCCCTATATCCAGATCGGCGCCACGCCGGTAGTCATTGCCCAGCAAGTGGAATGGCTGAGCCGCGATGAATGGGTGACGCGCAAGGATGAGTTGTTATCGACACTCAACGAGTGGCAGCGCGACTGGGAGAGCCTCGATGTCGAACAGTACCTCGATAACTACGCCAGTAATTTCTGGAGCCGCAAGCACGATAAGAAGAGTTGGGCACGGTACAAGCGCGCAGTGTTCAGCGGCAAGTCCTATCAGCGGGTGGAGTTCGACGATGTCTCAATGTTCGCCTATCCCACGGATGGCCTGAACGGTAAGCCCCTGGTGGTGGTAAATTTTGAACAACGCTACGAGTCGAACAATTTTAATTCGACGGCGAAAAAGCGTGTGTACCTGTCCAAGGGGCCGGAAGGCTGGAAGCTGGTGTATGAAGGCGGTCAGTAATCCCATCCTGCCATCCTGACACGCACACACACTGACACTTCACGCTTCGATCCAGCCCTGGCCCCATCCTTAAGTACCTTTATTGAAAGTCTACGCGATTGATCCCTCGCTTATAGTCCTCGTTTCCGCCTGCTCTCTGTTGTGTACGCCTTCATTAGGCATAGCTTCATGCCGGTGTGATGCCATGCGTCGGCAGTGTAGAGTTGTGTGAACAAGCTCGCCCAAGCTATTACCTGAATCATCTCAATCAGGCAACTTCAGGCTGTCTGGATCGACTATGCGGGCTTAAAACAGGAGATGTCACAACTACCACGCTGAATGTGTTTACATACAATTTACATACAAACGTGTAGATTTATCAGTTGAATTAGATATATTCGTTGAGTGAGCGGGAATCAGAGAGTGACGAGAAGGTCTGAGACAATGTTGTCGAAATTTTTGCTGCTCGATATTGTGACGATAACTCAGCCAGGGATGATTCGGTAGACGCTGCCGTATCTGAAGAGGGTCCTATATCTCAAGAGGATAGTCTCATCTATCGAAAAAAAACAAGATATCTATTTGTTGTCGCGTCTTTTGCAATCGTAATTACGATTGGATTTAGCGTGGTCAGTTACATGCTTTTCACCAAGGTCGAGCATGCATGGGCCGAGCAGGCAAGGAGAAGTGCGCAGGTTAGTGAATCCTTATCGGAAATGCATCGCGTCGTGGGTTATGGAGGCTTTATACATAACTTTAAAAACCTGGTGTTAAGAAAAGATGTGGCGCGATATCAGGATTCACTCTATCGCGATCTCAATAAAATCAATTCGGTGATGGATAAGCTGGAAACAATAATCGGTGATGACATAAGAAAAGGCGCGATTAAACAGTTTCGGACGACGTTCAAAGAGTACGAGAGGAATCTGAGTATTGTTATTGAAATGATCAATCAGGGCGCAACCGTTGATCAGATCGATGATGTGGTCAAGGTGCATGACAAGCCGGCGCTTGATGCGATCAAACTGCTTGAGAATTATTCGAAAATCGATTTGGCCGCCACCAAGCATCGGACAAACCAGCTTTCCAGGAATGCCACGCGGTTTTTGCTGGTTAGCGAAATAAGTTTAGTATTTTTTGTGGTTTTCGGTGTAATGAGCCTGATACGTTTTCAATCCAGCCTGGTTAAAGCCAACCGAGAACTTGAGGCGACGAATAAGCGACTGGATAGCTTGCTAGAGAATTCTCCCGATGCAATGCTCACCGTTGATGAAAATGGTGAGATTGTGCGCGCGAATAGAATGGCCGAGCAATTCTTCGGCTATACCAGTGATGAGCTGAACGGAATGAAAATCGAAAACTTAATGCCGGAAGAGTACCGTTCCTCACATGTGCAGATGCGTGAAAGTTATTTTGAGCTGCCATCACTACGTCCCATGGGTAGGGACATGCCACTCGTGGCACTAAAGAGGGATGGGTCCCAGCCAAATGTCGATATCAGTCTGTCATATCTCGAAGAAGCCGGAGGAAGGTTCGTCAACGTATCATTGCGCGATACGACCGTGATAGAAGAATATAAGCGTGCGCTGAAAGAAGAGGCAACTCATGATCAATTAACAGGTCTTTCGAATCGCAGAGGGTTTTATGCCGTTGCCAAGCATGAAATAGAGCGCGCTAGGCGCAGCCAGACTGAACTCTGGATTGTCATGATTGATGTCGACGACTTTAAGACGATCAATGACAAAGTTGGCCATACGACTGGAGACGAAGTATTAAAGTCAGTTGCCAGAGTCATGGAAGAATCCATTCGCAAAGTGGATTTGTTGTGCCGAATGGGCGGAGATGAGTTCATCATTTTGTTTGAAGACACGAATAAGAACGGTATCAGGCATGTCACAGAGTCTATACTTGCCAATATTGAAAATCTAACTGTTGCCGGTTGGACCGACAAAGGTCAAGGCATCACGGTGTCGATAGGTTGTGCGCAGTTTGTTGGTGAGCAGGAGCTGGAAGATGCTATTGAGACTGCGGATAAAGCCCTGTATGCGTCGAAAAGAGACGGAAAAAACCGTATTACATTTTATGACGATATTTCAGACGTTTAATGTCAAGACGCACCCAGTCGATATGTGTTGCGCATAGTCGATAATCGCAAGAGTTATCTGACTTCACTGTTTGAGAACTCTCCCCCTGACACGATTCACCCTACAACTTCCCACTTAGTTCGGGTCAAGCTGACTCGTTTTCTACACAGATGTGACATTTGCAGATCAAGAAACGCGATATCCTTGCCGTTTATTACCAGGATTTGACCGGTAACAGGAACGGCCACATGTTGTCACATCTACAATTTACGACCCAATGTCAAAGGGCCATCGAGGACTTATCATCGATACAGCCATCGGTGGCATCCGTTCTGGATAAGGCCGATCTGTCACATGCGCGTTTATATGAAGAGCTGGTGTCGAGCCAGCGGCAGCTGGATGCGCGTGCCGGTAACGATGCGGTAGGACCTGAGTGGCTGTGGCGTGAGTTTGAATCGGCGGATGAGCTGATCGTCGGTAGTATTGGACTGTCTTCGCGGCAAGGCATTCCGATCCATGATCACCCGGGTAGCAGCGGGATATTACTGGTCTTCTCAGGCTCGGTGGAGGTGACCCAGTATCAGGCCGACCCGGGCTCAGGGGGGCAGAGGATGACGGAGCTGGAGGTACTTCGGCATCAGCGGTACGAGATAGGTGACTATGTGAGATTCACCGAGTCGGAGGGGAATATTCACTCCCTGCAAGGCAGCCATCGTGACTGCCTGTTGCTGGATATCCTGGTCTTTCCCTATCGTCTCAATGAACGGCGCTGGTATTTACCCGCGAACACGCCGGAGCGTCGCGCCGGCCAGCGAGTGAAAACACTGCTCATGAAAAAACCTTAAGTCCGTGTAACAGCCGCTCGTCGCATTGCAGCTAGCAGTTCTATCGATTTTATCCAGCCAACACTTTTTACCCCGCCAAATTTCTTATCGAATTTTTATAAATAATTACAAACACTTAAGCATTGTTTACAAACTTGTGATGATTGGGAGTGTAGTTTGCTTAGCATTGTGTCGTAACTAAAGCGTGAAGTGGTTCACATTATCTTATTATTACCATCGATTCGCAGAGGAAACCGATAAATGTCACATACAGGTCGTGAAGAGAAGTCATTAAAGGGAAATTTGGGATTTGTTGTCGGCATGAAGCGGCCTGTTCACACAGATAATCACTGCCTGGAAATTATATTGAAATCGGCAGCCGGTCAGCGTGAACGACTGGGCGGTATGCTGATTGCGGCCAAGCGTCTGACACAGACCGAACTGGACATGGCCCTTTGCGAACAGGAGTGTAGTGGAGAGAAACTCGGCCAAATCCTGATGCGCCGTGGCTACCTCAGCATGAGCGAGCTGGATGCCATTCTCTCGTTTCAGAATAAGCTGGGCAGTGAACTTGAAGGTGTTAGTCCCTTGCAGCTTGGCAAGCTTCTGATCGCCTGTAACGACATCACCGAGGCACAACTGCACGAAGCCCTGGAAATTCAGAAGCAGTCCGGTCAGCGAATTGGTGACATCCTTGTGCAAGCCGGATATGCGAAACCGTCTTCCATCAAAAAGGGCCTCGGGCTGCAAAAGAAACTGATGTCACTGGCCATCGCCACATTGTTGTCGACCTCCGCCTTCCTCGGTGGTGCCAGCGATGTCCAGGCCGGTGAGTCCAGCGTGAGCTATGCCGCGGTAAGTCCCGTTGAAATCTACAGTGCCGGTCTCAAGCAGGCCTCGTCCAGCCGCCAGCTGGAAAAACTGTACAACAAGGCAATCAACATGCTGAACAAGGGGGCATCCGAGCTGGAGCGCGCGAAGAGCATGCTTAAATACGCGGCGGATAGCGGTTATACCCAGGCCCAATTTACCCTGGGCATGGTGTACCTGGAAGATGAATATACCGAGAAGACCGGCCTGTATTGGTTAGAGCGTGCGGCACAGAATGGGCACGTGGATGCGGAATTTGCCTACAACAATTACCAGAACCGTGATTTTGGTATTGGGTGTTAGTTATTACTTTTTAGTTTGAGTGAGTGTTCCTCCAGATTTTGAGCCGGTAAACATTACCGGCTCTTTTTTTGTGCTTCACACGGGTTAGAAAAGTGGTGCCAGTTTCAAAGATAGAGGATTACTTAAGTAAACTTGGTCTGTTCTCTATCAGAACACATGTCTAACAAATCTTAGGCCTGTGTATCCTGATCGCAGGTATCAGAGATGATGACCCGTGAGATAGGGTTGCCTTCATGGGCGTCGTTCATGGTTTGTTGCAGGAAGAACGACAGGGCCCTTTCGATATTCAACTTGAGTTTCGGATCGGACAAATAGCTTCTTGCCTTGTCCTGGATCTTCTTGGTCATGAGACGCTTGACGTCCTGCTGGACCTGGGCCTCCAGTTCCGTGTAGAAGATCCCGTCGATGGTGACCACCACATCCGGGTTGATGGAGGTCTGGGTGTTGGTCCAGACCACCCTGGGGGCCCGCACCTGAACGATGCCCTTGTTCTGGTCGATAATTTTGGAGCACCAGTTCCAGTCCTGGGTGTCATAGCCAAAGGTGAAGGTGTATTCGGCTGAATAGAGGGCATGCACCTTGTCGCTGGTGACGCCCATACCGCCTTCCGGGCGGGGATATCGCTTTTTGTGTTCGACGAGGAAGGTGGACTCGACCTGGGCGAACTCAAAGGTGAGTGCATCTTCCAGGATGCCATCCAGTGATTTTATCTTTCTTAAGCTTTCCAGCTCTTCGAGTTTTTCTTTTTGCTTGTACCAGTCGAGGGTGATGTATGTGCCGGCCGGACCGATGGCGAGTAACAGGATGATGAGGAAGAGGTTGGCACCGCCGTTTTGGGTTTTCATGGTTTCACCAAAAGCCTGGGTTGGGGGGTAGGACTGTATCTTATCCACATCTGACGTTGCCGACGCATAGAGAG
>JABURT010000045.1 GCA_014762495.1 Gammaproteobacteria bacterium | reverse complement strand
CCAAGCGCATCAAGGGGATCGACGCCCAGCTGCGCGCGCTGGAAGAGAAGCGCCACACCATCGACGGCGAGCGCCGCCAGCACGATGCCGCCCGTCGTAAAGATGATTTAGAACGCCAGATCGAGGAGCTGATGCAGCAGGCCGCCGGCCATGCCGCCGCCCTCGCCGGTGGCCTCAACACCCTCAAGTCCAACCGCCAGCACCTGAAGGCGATTCTGGACGGCGCCGATCTCTTAAAGCGCCACGAGAGCACCACCGTCGCCCTGGGCAAGGCCGAGCCGCTGATCAAGCAATTGATGGATCTGGACATCGACGCCCTCGCCACCCGCCTGGCGCAGCTGGCCAAGGCCGCCGAGCTGGACGGCGCCCTCATCCAGCAACTGGCCTCCGCGCTCGACGGCGTGGACCGCCTGCAACAGCAGTTGCAGCAGCTATTGAACGGCGACGAGGAGTCCCTCGGCAGCCACATCGAACGCCTCGCCGCCGAGCTCGGCAACCGGCAACGCGAGCTGCAGGAGCAGCGCCGCACCCTCGGCGAGCAGATCAGCCATATCAAGGTCAGCGGCGGCATCGACTACCCGCGCGGCGTCACCGTGGCGCTGGAGACCCTGCACAAGCTGCTGCCCAAGGCCGATGCCAGGGTGCTGTGCGACCTGATTGAAATAGAAGACATGGAGTGGCAGGCCGCCATCGAGGGCTACATGGGCGGCAACCGCTTCAACCTCATCGTCAAACCCGAATACGAGGCCGAGGCCATCTCGCTGTTGCAGAAGACCTCCGGCACCAACGCCAAGGTGATCCAGGGCCAGCTGGCCCAGCGCGACGTCGAGGGCCAGTCCGTGCCCGCCGACTCCATCGTCACCCAGCTCGAGATCGAACACCCGGTGGCCCGCGCCTATGTCCAGGCCAGCTACGCCAACGTGCGCATGGTGGAGGACGCCGAGGGCCTGCGCGCCACCAAGCGCGGCCTCACCCGCGACGGCCAGGGCTCGGCCAACTACGCCATGTTCAACTGCCGCGCCTCGGAGATGGACCTGAGCTTCGGCAAGAACGCCCGCGCCCAGCGCCTCAAGCGGCGCGAGGAGGAGCTCAACCAGGTCGAGGTCAAGCTGAGCGAGGCCGATGCCGAGCTGGCCAGGCTGCGCGGCCTCTCGCGCCTGGCCATGGCCTTCCGCAGCGAGGCGCTGGAAGAGCGCGTCGAGGGCCTCACCCGCCTGGCGGGCGAGACCGCCGTGCACCGCGACTCCATCGCCACGCTGGACATGGGCAACGTCAAGGAGCTGGACCAGGCCCTGGGCGAGGTGAAGGCCGAGCTCAAGGCCCTGGACGAGGAGCGCACCCACCTCATCCGCGGCGAGGGCATGCTGGAACAGGCCCGCACCCAGGCCCAGGAAGAGCTGGCCCGGGTCAAGGCCGACGTGGACCTGGCCGCCGAGAAGGTGGAGGAGCGCAAGCGCCAGTTGAACGCCGTCATGGTGCTACGCAAGGACTACGCCGTGGACGTGGCGGTGGAGAGCCTGGAAGAAGAGGCGGCGACCACCGCATTAGAGCTGCCCGACTTCCAGCGCAAGGTGGAGGGCCTCAAGCGCACCCAGCAGAAGGAGCGCGACCAGTTCCACGCCCTGCTGCGCGACTACAACGCCGAGGCACGCCCCAACGAGCGCATCGACATGAATCAGGACGGTGAAGAGGACTCCGGCTCCATCTCCGCCACCGTCGACAACCTGCGTAATCTATTGGGACAGATCCGCCGCCAGCTCCAGCAGCAAAAGGACAGCGGCCTGGCCGACGTGGAGTCGCGCCTGGACGATGCCAAGTCGGCGGTCAACAACGCCTTCACGGCCAGCTTCTGCCAGCGCCTCTACGCCGCCATCGAGGACGGCGAGCGCACCCTGCGCGCCATGAACGAGGAGCTGGAGGTGTGCACCTTCGGCGACGATCGCTTCAGTTTCGGCTGGGAGTGGGTGCCGCAGTACAAGCGCTACTACAACTTCTTCAAGGCGGTCATGGCCATGGAGGGACTGGGCGAAGGCCAGGACCTGTTCGACGCCGACCTCGGCCGCGACGAGTCCAAGGTGCGCGACGAGATCATGGCCTTGTTATTGAGCGACGATCGTCAGGCCGCCGAGGCGCGCCTGGCCGAGATCGCCGACTACCGCAACTATCGCCGCTATGAGATCTTCAAGCACACCAGCACCGGCGAGCCCATCGCGCTCAGCCAGTACGGCACCGGCTCCGGCGGCCAGCTGGAGACCCCGGCCTACGTCATCCGCGCCGCCGCCATCAGCTCCGCCTTCAAGTTCCGCGACGGCGACCACCACCTGCGTTCGGTCATCATCGACGAGTCCTTCGCCAAGATGGATGAGATCCGCGCCCGCGCGGTGATCGAGTACCTGAGCAAGACCCTCAACCTGCAGATCCTCTTCATCATGCCTAGTAAGTCCGCCGGGGCGTTTAAGGACATGGTGAACCACGAGTATGTCTTCTCCAAGGTGCCCTCGGCACAGGCCATTGGCGAGCTGAAGAATACGACCTTTGTGAACCACCTCATTCTCAAGCAGGATGCGATTCGGAAGGCCTGGGAGGAGTATCGGGATGAGGTGAGGAAGCAGGCGGCGATGGAG
The DNA here is from genome assembly GCA_014762495.1 of Gammaproteobacteria bacterium. Classification (GTDB taxonomy): domain Bacteria; phylum Pseudomonadota; class Gammaproteobacteria; order Thiohalospirales; family Thiohalospiraceae; genus JABURT01. Next base: position 8,983 of record JABURT010000045.1, on the reverse strand, counting down.
TTTGAGTCGGGGGTGGGGGCGTAGGCCTTCCCACTCTTTAGTATCTGTACCGAGCAAATAGTGCCAAACTTCCCACCTTGAAACAAGTAACTTTTATGTTACTATCTTAGTATGAAAATCCTAGAATACATCAGGGAAGATGGTTCTAACCCTTACCAGAAATGGTTCAAGAGCCTGGATGCACAGGCTGCGGCAAAGGTTGCCGTCGCGCAAGCGAGACTGGAGTTGGGGCTTACCTCTTCGGTGAAATGGTTTTCAGGTATCGGTGAATATCGTATCGACTGGGGGCCGGGGTATCGGATCTATCTGATACGAGATGGTGATGAACTGATCGTTTTATTGGGTGGCGGCACGAAAAAGCGACAACAAAGAGACATCGATGAGGCCATAGCCCTCAGTAAAGAGTACAAGACGCGAAAGAAGATGAGGTAACTCATGGCGTTAAGCAGAGATTACAAAGAGACCATCAGCGAACGTGGGAAAAATGATCCAGAATTTGCCGCAGCACTACTGGACGAGGCCATAACTCTTTTTCTTAATGGTGAGCCAGAAGTCGCTCGTCTGGTGCTTAGAGACTTAGTGAATGCCACGATAGGTTTTGAGGCACTTGCAGAGCGGCTTGATAAACCCAGCAAGAGCCTGCATCGCATGCTCTCAGCGAAGGGAAACCCCACCATGGATAACCTGACCATGATTTTTAGCATTTTACGGGAAAGCCTGGCTGTGAAGGTTGAGGTACATAGTCGGCATTCGGATGCGGCTTGATTCATGATTCAAGACCTGAGCCTCGCTTGGGCGTGTGAAGCATCTGGTGTTGAAGTAGGATGCCATCAAGAAGGCCTGGGAGGAGTATCGGGACGAGGTGAGGAAGCAGGCGGCGATGGAGTTTGAGTCGGGGGTGGCGTCCTGATAGTTTTATTGGGTGTGCTGACGCACGGTTGTTTTTGATGCGGGCTTCCGCGCCCGCGCGGCAGGTCTATTTCTTTGTTACGCGACAAAGAAATAGACGAAAGAAAACGCGCCCAAAGCCACAGCCCCTTCGGGGTCCCCTGCGCTTCTCGGAAAAAGCGGCGCTCCCGGAACTCACGTGATAAAAATCATCACGCTCAGACAGCCGTCCGCTTAATCCGCTTTTTCCTGTGATGCTCGGCTGTGGCTAAGGATATTTCAACACTGAAATACCCATCTACCATATTCACATTACTCGATATTACTTTTAGCATGGATGTTAAGAACATGGCCAAGTTAGATACTGGAGAAATCACAAAAGATGATATTAAATCTTATTTAGAAAACTATTCCGATTTTTCATTTGAGCTAAAAATATTAGCCCAACTAACTGCATTAGGACTTGATTGCACGCATGGTGGCACATACGAAGACCCAATAACAAAAAAAACTCGTGAATATGATATACGCGGGCTTAAAAGTATTGATTTAAACGACGATCTTAAGTTTAACTTATACCTAAGCGTGGAATGCAAGAATATACGCCCCAACTTTCCTCTTGTTTTACATCGTACACCTAGAACGAAATCTGAAGCCTACTTAGATCTAATACATTCCGATACCGGCAGATATCCTGGAGGAACCTTTACTATAGATCCAAAATATGGCACGCGGGTACGCTTAAGAAATAGTGACAGCCCATACAAAGCTAATGAGTTTGTCAGCAAATCATGTGATCAAGTCGGCAAGAAGAAGTCTGGAACATATCATGAAGTCATTGGCACAGATTCTGATGTATTTGAAAAAATCAGCCAAGCAATCAACTCTGCCTATGATCTAATAGCAACCGCACATTATTGTGCGGAAAGAATTCATAACGAATATGATTGCATATCGATAGTACTACCGATTTTAGTCGTACCAGAAAATAGACTCTGGACAATTGACTACAATCAAAGTGGTGATATTCTTAAAGATCCAATACAAAACAGTAGAGCATCCTATTATATAGGGAAGGCCTGGACTATTGGCGATTTTGAAAAAGGCTCATCCTCAACATATGGACTATCTCATCTTGAAGTTGTCACACCTAGTGAACTTGATAATCTTATTAGTGACTACCTTTCTCTTCAGGCAACAAGTTCTTCGGAAGAAGTTGAAAGATACATCACTTGGCACAGTGAGTGATTATGTAATCATTATGTGGATTTGAACCAGACCTTACGATCAAGAAAATTTCGTTCTGCAATATTTTCCCCGACAAAATGTAATAATTCAACGAAATATTAAGGAATGCAGTATGACATGGATTATTGGCGCATCATCTCTCTTTGGAAACGGCGTAGTAATTTCTGATATTCAAGTAACTTTTTCAAATGGCAAGACAAGAGATATACTTCAAAAGGCATATCCACTTGGAAATTTTATCGTAGGAGGATTTGCAGGCTCAGTGTTAATTGGATTCAATCTTTTAGAAAGCATGAGACAATTTCTAGCTCTCCCAGAAGATATTGCACAAAAACATGCATGGAATCCCACAATTGTCGCTCAAAATTGGTCCCCAATTGCAAAACAAATATATGACGCCTCACCTGAACAGGAGAAAAAATTAGGTTCACAGTTCTTAATTGTTGGAATTTCTCCACAAGAACATACTGGCGTCCCTAGTATAGCACGCGTTTTTATTATAAGGTTTTCATGGCCTGATTTTAAACCAGGAATTATGAATAAACCTTTAAGTGTGTGTAGCATAGGTAGTGGTGCAGGTGTTGATAAATATAAAAAAGCTTTAAAAGGATTTTTTGATATTAGATCTTCATCAATTCAATTTGAAGGACACGGATTTGGTGTTTGGGCTGAAATGATTAGTCATAGCTTAGGCACTGTAATCCGTGACAACCCTAAAAAAGGAATAAGCAAGCACCACAACATATTTGTCTTCAATAGAAGCCAATTAATTGAAACCAATAATGACGAAACGATTTATCCGCCGGATGACGCTGAACCTATAGAAATAAAAATGCCAGATATAGCAAAAAGTTATGAAGAATTCATACGGATGACGCAATCGCGTGGATATAGGTCTGAATGTGCTATCTGTTAAAGCCTTCGGGCAAGAATCAATTGGACACCCTCTACTCACTCTCACTACCCCAAATCCTTTATTGTCGCACCCTCACTCTCTTTAATTTTATCCACGCCAATTATCCAACCATTAAATACTAAAAATTTCATATATGAGGTAAGAAGCACAACAAGAAACAATACAAAAACCAACCAGTTTAAAATTGTATCGATTAAATAATCAAATGAATTATCTATCTGAATTGATGTCAATACGTTATATGATAAACTACTGCCCAAAACTACGCATAGCAGCACGTGAAACCCCTCACCTAGATACCTAGATACCTCCTCCACTTTTCCCCAGAAGTTCTTTTGCTTACTAGAATATTTAAATGAGAAATGTGACACGATATTCGATATAACTGAAAATATCATGAGAGAGCCATTTAATATTATCATCTCAGAAATTGGATACTGTTGATAAAACAGATCTCTCATTCGCCACCAATCACCGAAAGTGTAAACAATCAACAACGGTGCGACGCCAAACATAAATATATATATTATTTCTGCTAGTATATTTTTTTTAAGCCACCAATAAAAAAGAATGAAAAACTTAATAACAAAAACATTCAACTTCATAACCTACTCCGATAGGTCGGTGATATTTGTGATATTTTGTTCTAATAATTGGGGTCAGAGTAAAATTTCGCGATTCTTTGGCTTCCTTCCTCTCTGATTCGGTGTAACTCTTCTACCCGACAGCCTCTCGACTTCCTGCTTAAAACGCTCATTTCCCAAGGCCATTCCCTGATTCGCCGCCTTTCGAACCTGTGCCAAGTCATCTGAATCCAAATGATATCTAAACAGTTTCCGATACGCCCTTGCGAGTAATTGGGGTCAGAGTAAAATTTCGCGATTCTTTGGCTTCCTTCCTCTCTGATGCGGTGTAACTCTTCTACCCGACAGCCTCTCGACTTCCTGCTTAAAACGCTCATTTCCCAAGGCCATTCCCTGATTCGCCGCCTTTCGAACCTGTGCCAAGTCATCTGAATCCAAATGATATCTAAACAGTTTCCGATACGCCCTTGCGAGTAATTGGGGTCAGAGTAAAATTTCGCGATTCTTTGGCTTCCTTCCTCTCTGATGCGGTGTAACTCTTCTACCCGACAGCCTCTCGACTTCCTGCTTAAAACGCTCATTTCCCAAGGCCATTCCCTGATTCACCGCCTTTCGAACCTGTGCCAAGTCATCTGAATCCAAATGATATCTAAACAGTTCCCGATACGCCCTTGTACGGTTAGACTTTGTAACACCAAGTGCTTTATAGACATCATGTGGAGTACACAATTCTATTCTCTTACCCAGACCATTAGCGTGGTAGCTTGACCATCTATATTCTTCGGGAAGCTTTACCATGTTTGCTCTTACAGGGTTGAGCTCGATATATCGCATGCAGGTAAGCAGGTAGTTATCTGCATCCACTACACAGGATTTATATCGCCCTTCCCATAGGGTACCGGTGCGTTGGTAGGTAAAATTAAAGTACCGGACATAACTTCTCCCCAGTGACTGCATCATGCTCGACATTCCGTTTACACTCCATGGAGTCGCGAGAAGGTGTACATGGTTGGTCATAAGTACCCAGGCATGGATATCCACTTCAAACTTTTTTGAATACTCAGACAACCAATATACATAAGCGGCGAAGTCCTCTTCTGAGGCAAAGCAGGCTTGCCTGTTGTTTCCCCTTTGGATGATATGCAGAGGTATGCCGGGAAGGCAGATCCTTGGTAGACGAGCCATTTTTCATCCTTGAAAATGGTTTATTTTCTAGTTTGACTTGGTTCAGTTTAGCAGATTAATGCTAATTTTTACTCTGGCCCCAATTAGGGCGGAAAAGCGATTTATCCGAGGGATGACTCAATCCAGACTGTTGTATCAATCCTGAGGCGAGTACAGGACACCATGTAAATCTTGTTTACTCGTACGGTTAGCTCTGAGCAGAATTTCATCTACCCAAATAACACAGTTAATTACTTGTGTCTCTTTATAAAAAGATTGTTATATTGTCAGGTATGGTGAATAAGGGCTGAAGCACGGATTGGTTCTATATGTCTGATATTACAAGCATTAATCACAAAATAATCGGACAGATTTATGATGCGGCGATTGAGCCTACCCTCTGGCCAGAGCTACTGGTGAGTTTGTCTGAGGGTCTAGATGAGATATTGGTTGGCACTCAAAAAAACTCACATATAAAAGCCGTAGCCGACCTGGGGGCGCTCCAGTCAGATAACCATTCATATGAACAGAGCATACATTCTGATGCGTTAGGTATCATTGCTTCTCACATTGGCAAGGCAATTGAGATCTCAGAGAAACTGGATAACTCTGTTCAGGTAGAGAATAGCTACAGATTAATATTTGAAAGACTTCCAATACCGACATTTATCATCAATGAACAATTAGGCCTTGTCTCCCAAAATAGGCTGGCTGACGATTTTCTACAAAACCAACAGGATATTTCTGTTCAAGACAATCTTATCCAGTTCCGAACCCAATCCTTGGCCGTTGAGCTGAAAAACGCCATTAAGACATTGAGTGAGGAAACGGGGAAAAACTCCGTATCAATACGGTTATCAGATCATAACGATACCAAACCTGGTTCTCTGCTGATTTCAAGAGCCCAATTGGGTTCAGATAACAATAGTTCAAATAACTACCTTATTCTCATTGCTTCGCCTTCTATTCCCAGCGAAATTTCACTTGAGTTTCTTACCGAAACATATGGGCTGACCCCACGCGAAGCGGAAGTGGCGATACAAATCGCTGCCTCTAAAACACCGAAGGAAATCGCGAACCAGAACAATACGAGCATTAATACTGTAAGAGCCCAGATCAAATCAATCTATTTAAAAACAGATGTTAGTAGACAATCCGAACTCGTTAAATTGATTCTGACTAGCCCTTTCCTCGCTCAGAGGATCTCTGATAATGATTATAATGACCAGCCTCATGATAAACTTCGGCCTTCATTAAACCGTACTATTCTACTTTCAGATGGCCGCACTCTTGGATTCGCCGAATATGGAGATATCAAAGGTGAACCTGTTTTTGTTTTCCACCCAAGCACTGGCTCACGACTACAAGCTCACCCAAACGATGAAATAGCACGGTCGCTAGGTGCCAGATTAATAATCCCGGACCGTCCGGGATTCGGGCTTTCTTCTCCGCTTCCCGGTCGCACGCTTTCCGATTGGCCGGACGACGTTGAGCAACTGGCAAGTCAGTTAGGTATTGAACGCTTTTCTATCGTTGGTTTCTGTGGTGGTGCACCTTATGCTCTATCTTGTGGACAAAAATCACATAAACGCATCAAACATGTAAGTATTGTTAGCGGCGTGACACCCTTTGATAACATCAATTTATTACATGGTGTCAATACTACCAACAGAATCCTGCTTAAAGCTGCGACCTTGCTACCCAATTCATTGTTCAACCTGGTATCGATAATCATACGCGGCATGGTGAATGATCCTGCTCAATACCTTGATCAATTACATGGGCATCTATGCAAGACCGACTCAGATGCCCTAAGCGAGCCTGATTTTCTGGAAAACTTCATTTCGGCACTGGGCGAGGCGCTGAGACAAGGGCCTCGTTCCTTTAGCGAGGAACAAATCCTCTTTAGCAGGGAGTGGGAGTTCAAGCCCAGGGACGTCAAGACACCAGTGACACTGTGGCATGGGGGACAAGACCAACATGTCTCGGTACAACTGGCCGAACGACTGGGACATGAACTCCCAAACAGCCATTCGTTTATATTGCCCAATTATGGGCATTTTTTGATATACCACAGATGGCGCGATATTCTCTCGCACCATCTGGCGCAGCTAGCTCACTAACCGGCAATGTAATTAACCGAGACAAATAACCTTTGGAGTCTGGTCTTGAATTTGCGACAGACAAGACTCCGCAATGATGCCTGGCATCTCCTATTCCACCAGGGTACGTTCCGGTTCTCCCTGCTCGTGGACACGGAAGACCAGGATGGAACATCCCTCTTCTCCTGCCTGGATGGTGTGGACCTGTTTAAAAGGCACAACACCCACCTCACCCTGCTTGTAGTTCTCATCGTCCTTGCCGTCTTGCAGCAGCGTCAGCGAGCCTTCCAGCATGTAGGCGAATTCTTCTCCGGGATGCCAGTGCCTGGGCAGGCTGGCATGGGCCGGTACGGTGACACGGCTGACAACGACTTCAGTGCCTGCGGCGCCCATCAGTTCGGTGGTTAAAAGGTTTTCAAAGCTCATCGTATTCTCCTTCGTGTTTTTTTCGATTCAATCGACTGATTGAATCCGTTAGTATTGCTGTCAGGTACGATGATAGGCATGTAGGGCAAAGGAATATTGACCTGGCGGGTCATGTTATTGACCGCTGGGGACAACCCGCCGTGTGGGGGGAGTAGGATGTCAGAACACCGTAATACATCGGCCTCCGTGAGGATGGTGCTCAAGGCCTGCGAAGACAAGGGAGTGGATACCGATGAGCTGTTATCACGGGCCGGTATTTCGCGTGCGACCGCCGAGGACCCGGATGGCGAGGTCAGCTTTGAAGAGATGCGCAACTTCTGGCGCACGGCTTACGAGTTATCCCGGGACCCTTACCTCGCCATGCATGCCGGGATGCATGTCACCACCGGGACCTTCCAGTGTTACGACTATCTGATACTCAATGCCGGCTCCATCCAGCAGGCGATTGAAAACTACGTTCGATACATGGCCCTGATCAATACCTGGATCGGATGGGAAATCGTTGATGAAGGTTCCCAGATACGCCTTCAGATGAAGGCCAACTCCGGCGCCTTACCGCCCCCGACACCTGAATATGTCTTTACCATCCTGGCCCGATGGTTGCGCCAGATACTTAAAGATCCAGACTGGTCGCCCGTATCCGTCCGGTTTACCTGCCCACCGCCAGGCGATCCCACTCCCCTCATCGAGTTCTTTGGCTGCCTGGTCCGGTTTGAGAGCGCGGTCGCCGAGTTCATCCTCGACGACGAGACCTGGCACAAAACCGTCCCCACGGCTGACGAGAATCTGTTGAGGATCCTCGACCAGCATGCGCAGTCCCTACTGGAGAAACGTATTCTGCCCGATGATTTCGTTGGCAAGGTGCGCCAGGAGATCATCAAGGCCCTGCATGGCAATGAAGCCACTCGGGAATGTATCGCCGAGCGCCTGTGCATGAGCAGCAAAACCCTACAACGCCGACTGGACGAACATAGCATCGTTTTTAGTGAGTTGGTGGATGAAGTCAGGGGGGACCTTGCCAAAACCCATCTTGCCCGCGACGATATGCCGCTGGCGGAAATCGGTTATCTATTGGGCTTTTCCGAACAAAGCTCCTTCACTCGCGCCTTCAAGCGCTGGACAGGCAAGACGCCCAGGGAGTATCGCAAGTCAGTGGGTGTCTGAACATGACACAGGATCATGTCAATTGAGTAAGAATAGAGATGGCTTCCTGTTTTTCTCTCTTACTCCCTATCGTGTATGACTCACCTGGCATTACAAGGCGCTCGTGTATATATTGATAGACATCCAAACAAGTCAAATTGAATATCAAAATTATCCATTCAACTCACGAATAGTGATTTAATAATATATAGGTTAAGCATGAATAAGAATAACAGCACCAAGATCCATACAACGGAAGAGACCCTGCAATTATTCGACTCTCTAGAACCTGTCGACATCGACTTTATGATTGGTAAATGGCGGGGGGAGGGATTTCCTACGAATCATCGTCTGGACGGCATCCTCGAAGCTTACCATTGGCACGGCAAACAATTTCTGGATCCCGAGAACGTCCATCCCTTGGTATTCTCGACACTGTTTAATAAACAGGTGTATGTCAATCCTGTGTTCATGGGGCCGACTTTGAAGATCCCGGTTCCAAAGTCACCCAT
>JABURT010000125.1 GCA_014762495.1 Gammaproteobacteria bacterium | reverse complement strand
TAGCGAAGTCACTTCCGATGAGGCCGCCTAGCAAAATGGCGTGAATCACGTCAAGGCGGTCATAGACCGCCTTTTTTTATTCCCTCGTTAATATATCTTGTTAAACTATGTACTCTTTTCCGTAGTTGGAATGCGAATGGAACTGGAGTCACCCGATCAATTCTGGATGCGACGAGCCCTGGAGCTGTCCATGCTGGCGGCACGCCATGGCGAGGTGCCGGTAGGAGCCGTAATCGTTAAGGATGGAGATGAAGTCGGATCGGGCTGGAACCGTCCCATAGAAGGCCACGATCCCAGCGCCCATGCCGAAATCGAGGCACTGCGCTCGGCTGGAAAGAGGCTCTCCAATTATCGACTGCCTGACACCACTCTCTATGTCACCCTCGAACCTTGTGCCATGTGTGCCGGTGCCATCATACACGCACGGGTGAAGCGGGTTGTATTCGGCGCCAGTGATCCAAAGGGAGGCGCAGCAGGTAGCGTGTTTCAGATCCTAGGTACCGAAAAACTCAACCATCAAGTGGAAATTGTATCTGGCGTGCTTGAACAGGAATGTGGTGATATGCTTCGTGAATTCTTTCGTATGAAACGGGTGAAACCATGAACTCGAGAAAATTGCTAATCGCGATATTGCTTCTCGGTACCGGCATAAGCGGTGCCCAGGCTGTAAGCAAAGAACAGGAGGTATTGGCGAAGTACCCTCAGGCCACGACGGAAATGTCCCTGAAGCGAGTCTCCGAGCATGTTTATTACGTCCAGGGTGAACCAGGCATCGCGACGGATAATCAGGGTTTTATCTCCAATGCTGGCATTGTGATCACCGATGAAGGTGTCGTTGTATTCGATGCCCTGGGAACACCGGCACTGGCTTCAAAGATGGTCGCTTTGATACGTAAGGTTACAGACCAACCCATCGTGCGGGTTATCATGAGTCACTATCATGCCGACCATATATATGGTTTGCAGGTATTCAAGGAATTGGGTGCCGAGATTTACGCCCCTCAGGGAGTATATGAGTATCTCAATGCTCCGCAGGCGGCTGAAAGGTTGGAAGAAAGACAGTTCTCGCTTGACCCATGGGTGAATGAGACAACCTATCTCGTGGAGCCGGATCATGTTCTGAACAGTACTCGCGTGTTCGAACTGGGTAACGTCAAGCTGACCATAAATTATCTGGGGGGAGCCCATTCCGAGGGCGACTTGACCATGCTGGTGGAGCCGGATCGCGTACTCTTTTCCGGTGATATCATATTCGAGGGACGTGTTGCCTTTCTCGGTGATGCCGACACGAAACGATGGTTACAGACCCTGGAACGAATGGAGACATCCGGACTGGTCGGCCTGATCCCCGGTCACGGTCCTGCCGCCAGCGAACCGACGCGCGCTATCACACAAACTCGACGCTACCTGGGATATATGCGCAAGGTCATGGGTGAGGCAGTCGAAAACTTTGTGCCCTTTGCCGAGGCCTATAAAAACGCCGATTGGTCGGAATTCGAAAAGCTACCGGCGTTTGATGCGGCCAACCGCCGCAATGCCTACCAGGTCTACCTCTCGATGGAGGCCGAATCACTGCAAGGTGGTTAGGCCTTTGGCCGTACCCAAACACTGAATGCCGGCCAGTCACTCTGTCTGCTGGTTAGAGCGCCGATGCCTCGATGGTGGGCAGAGGTTCAATACGAATGGGTGATTCCTGTTCACTATAATGTTTGTGCAGGATCTCATAATAGCTTCGAATATTTTCCACGTAACGCACGGCTTCATTGCCACGCGCATAGCCGTATTGAGTCGTGCGGTACCATTTTCGCTTACGCAATAAGGGCAGATTGTCTTTGACATCCACCCACTTATCCGGATTACCCTTGCGACGCTTGGTGATCTTGCGCGCATCTCGTAAGTGGCCCAGTCCGATATTGTAAGAGGCCAGGGCCATCCACATACGATCCGGCTCTTTCACGGATTCCGGTACACGTTCATACAGGTCGCGCAGATAGCGAGCGCCACCATCTATGCTTTCCAGAGGGTCGCGTCGATTGCTGACGCCAAGCATACGCGCAGTCCTATTGGTCAGCATCATCAAGCCACGCACACCAGTAGGGGAGACCGCATCGGCACGCCAATGCGACTCCTGGTATCCCATTGCCGCCAGCAATAACCAGTCTAGCCCGTTCTGGGCGGCTGCTTCCTGGAATGCCTCTTCGTATTCAGGTAGACGTGCAGCAACGTGCTCGAGAAACGTGAAGGTGCCGACATGATCGAATTGCTCGACATGGCTGTAGTGACGTTCCAGTACCTGCGCCAGAACGCCATTATCGTCAATCATTTTGATAAAACGATTGGCTTCATCATAGAGCGAGGTATCGTGCGTATGCGGAAATGCCCAGGCGATGGGTTCGGGCTTGGTGAGATCAAAGCCTACCGACAGCTCTGGATACAGGTGTTGATTGATGTTCAGCTCGGTCGAATCGACAACGACGTAGTCCACTAACTGATTCTTCACCAGGTCCAGTAACTCTTCACTCTCCAACTGTTCATTTTCCACCCAGCGCAGCTTGGGATGCTGCTTGTGTAATTTACGCAGGTGTTCGGAATGGCTGCTGAGTGCGACGACTTCGATATGCTTGTCGTATAAATCCTCAACAGAGTCTGGCTTGTCATTACCGGCACGATAGATGACTTGCTGAGAGACCCATTTTATGGGCTCACTAAAACGGACCCAGTTTTTACGATGATTGGTGATGGTCAGGCCGGCAGCGGCAAGGTCGACTTCGCGCCGGGTTACCATGGTGAAAATATCCTTGAGATTGTTTGCCACGACCACCTCGAGCTCCACCCCGAGATGATCGGCGAACATTTCGGCCAGTTCATATTCCAGACCATCAGGTTGCCCTTCCGGGTCGAGATAATAGGTGGTTGACGAGTTGCGTGTGACGATAGTGAGCTTGCCCTCTTCACGGACCTGCTCAAGCATAGGCGTACGATTGACGCAGCCCTGTAGCACAACAGGGACGGACAATAGCAACAGGATTGGCCATACGATGCGTCTCAATCTCGCGACTCCAGGAACCATCTCATGCTGCATAGCTTACCAGTATTCATCAAAATCCACCGGTGAAAACTGTAGAGAAGTCGTGAAATTTCAGACAATCCGCGCCTGGAAAGATTTCACATACTCAAAAAAGTGCAGGTTTTTTGAAGGCTTAGGGTATTCACTCTTACAGAGCTGGATACTAATGTCAGTTATCGGGCTGTCTGCCATCGTGGCACTCGGGTCATGTCTGGGCCGGCCGCGTGTTACGGAGTGGTAAATTTCGGTACCTGGCCGCCCCCCCTAAAATGACGAAAAAGCCGGTATCGGCTGCTCATAGGAGGCAGATGTAGAACCCGACCATGGGGTATAATGCGCGCCCCAGAGCCTAGTTGACGTGCTGGAATAGACAATGAATCAGGACAGACCCCGCGATCAAATCTATGCACAATCGCTTGAGGCGATAACAGATTTTCGTTTTGACGAAACCGTTGCGCGCGTGTTCCCGGACATGATCAATCGTTCGGTTCCCGGCTATAGTACCCTGGTAAACCTGCTTGGCGTCGTCGCCAGTCGTTATGCCGTTGATAACAGCCGTATCTATGATCTGGGTTGTTCCCTGGGAGCTGCCTCACTATCCATCCGCCATCATCTCCAGCATCAGAATTGCTATATCACGGCCGTGGATAATTCCGTTTCCATGATTGAGAGGGCCCAGGTCCTGATCGATGCCGAGCCCGGGGAAACACCGATCGAGCTTCAGTGTTCAGACATTCGGGATGTTCTCATTGATGATGCCTCGGTGGTGGTGCTTAACTTTACTTTGCAGTTCCTCCAACCCGATGAGCGCCTGGCGATACTGGAACACATACATAACGGTATGCGCCGGGGAGGGATCCTGATTCTGTCAGAGAAGATTCAACTTGAAAATGACTCCCAAAACGAGCGTTTTATCGAACTGCATCATGATTTCAAAAAGGCGAATGGATACAGCGAACTGGAGATCAGTCAGAAGCGTTCCGCCCTGGAGCGTGTATTGATCCCCGAGACCACCAAGCAACACACAGAACGACTGGCCGAAGCCGGCTTTGTCGATAACGAGATATGGTTCCAGTGTCTGAACTTCGTATCCTTAATGGCGCACAAACCATGAGTCTGGAGAAACTTTTTCAGGCCATGCAGGATACCTCCCTGCAAGACTGGCTGGACATTCTTCCAAAGCAACTTGATGCAGCCTTCGATGAAAAGCGCCACGGAAATCTACCCCGTTGGCGCGATGTGCTGAATCAACTCCCGATGCGAAACCCCGGTGAGGTTGAACTCAATGGCGCCGTCGTCACTGCCCGTTCCGATGGAGCGCAAAGTGATGATCAACACCAGGCATTGAAGGCCTTGTTGCAACAGTTGATGCCCTGGCGCAAGGGGCCCTATGAGCTTGATGGCGTCTACATCGACACTGAATGGCATTCAGACTGGAAATGGGATCGCATTGCCCCGCATATTTCATCACTGCAAGGGCGTCGTGTTCTCGATGTCGGTTGTGGCAGTGGCTATCACTGCTGGCGCATGGCCGGTGCGGGAGCCGAACTCGTGATTGGTATCGATCCCAGCATCCTTTTTGCCATGCAATTTGAGGCCGTCAAACACTTTATCGGGGACGATTATCCAGTCTACATGTTGCCGCTCGGGATCCAGGATGTCCCCCCCAAATTGCAGGCATTCGACACCGTATTTTCCATGGGCGTGCTCTATCATCGCCGTTCACCCATTGATCATCTGATGGAGTTACGTGACTGTCTGCGCCCAGGGGGTGAGCTGGTTCTGGAGACCCTGGTCATTGAGGGCGGACCAGGTGAGTCCCTGATGCCGGAAGGCCGATATGCAAAAATGCGAAACGTATGGTTCATCCCTTCCGTGCCAACACTGGAGCTTTGGCTGCGTCGCTGTGGTTTCGTTGACATTCGAACGGTCGATATTTCTCACACTACCGTCGAAGAGCAACGGCAAACCGAGTGGATGCAGTTTGAATCCTTGGCAAACTTTCTGGACCTCGAGGATCACACTAGAACCATTGAGGGATATCCGGCTCCCATACGTGCAACGGTCATTGCGACATTGAAGTAAAGGCCTAGCCTTGAGTTTTAAACAGTCTTTCCAGCGTAAGATCCTCAAGCTTTGGCTGTCCGACATGACTGTTTACGGGATATGCTGAAACCTCGCCGCTTCGTACATAGCCTCGCCTTTGGTAAAACTCGATTAATTCCGTTCGTTGACTGATGACCCGCATAGAGATCATGTTGCTCGCCAGCTCTTCCAATGCATAGGCTTCGGCGGCTTCAAGAAGACGTGTGCCGAAGCCATGGCCCTGTTGCGAAGGATCGATGGTTAGCATGCCGAGATAGGTTTCTTTATCTCGAGTCTCCAGTTGGACGCAGCCCAGCAGCCTGTGTTCGGTAAACATGCAGATCAATTGAGTATTGCTACTGTTGATCATTTGGGTAATCTGGGACACATCGGTTCGCATCCCTTCGACAAGCTCACACTCACTGGTCCAACCACATACGCTCTCATCTCGATAAGCGCGGTTGACCAGTGCAACGATGTCTGGGATATCGGCATCGCAGGCGGGGCGGAAGTGTTGAGCTTGAGTATCCATTCTCAGTTTTTACCTATACGAATAGTATGAAGTTATCAGAAAAATACTTGGGGGTTAAATCAAGGGAAGCAATGTGGGGTAGGTTTATTCTAGCCTTCCATAGGCGACACCCTAATGGCTGTCGCAGTTGCGACGTGCGAATCGGCTATCGTGCCGGTTCGTCGCCCAAAGAGCGGGCTCACCCCTTATGAAGGCCATCCTTGGCTTCACCCTGAGGGGCCAGCTATCGCTGTTCAAAATTCGCTCCCGGCGACTTTGTCGGGGCGCCGTCGCTCCTGCGTCCCCACGCCATAAAAGGCATGACGTGGGTCGAACATAGGTTCAAATCCAAATCCCTCTCTCCACAAACAAAAAAGGGGCCCCATTCGGGACCCCTTTGTTTGGCGTAGAGAGAGGGAATACTCAGGCCATCGCCGCTTCGCGTCGATGTTCTCCTTCACTTTGTTCAGTCGTCGAACCGAAGGATTCTCATCAGAACCTACCTAACCGCCAATAAAAAAGGCCCCAAGAAGGGGCCTTTATTTATTGGCGGAGAGGGAGGGATTCGAACCCTCGATACCCGGTTAGGGTATACACACTTTCCAGGCGTGCTCCTTCAACCGCTCGGACACCTCTCCTAAAACCTGGGACAGTTTTTGATTTAACGACCCTGCTGCCTCAGAGTCCGGGCGCCGGTGGCGGCCACAAAGCGCGGTAGGATATACCACTCGGAGGGGGCATGCAATCTCGGGACGCTATATAGTATGGCAGGTTCGAGTAGTCGCCTTGATTCATCAAGGGCTGGCGAGTAGACTGCCTCACTCTTTTTGTCCATGCAGGTCCATGGCAGACAGGTTCAATGGTGACCTGCATTGGCCCCTCGCAACGGAGAACCGTGAACCCGGTCAGGCCCGGAAGGGAGCAGCCGTAGCGGTGCATCCGGGTGCCGAGACCAGGCTGGTGCGGGTTGCCACCCATTTTCTCCCCACATCTGGTACGATAGTCAATTCGCGATTATGTACGACCGGAATCTAACGATAAATCCATGAGTTATCAGGTACTTGCCCGCAAATGGCGGCCGCGCAATTTCCGTGAGATGGTGGGGCAGGAACACGTCCTGCGAGCCCTCATCAATGCGCTGGATAACGATCGCCTACATCATGCCTATCTTTTTACCGGCACACGCGGCGTGGGTAAAACCACGGTGGCGCGTATATTCGCCAAGTCGTTAAATTGCGAAGAGGGGATCGGCTCGACGCCCTGCGGCGTCTGCAATACCTGCCGCGAGATCGATGAGGGTCGCTTCGTCGATCTGATCGAAGTGGATGCCGCCTCACGCACCAAAGTCGAAGATACCCGGGAATTGCTGGATAACGTCCAGTATGCCCCGAGCCGAGGCCGCTACAAGGTCTACCTGATTGACGAAGTTCACATGCTCTCCGGTCATAGCTTCAATGCCTTGCTAAAGACCCTCGAGGAGCCACCGCCGCATGTAAAATTTCTGCTGGCGACCACCGATCCGCAAAAGCTGCCCGTGACCATCCTGTCACGCTGCCTGCAGTTCAGCCTCAAGCGGCTGCACATCGAACAGATCCAGCCCCATTTGCAGTTCCTGTTGGAGCAGGAGGAGATACCTTTCGAGGCCGCCGCGTTGATCGACATCGCCCGTGCCGCCGACGGCTCCATGCGCGATGCGCTCTCTCTGCTCGACCAGGCCATCGCCTTCGGTGCGGGTGACATCCAGGCCGAAGACGTGCGCAACATGTTGGGCAGCATCGACATGGGCCAGGTACTGGAGTTATTGCAAAGCCTCGTCAAGGGTGATGGTAATGAGCTGTTACAGGTCATCGATGGCCTGGCCCAGCAGGCCCCGGATTTTTCCGGTGTCCTGGCCGAATTGATTACCGCCCTGCATAACATTGCCATTCTTCAGGTGGTGGAGGGGGCACAGGTGGGTGATGTCGGCGAGCGTGAGCAGCTCAAGGCCCTGTCCACGGCCGCCAGTCCAGAGGATGTACAGCTGTGGTATCAAATTGCACTAACCGGACGCCGCGACCTACCGCTGGCGCCGGATGCCCGCAGCGGGTTCGACATGGTCATGCTGCGCATGCTGGCCTTCCGCCCCGCGCAAGCGGCCACGGCACCGGTTTCGGCCTCTGCCTCTGCAGGGGGCGCGAGTCCGTCGGGAAAGCCTGAAGCCGCCCCGGCCGCTTCGCCTGTGTCCCGGGCGAAGGCGGCCCTGGGCGGGCATGACTCTCCGCCACAAAGCCCGCCGCATAAAGTAGGGCAAACCGGCGCACCGTCTCAGGTAGAGACACGACCTGCCTCATCGGAGTCGCCAGCGGCGCAAGCTGACACGGCGCTTGAGGAGCCGACTACGCCTGTCGAGCCACATCAGGGGCACGAGTCCATGCCACCGGCACAACTCGATGCCGAGAACTGGGCCGACCTGGTGAACTCGCTGGAACTCAATGGTATGGCAAGGCAATTTGCCCTCAATTGTGCCTACAAGGGACGTGAGGGCAGTACCATCGAACTGCAACTGGCTTCCAGTCATGCCCAGTTGCAAAATAACAGTTATCTGCAGCGCCTCGAGGAGGCTCTGTGTGCCCGTTACGGTGAAACGCTCAAGCTGCATATCGAGCTCATCGAACAAGCCACAACGGAGACACCTTCGCAGGTGTCATCGCGACGCGAGGCGGAACGTCAGCAGGCGGCACAGGAAGCCATTGCCAACGACCCGGTGGTGCGAATGGTGATCGAGCAGTTCGATGCCCAGGTGCAGATGAACACGATACAACCCAAGGTATAAGCAACGTACAGAGGTAAATGCAATGATGAAAGGTGGTCTTGGCGGCCTGATGAAACAGGCGCAGAAGATGCAGGAAGACATGCAGAAGGCCCAGGAAGAGATCGCCAAGATGGAAGTGGGCGGTCAGGCCGGTGGCGGAATGGTCAAGGTGACCATGACCGGCCGCCATGACGTCAAGCGCGTCGAAATCGATGAGTCGGTCATGGACGACAAGGAGATGCTGGAGGATTTGATTGCCGCCGCCGTCAATGATGCCGTACGCCAGGTGGAGCAGCAGACCCAGGAGCGGATGTCGGGCCTGACCGATGGCCTCAACCTGCCCGGCGGGATGAAGCTACCCTTCTAATGTCCGCCAGTCCGCTTATCAGTCGTCTCATTGAGGCCCTGCGTTGCCTGCCCGGCGTGGGACCCAAGTCGGCGCAACGCATGGCCTACCAACTGCTGGAACGTGACCGCGAGGGCGCCAGGCGCCTGGCCGCGGCTCTTGAGGAGTCGGTGGAGAGGGTGGGTCACTGTAGCGAGTGTCGCACCCTGACCGAGGACGAGGTGTGCAAGGTCTGCAGCAGCAACAATCGAGAGCGCTCGCTTATGTGCGTGGTGGAGACGCCGGCCGATGTGGAGGCAGTGGAAGGCTCGACCGGCTTTCGTGGCCTCTATTTCGTGCTCATGGGCCATCTCTCGCCACTGGACGGCATCGGTCCTCAGGATATCGGCCTCGACCTGCTGGAAAAACGTCTCAAGGCGGGAGAGGTAAAGGAAGTGATCCTGGCCACCAATCCCACCGTGGAGGGCGAGGCCACCGCACATTACATTGCGGAAATGGTAAGGGCTCTGGGCATCTCCGTCACACGCCTGGCGCACGGCATCCCCCTGGGTGGTGAGCTGGAGTATATCGACGCCGATACCCTCGCCCATGCCTTCACAGGTCGTAAGGCCCTGTAATCAACCGCGTGAGAGTTCCACCATGGCCTTACTGGCGTGGCGACAGAGTAGTTTGAAATTGTCGTAGGTGTGCTCGTCGAGGTGGTGTTCGTGGTTGTAGCGATCCGCATAAAACAATCCTACCGGACGATTCTTGACGTAGACCGACATGGCATAGAAGCCGTCCTTGTGCAGCACTTCGGTCAACTCAGCGGGCACATGCTGCCAGATCTTGTCGACGTTCTCATCGCTTAGCCACAGGGCCTGGGGACGTGACATCAGGTGACTGAAGAGGTTTTCCGGCTCCAGGGGGATATGCAGGTGACGGATATCCCAGTCGGCATCCTTGGACATGACCGCGCGCGTTTTGAGCATTTTGCGGTCCGGTGTCAGCATGGTGAAGGCGACTCGGGTCAGACCCAGGCCATCGTGCATCCCTTCCATCACCAGTTTCATGATCTCCGGCATGCTGATGCTTTGATCGATCTGTCGGGCCAGGTGGGCGATGACCTCTTCCACGCTATGCTCATCAGGGACCGGGCAAATTCCTTCTTCTTCCAGTTTCCTGTCGTGTTCTTCGAAGGATATGATATAGGTATCGTCGCCTTCCTCGTCCTCGGTGATGATGAGCTCGGTATCGTGGCCCTCCTCGAGGGGCTGTTTGATGGTAAGCTCCTGGACCACATTGGCGGAGGGCTTGGCCTCCTGCACCACCATTTCGTAATCAATTTCCGGTTTTTTGCTCAGTTCGACGATATGTTCCAGTTGCTCGTGACTCAGCAGGGATGGGAAATCCACCTGCGCCACGCGCTCGGCTGTTTCGTCCAGAAGTCGCGTGGGCAGTCCATGGCTCAACAGAGGCAGTAGAGACGCCGCTGCGGGGATACTGTACTGGTGATGACGCGCGGCCAGCGCGGCATTGCTGTGTACGATGGTGGTGGCGATCTCCAGCGGTTGTCGCAGGAATTCGGCAATATCAGCCATGCATTGCAGCATGTCCTCGTTATACCAGCTGTATTGGGCCAGATAACTGAGGCGGATGGCCAGCAACATACCCAGGCATCGAGGGTTGTCGAGTTTCTCGCGCTCCAGCAGTTGCGACAGCAAGGGCGAGAGTTCCAGTTTATCGACAATGGCCCGGGTCATCTCGGCATAACTGAATCCCAGTACGGCATGCTGGGCCTCTTCCGGGGTAACATCATTGTCCCGCTGATAGCTGAGCACCTGCGTCGCGCTGTCCGATACATAGAGCCAAATCAGGATTTCACCCAATCCGCTCAGAAAGGTGGCCACATAGACTTCGCCCGGTTCCGGGTCGCCCATACGTCGGACCAGGTCCATGGCCTGGTAGGCGGCATGGTGACTGCGCTCGTACACGCCCATGATGTGGTTGCGTACCGTGACACTGCGTTCCTTGAGCATGTCTTCCAGGATGGGCAGGTCTGTATGCAGGTTTGAGGCACGATCCATGCCCAGTTTCATGAGGGCATGTTCTACCGTATGTATGGACTGATGTAGCCTTTGCTTCTGATCCTGGTTGGCAATCTGGATGGTATTGGCGACCATACCTGGGTCTGACATCACCGCAGAGGCCAGCCCCCGGTAGCCGACGTTCTCATCGGCATACAGGGCGTTGAGGTTGTCTATGGTCGAGCGCAGGACCGGGAAGGTCCCGGATGTCAATTGCTCTGTCCATTCTTGTAGACTTACCGGCATGTGTCCTCTGTCTTGGTCATCGTGTCATATCGCCTTGGCAGTTGGCAGATTATCGCGGATTTTTGCTCTTCATGTAAAAAAGCTGTAAAAACACTGTCTAAAAGACCGGTAAGCGCTTTTCGTTCCAGGCCCGTCATCGTAAGCTTTTGACGAATCAAGGTATAACACCATATATTAGGCTGCTATAACACCCTACAGGATTATAAGAATAATTCGGCTGTCGACTGGGAATTATTGAATGAAATTTATTATCGGCAACATCATCGTCATCGTAAGTATTATCGGTGGCTATCTTATGGCCCATGGGAAACTTGGCATCCTGTTCCAGCCTGCCGAGTTTGTCATTATCGGTGGCGCCGCGTTTGGCGCGTTTATCATCACCAATCCACCCAAGGTCCTCAAGGCGGTCATTTCGGGAATTCCCGCCATCCTTGCCGGTTCCAAGTATAACAAGCAGGCCTATATGGAAGTCCTGGCCCTGATGTATGAGCTGTTTACCAAGG
>JABURT010000115.1 GCA_014762495.1 Gammaproteobacteria bacterium | reverse complement strand
GCCCCTGTATGTCGTGGGCCTGCCAGTCACGGGGCAAGAGTTCGTTCTGCAACAAGCCGAGACGATTACGCCACTGAGCGGGAATGCGTTCGAGAGTGGGGTGCAGGTCGTTTTCACCCACCGCCACGAGTACCAGCGCCGGTTCAGTGATGGTGCGTGCCAGTTCTTCCATGTCGGTCTGGCGTTTCACCGGGTAGACCGGGTGACCCAGTCGTAACAGCCCACGGGTGAATACGCCACCCATTTCCCCGATTCCGATCACCACGATTGGATCCAGCATTGTTTGCGCCCTCTTATTCGGTCTCTTTTTTCAGGATGCGTAGTTGTAATCTTGCCTCGTTATCGATCAGTTTGAACAGACGATCGATATTGGGGTGTTTTCCCGGATTGGCTTCGGCATCGGCACGGTGCTCGCAAAACAGTTGCAGGGCTTGCTCGGCCTGCCTGGGACCGAGCACACCGTCTTCGCCGACCACCGCGTGATAGACCCGCAGGGAGCCGGCCTTGCCGGGTTTATTTTCGATTCGATCCACAAAGCCGTCGGACTCATCGAATAACTCTATGGCCTCGATATGATCGATGGCAGGCAGTGTCTCCAGCACGTCCTTGAACTGCTTCATAAGCCGAGACTCCGTTTTTTCGATTAACCAACCATAGCGGTTTTTCCGGTAGGGGGAAAAGGCGCTTTCGATGCGGCCTAGGGACTTAGCCTGGATGCCCATACGTTCGAATAACCTGGCCTGAAGATCACGTTCCGCTTCACCCTGGTTGATGATAAGCATGCGTCCCTTTGGCCCGAGCAGGCCCATGGCATGCTCCAGCAACTCCTCGGGTTGGTAGTAGCGGTCCGGTAACTCGCTGGCATGGAAACTCTCTTCGCTGATGAAGGGGAGCAGCCAGGTAATCAGTGGATACTTGCCGTCAACGTCCAGCACCGATCCACATCGATAACGCGAGTCGGAACAGGCCTTGATCATGTATTCGGCATGGGCGCGTCGCGTGGCCAGGGTGACATAGCGTTGATGACAGTCTAGTTCCACGCCGTCCCAGGGAGTCTGGGTAAAGGCGCATAGGCCGGGCAGATAACTCCATTTCTTGGAACCGATATCCAGGCAGCGTCCGCGGATCTCGCTGCGAGTGACATAGCGGTCGAGCACATCCAGCAGATAGAGGCTTTCTCGATATTCGGCACGATTGCAGACCCGGGTCCAGATATGGGTGTTATAACGCAGGCTCAGATAGCCGTAGCGGTCCGAGGCAGACTGCGGCAGTCGGTTGAGGACGGTCTGGGGGTGTCGGATCCTGCGTTTGAAGACGGGGAGGGAGAAGGTCAGGAAAGACTTCAGTCTCCAGTTTAATTCCTGTTTGAGTTTCATGGGCGCGCATTGTACGGCAAGCACCCAGGGGCCGCCACTCAATGCGTATTGAGGTTCAAGTCAGCCTGTTAATCAGGCCTGAACACTGATGGGAGTGCTTTGTGCCGACTGGCGTTCAAAATATCCGGCAAGGTTGTTGTAGGCGCGAATGCCCGGTGGCTCATAGCCCTCTGGCATCTCCTGCTCGGCGCGTTTTTCCTGCATGATTTCGAGCCGGGCACGGGCCGCCATGCGGGCCGCCGACAGGGCCACGCGCCGATCCTGGGGTGAGGGGTTGGCCGGTGCCGAGGCGGCGGCCTGAATGGCCTCGGCCTTCTGCAATGTCGCTTGGGGGTCACCTGCAACCGGTGAAGTATCGATTTGAACCTCGCCGCCCACCGCATATTGACGGCCGTCGGGGCCGCGCTGATAGCTGTACGAAGGGCCGCGGGAGACATAACGCCCACCGGCCGCCGCGTGGGCCGCCTCATGGGCACGCACCTGGCGGTCACGGGCCTGCAGCTCCTGGACCTGGCGCTTCTCCTCCTCGCTAAGCGATTCATCACCCTGTTGGCTGGAGTATTGACCGCGAGTCGGGGTATCGGTGTTATTGCCCTGGGCGTCGGTGTCGGGTTGAGAGGGGTTTCCGCTGGCCGGTACCGCACTGTTGGTCTGGTTTTGGCCGTTGGAGACCGGTGCCACGCCGGGCATGAGGCCGCCTGCCTGTCCGGGGACGGCATTGGCCGGGGGCGCGGGATTGGCGTTGTGGCCGCCAAAGCCCACTGAGAATGGTGCCGAAATTTGTATCATCTATAAACGTTGTTTCGCTAGCGTAAGAAACAGTACGACTCATTGATATTGTCGTCCCTATCAAAGAGAACTTTAGCGAAACAGTTCAAATTTTGTACAAATTCTTGAATTTCTATACTTATCAATAAGATAGAATGATTTTTTTGTCTCCCTAGAGTTCTACGCCCGGTTGCGCCTTAATACCAGAGTTGAAGGCGTGTTTGAGTAGTCCCATCTCGGTGACGGTATCAGCGATTTCCATCAGTCCTTCTGGCGCGGCGCGGCCCGTGACCACGACGTGTTGCATGGCGGGGCGTTGGCGCAAGGCGCTCAGGACCGTCTCCAGGGCCAGGTATTTGTATTTAAGTACAATATTGAGCTCATCGAGGATGACGAGCGCATAGGACGGGTCAGATAGCATCCTGGCCGCCTGCTCCCAGGCCGCCTCGGCCGCGGCAATGTCGCGCTCGCGATCCTGGGTCTCCCAGGTGAATCCCTCGCCCATGACGTGGTACTCCACTTCGTCGGGGAAGCGTCTAAAAAAGGCCTCCTCGCCGGTGGCATAACTGCCCTTGATAAACTGCACGATACCCACCTTCATTCCATGGCCGAGGGCGCGGGCCACCATGCCGAAGGCAGCGGAACTCTTGCCCTTGCCGTTGCCTGTGTTGATGATAAGGACACCTTGCTCCTTTTGTGCCTGCTGGATCTTCTCGTCAACGATAGCCTTCTTTTTCGCCATGCGTTGGTTATGGCGCTCGGCCTTCTGTTGTTCATCGGACATAGTCATTATTCCATATGGTCTGTTTAGCGGTGATTGGATTGCAGCATTGCGGTTGGTTACGTTCGATACAGAAAACCGGCAGGGCCGAGATCATCTAGGGTGATTGGCTGACGATGCGCGGGCAAAGCACTTTGGCCTGTGTCGTGGACTGCGTCAACGATAACAGATGAACGACGAGCAGCCGCTGTATCATTCCTCGCGATGCTTGCGCGGTTGCCACAAGACCTCGGCCCCGTTTTCGTGACGGGCAAGGATACGTGCCACGACGAACAATAGATCGGAGAGTCGGTTGACATAGGCCAGCAGGTCGGCACTGAGCGGCTCTTCTCGGTTCAGGCTTACCAGGCGACGCTCGGCGCGGCGGCAGACGCTGCGTGCCAGGTGGCAGGCAGAGGTGGCGCGGCCGCCGGCCGGGAGGATGAACTCCTTGAGCGCCGGCAGGGTGCCATTGAACGCGTCAAGTTCCTGTTCCAGGCGCGTGGTGTAGGCATCGCTGATGGCGCCATATTCCGGCATGGCCAACTCGCCCCCCAGATCGAAGAGATCGTTCTGCACCCGGGTGAGGCATGCATTCACCGCATCGGGGATGGATTCGGCCAGGACCATACCCAGCACACTATTGAGCTCATCGACCTCGCCGATGGCCTCGATGCGAAGGCTGTCCTTGTCGACGCGTTCACCCGCGGCGGTGGACGTGGTGCCGGCATCGCCGGTACGTGTGTAGATCCTGGAAAGGCGCTTGCCCATGGCTTAACCCTCTTTGAGTTGATAGCGGACCGGCAAGGTCAGGTCGAGATGGTCCTGGTGCATCCAGTGAATGGTCTCTCGGACATGGTTGACCCGCCTCAGGGCTTCCAGGGCGGAATGGTCAAGCAAGGCATAACCTGAACTGCGTGCCACGCGTATGTTGATCAGGTTGCCGTTGGACAACACCCGGAAACTCAACTGTACATCGCCCTGCCAGCCTCGGCGGACGGCCAGAATGGGATACTCGAAGTGGGTCTGCAGGCGGGTCGTTAACTCGCGCTTGATCTCATTACTGGCCCGCGTGGATGTGGCCGCCTGTGCGGCTTGTGTTGCCTGCTTTGCGTCGGTCTTTGCAGGCTGCTCGCGCTGGTCTATCTCGGACTTGGCAGGTTTCTCTGTCTGGGCAAATTTTTCAACTTTGTCAGATATCTCACCCTTAGCCACGCTAGCCGCCGAGGGGACAACTTCGGCAGATTTCTCTATGGGTGAGGCATCGGGTTTGCCCGATGTGGGTGTCGGTTGATTCGGTCTTTGTACCAATGCAACGGAGAGGCTGCCTGAATGACTGGGTATCGATATCTCGTGGGTTTCACTCGATGTATTCAGCAACAGCACACCGTGCAGGCTCAGGGAGATCCCGATGAAGCCTGCAAGGGTTAGGTGGCTGTTACTGAAGTGTCGCATTATCGATCCAGCTCGTACTTGACGCCGATGCTGTATGAGCGGCGCGGATTGTTGTAGCCAGCGCTGGTTTCGTAGTCCACATCCAGGGCATTATCGATACGGGCATTCACCAGCCAGCGTTTGCCGATGGCCTTGTTCAGCGTGAGATCCACCAGGGTATAGGCGGAAATGGTGGTGGTGTTGAAAACATCGTCGAAGTGTTCTCCGACATGCTTGATGTGGGCGCCTACATCGGTACCAAAGAGGCGACCATCCAGGCTGAATTTCACCATTTGCTGCGGACGTCTAGGTAACAGCGTCTTGGTGCTGGCGTCTCGTGCCTCGAGCAGGTCAATGCCGAAACCGGCCGTCCAGTTACCGAAGGTCGCATCAAGCAACCATTCTATGCCTTGTATGGATGCACTATTGATATTGCTGGGCTGCCATGGTCCGGCTGGATCCAGGGGGTCGACCGGGGCCCAGGCGATGAGGTTGGTCACATTGTTCTGATAGATATTGAGGGACCAGGATGTGATAGCACCTTTTGCACCTGTACCTATTTCGATGTTTTGTGACTGTTCAGGTTTAAGATCTGGGTTGCCAACACTGGGCCAGTACAGGTCATTGAAGGTTGGTGCATGAAAAGCCGTACCCAGGGCAAAGAAACTGCGAAGACCGTGATGTTCCAATCCGTATGAGAGGTTGCCGGTGGTGTTGGTGCCATAGGAATCGCTCAGATCACTACGCAGGGCGATCAGTAGGTCGCTCTGCTTCCATTTCCACTGATTCTGGGCAAACAGGGCTGTATTGTTGCGTTGGGTGTCGGTATAGGTGGTTGTATTACTGCTCACTGTCTCATTTAAATAGTCCAGTCCGACGGTTGTGAGTGTGCGCGCACTCAGGCTGAGGTCGTTTTGCCAGGTAAGCTGGTTTCGCTCGGTGTTGAAGCGGCCGTTGTCCGTGCCGTTGATATAGTCGATGTAACCGTCGATGGAGTTGCTCAGGTTGAGTCGGCTCTGCCAGGTCTCGCTGAACTGCAGGTCAAACTTTACGCTGTTTGCAGCGAGCTTGTAGGTGTTGGTGTAAAGGTCCGTATTGCTGGCTGCATAGACATTGTCGTACTCATTCATGCCGCTTGCCTGCATGCTGCTCACGGATATCTTGCCCTTGTTATTGAGGCGATAGTTGAGTCCGAGGTTGACTGTGTTGCGGGTATATCCGTCGGCATCGGTATTGTTGCCGTCGATGGAGTCGAAGCCGTCGGTGGCCAGGGCGCTGGCCTGCAGGGAGTAGTTAAAATCACGGGTACCCCAGTGCATGCCGGCATTGTATTCGGAGGTATTGTAGCTGCCGTAGCGAATCTGGGCCTCGCTGCGGCCCTCGTCGGCACTGGCCTTGGTGAAGATATGCACCACACCACCGATGGCATCGGAGCCATAGAGGCTGGTACGGGGACCGCGTGCGATCTCAATACGCTCGATCTCATGCAGAGGGATATGTGCAATGGGCAGGGAACCGGCGGTGGCCGAGCCCATGCGCACGCCGTCCACCAGCAGCAAAGTATGGTTTTCACTGGTGCCACGCATCAGCAGGCTGGACTGTTTGCCAAGGCCGCCGTTGACGACAAAATGCAGCCCCGCCTCGTTGCGCAGCAATTGTTCCAGGCTCTGGGCCTGTCTTTGTTCGATCTGTTCGCTGGTAATAACCGTAACGGAGGCCAGTGCCTCGTCGATGCTTTGTGCCGTACGTGTCGCGGTGACGATTATGGTGTCGTCATCGGCCCAAACGGGTAAGGCCAACATGGCCAGGGGGGCCGACAAGACAAGAGAGTGAATCGGTTTCATTATTATCCTTCAATGCTTAGGAGCGCACACCCGCGCGTAAATTCATCAAAGCAGTGAAGGGGGGAAGTAGAGGCTGGGATAGAGAAGCATGGCCCGCCCGTGTCGCCCGCCGCAACACTGCAAAACAGAACTGTCAGGCCGGTCTCCGGGCTTGTGAGCGGTGTCTACCGGCAGGCCGCCTTCCCGTGTTCTAGACACAGTGGCGGATGGCCTGCCTTGACTCACTTACCGTTGCGGGGGCAGCGTCGGACTCGCACCGACTTCCCGTTTCACCACCGACCGAGTCACGGTCGGCGGCACCTGAAAGTTGCGGGCCACTATAGGGGGGCGGCCATTTTATGTCAAATGAGAGGGGTATTATCCATGCCCGGCATGTCGATATAACCCGGTTGCTGTCGGATGCGCCCGATCCACGCCTGAATCGCGGGATAGCGCGATATATCGATGTCACCCTCGTGGGCCAGGGCGACGTAGGGATAGCAGGCGATGTCGGCGATGCTGAGCTGATCCGTGGCCAGCCATTCACGGTCTTGTAAGTGGCCATCGATCAGCTTTAAAGCGTCGATGGCGACGACGCGCGTGCTGTTGCGGTGGAAAGGACGACCAAATTTGTTAATGGCGCGGGCGCGGGCCAGTCCGTACAGGATCTCGTTCTCGGACACGGCCAACCATTGCATGACACGGGCCAGGGGTTCGGCGGCGGTGGGAAGCAAATTGCTATCTTGCTTTCGGCAGAGATAACTGAGGATGGCAATGGAATCCCAGATCACAAGCCCGTCATCCTCCAGCACCGGGATCTGGGCGCGGGGATTGAGCTGCAGAAATTCCTCGGTTTCCGCCTCGCCGTCCTTGAGGCTGATGGGAATGCGCTCGTAGTCCAGCCCAAGCATGGCGCAAAGTAGCCTGACCTTGTAACAATTCCCCGAGAGTTCCATGTCATAGAGCTTCATATTCCATTTCCCTGTTAAGTGCGAATGATGCCAACGAGTCTAGTGCAAACACGGATGGATAAAAACGACAGTCCACTGTGGCAGTTTTGTTAAAAAGGTGGGCAAACTTCACGTTTGAGCAGATCGGCCGCTACTATGTTCAAATGCTTAGTTCAGATATGTCATCCAATGGATAAACTCGCGCGAAGAATTCTGGTGGTGAATGCCAAGGGAGGTTGTGGCAAGACCACCATCGCCACCAATTTGGCGGCCATTTTTTCGCGCAAGCAGTCCACCATGCTGCTGGATTACGACCCGCAGGGTTCGAGCATGCGCTGGCTGAAACAGCGTGTGGATGATCATCCCAAGGTTATAGGTATGCGTGGCGGGGAGGGGGCCTATCAACCCAATGTCACTCGGACCTGGCTGATGCAAAACCCCGATTATGAGCGCACCGTTATAGATGCCCCCGCCGGGGTGGCCGGTCATGACCTGGCCAGGCTTGTCCATCAGGCCGATACCATCCTCATCCCGGTTCAACCCTCGCCCATCGACATCGCCGCCAGCGCCGACTTCATCCGCGATCTGTTGCTGGAGGGCAAGGTTCGCAGCCTGAATATCCGTCTCGGTGTCGTCGCCAATCGGGTCAAGGCCAATACCCGGGTCTATCAGTCCCTGCGACGCTTTCTCAGCACTCTCCATTTGCCCTTCGTTGGGGTATTACGAGACACTCAGAATTACATGAAGGCTGCGGAGCAGGGGCTTGGGGTTCACGAGTTGACTCCATCACAGGTCAGGCAGGATGTGCAGCAATGGCAGCCGATCCTGCACTGGCTGGATCGCAAACCCTATGTCGAAGCGGTAACTAACCGGGAACGTATATCGGCCCGTGAGGTCCCGGCAGCGACTGCATCGGGTGGGCATACAGGCGCGACAGGTTCTCACTACTCATAAGCTCCGCCACGGGCCCCGCCGTAATCTCCCCGTCCCCATGCACGAGGATGACATGGTCGCAAAAACGCTGCGTCAGGTTGACGTCGTGCAGGACCATCATCACCAGCTTGTTCTCTGTGCCACTCATTGTACCCAGGTCTTCGAGAATGCGGATCTGCTGGTGCAGGTCGAGATGATTGACCGGCTCGTCCAGCAGCATAAAGCTGGGGTCCTGGGTCAACAACGTGGCAATGGCCATACGTTGATGTTCCCCTCCGGAGAGAGTATCGATGCGGCGCTCGACCAGTGTCTCCAGACCCACCCTGCGCAGCGTCGTACGCGCAAGCCGGCGATCGCTCTCGCTCTCCCATTCCCAGGCCCGCAGATGCGGGTGGCGGCCCTGTAATACGGTCTCCATGACAGTGGCGGGAAAGCCATGCACAGAGGCCTGCAACAGTATTCCCAACTGGCGGGCCAGCGCCCGCCTGGGGATCGTACCGAGCGTCTGGCCGTTCAGCTCTACATTACCCCTCTGAGCCGGATACAGCCCCGCCAGGCAGTGCAGCAGGGTGCTTTTGCCCGCGCCATTGGGTCCAAGTACGCCCCAGCATTGACCGGTTTTGAATTCGGCGCTGAAGTCTCGGCACAGGGTCTTGCCGCCTCGTTGCAATTCCAGCTTGTGTACCCCGAGCTTCATCAGTTTCGTCCTCGCTGCAATAACACCAGGAACAGGGGCACGCCTATCAGCGCTGTCAGCACGCCCACCGGCAGCTGCTGGGGGGCGATAATCGTACGCGCCAGAGTGTCGGCAAACAGCAACAGGCTCCCCCCCAGTAGCGCGGAAGCGGGCAGCAGGATGCGGTGATCGCTGCCGATGAGAAGACGCGTCAGATGGGGCACCACCAGGCCGACGAAACCGATACTGCCGGCCAGGGTCACGGCGGTGGCGGTAAACAGGGAGGCCAGGACATAGATGAGGTAGCGCAAACGCACCTGATCCAGACCCAGTGCCTGTGCCTGTAACTCGCCACGTACCAGGATGTTGAGGCTGCGGCCCAGAAAGGGCGCCATCGCCAGTCCGGCCAGTAACAACAGCAGCGGCCAGGGCGTGAAACGGGCTGGACTCAGGTCACCCATGAGCCAGAACAGCATGCCCGGCAGTTGTGTTCCCGGCGCCAGGGCGAGCAGGAAACTTATGAGTGCGCCCCAGCCCGCGGCCAACACCACCCCGGTCAACAACAGGCGTTGAGTGGTCCACTGGCCGCGACCATGTGAGAGGGTGAACACCAGCAGGGTGGCCAGCAGGGCTCCGCTAAAGGCGGCGCCCTGCAGCAGCAGTCCGCCGAGTCCGGCCAGCATGGCCAGCAATGCGGCCACGGCTGCGCCGCCGGAGACGCCGAGGACATAGGGATCGGCCAGGGGATTGCGCAACAGTACCTGCATCAGCGCTCCGGCCAGGGTCAGTAGGGCGCCGACGACAAAGGCGGTGAGACTGCGCGGCAGCCGCAGCTCGAGAACGACACGCTGCTCGAGTCCACTCCCCTCGCCGCTCAATGCCTGCCAGACCTCGTACAGGGAGACGGACAGACTTCCACTGGTAAGCGAGGTCACCAGACCAATCAGGGTCAGAGTCAGGAGCGCAGCGAACAGCAGCCAGTGGCGCATGGTCTACTCGCCCAGTTGCCTGGGTTCGCCACTGGGGTCGCGCAGGGTCATCACCGGCCAGCCCTTCATGGTTGCGTGCTGCTCAAGCGGTGCATCGGGATCGACGGCAACCGGGTGGCTCACCATTTCCAGCAGCGGCAGGTCGTTGTGGGAGTCACTATAGAACCAGCTCCCCTCCAGATCGTGCTGACTGCCGGCCAGCCATTCGTCGAGCCGCTTGACCTTGCCCTCGCGAAAGGTCGGTGTCCCGGCGACGCGGCCGGTATAACGTCCGTCCACCACTTCGGGCTCGGTGGCAAGCAGCGTCTCGACACCCAGGCGCTCGGCGATGGGTCGGGTTACGAAACTGTTGGTGGCGGTAATGATCATGAGGGTGTCGCCCCGATCACGGTGGTCTTGCAACAGGGTTTGCGCCGCGGGCAGCATGATCTCGTGGATGTGGTCGCGCATGAACTGCGCGTGCCAGCTGTTGAGCTGATCCATGCTGTGCTCGGAGAGCGGTTTGAGGCTGAAGGCAAGGAATTCGAAGATGTCCAGGGTGCCCGCCTTGTATTCATCGTAAAAGCGCTGGTTGGCTTGTTCGTAGACCGTGCGATCGACGATCCCCTGCTCCACCAGGAATTTGCCCCAGAGGTAGTCGCTGTCGCCGTTTAAGAGGGTGTTGTCCAGGTCGAAGATGGCCAGACTCAATCTTGTTCTCCTGTTGTGTTGCCATGAAAAGTCGACATCATAGCCCAAGCATGCCGCGCGCGCTGAACCGATGTGCCACAATAGAATCATATAAGGAGTCAGTTCGGGCAGGCTTGCCCGCAAAGCGGGCTTTGTGGAACAATCCTGTGAAACAGTAGATTTTTGAATGAGTGTAATAGACGCCGAAGGTTACCGTCCCAATGTAGGGATCATACTCTGTAACACCGCCGGACAGGTGTTATGGGCTCGGCGTGCCGGTCAGGATGCCTGGCAATTCCCGCAGGGTGGCATCGAGGCGCACGAGACCGTGGAACAGGCCATGTACCGCGAGCTCGAGGAAGAAGTGGGCCTTCGGCCCCAACACGTGGATGTCATCGGCAGTACCCGCCGCTGGTTGCGCTATCGGCTGCCGCAGCGACTGATCCGCCATCACCGCAAGCCCCTGTGTATCGGTCAGAAGCAGATCTGGTATATGCTGCGTCTGGTCGGGGACGAGTCAGACGTGCGCTTTGATCGCTGTGAACGCCCCGAGTTTGATTACTGGCGCTGGGTCGATTACTGGTACCCGCTGGAAGCGGTGGTCGCCTTCAAGCGTCGTGTGTACGAACAGGCACTCAAGGAGCTGGCCCCATTGGTATTCGAGGACGAGTACCTGTGCCTGACACCGCGTGAGCTCGCTGAGGTCCGCCGCTAGCGGAACACCGCGTTCACGGTGTCGAACCCATACTTATAATAAGGACTAGCATGCTCATTGTCTTGCGGCGCATCATAGAAGAGGTGAATTCGGCGCGGGATACCAACCAGGCGCTGGAAATCATCGTGCGCCGGGTCAAGGACGCCATGTCCGTCGACGTCTGCTCCATCTATCTGACCGATAACAATACGCAAAAATTAATCCTCAAGGCGACTGACGGGCTCAACCCCGATGCCGTGGGCAAGGTCGGGCTCAGTTTCGGTGAGGGTCTCACCGGCCTGGTGCGCGAACGCGAAGAACCCATCAATCTCAACGATGCCTCCGAACATCCGCGTTATCACTTCTTCCCCGAGACCAACGAAGAGCCCTACCAGAGCTACCTCGGCGTACCCATTATCCACCATCGTAAGGTGTTGGGTGTGTTGGTGGTACAGCGTAGCCGCAACCAGCGCTTCGATGAGGAGGAAGAGACCTTCCTGGTCACGGTAGCGGCCCAGTTGGCCAGCGCCATTGTCCACGCCCAGGCCACCGGCGACATCTCGGTGGGCGTGGAGACCGGTGGCGCCACCGACAATCGTCCCCCCCAGGGCCTGCCCGG
>JABURT010000177.1 GCA_014762495.1 Gammaproteobacteria bacterium | reverse complement strand
GAGACATTTTATGATTCTTATAATGTCTTTTTCTAACGCAGTAGCTGAAGGATGGGATGATTACAAACCTGGTTTAATCTCATTCATGATCTCTGATTACAAAGAGCAAAGTAAAGATTCAGATTATTTCTTCACTCCAGGCATGCCGTTCAAGGCAAATGTCGAATTTTTGGGTGAATTTAGAAAGATCGAAGAAAATAGATCAAAATATATTGGGATGTGGTTAAAAACACATGGAATGAATCCAGAGCATATAAATATGTATAGTACTGAAGTATTGGTTAAAGAGGGAAAGGTTGAATATTGGCTCCCTATTCAAAAACAATTGATACCATATTTTAAAAAAGAAGTACCTAATAATAAACGCGTTAACCTTTATGTTGTCCTTGCGGGTTCAATACACAAAGATTGGGTGTTTTTAGTTAATGAATTTAGGGTTAGATAATACATAACAAGGCGCTCAAGTATGTGCTTCGCACGGGACCTCGCGGACACCGCTCGGCCCCTTAGCTAACACGTTATGCACAAAGATGAAAGTTAAGAAAATTACAACACTCCAGTCATATCAAGATTGGCTTGAAAAGGCGAAGTACGAATTTGAACTTTACAAGAGTAAATATGGCGTTTATGAATTATCTAATTGCTTTTTAACACTTAATGCCTTGCCTGACTGGATTGATAAAAGCGATCTGGCTCCACAAAATCTAAAAAGTATTGCCGCTGAAAAAATAAAAATAATGAAAGGTGATGATAATAAATTTCAATTAGATGAAACAAAACTGGATGAAATAAATCACCAATTGAGATTGATAAGGCTGTTTTGTAATCATGCAAAGCATGGTGATAAAAAGGAAAAATTAGAAGCAATTACAATGAGTGCTGTTTTCCCCATGACTTTCCCAATAAAATTCGACCATTTAAAAATAGGCAGTGAAAATGTGAATGTTGTGCCAGTTATTGAGTCTGTTATTAGTTTTTGGGAAAGAGTAATCAACAATGCATAACAAGTCGCTCGTTCGGACGCAAACTACGCTGCGCTTCGTTTGCGCCGCACAGCTTCAACGTTAGCCGGAAATAAAATGACGAGTAAAAGTTCAAAAATAATATTTACATTAATATCGTGCCTTCTAATGGGTATAGCTATAGGTGGAGGCACTAACACGATTAATGGCTTAGTGAGTCCTGAATATTTTATAAATATCCTGGGATGGAGCCCTAGTGGTAATGTTTGGGGTATGAGTATCATTCAGGGAATAGTCGAAGGGCTAATTTATGGTTTCGTATTTGCTGTTGTATACACAGCCATAGCCGCATCAAAACCATATTCCACTATTCAAAATCCACAAATCATTAGATTCATCTTGAACATTGGTGCAGTTATCCTAATTATGTGGGTAATTGGCGGAATCCTTGCCGTAGTCTTAGCTTTTATTAATCCTGATTTCTACAGAAGTGCAATTATTGCGGCACCAAGCAAAACTGGTGCTATGTTGCGTTACGCTTGGGTAGGCGGTTCTATCTGGGGCGGAATGCTCGGTGGCTTGTTGTCGCTCGTTGTTGGAGCTGTACTATTTAAGAATAAGCTAAGCGGCTAACAAGGCGCTCGTGTGGGACGGCTTGCTTCGCTGCGCCGCCCCACAGCTTTAACGTTAGGCAATAATTAGGATGTCCTGAAGTCATATTAAAAAGAACATCTAAATAATTTACAAATTTGAGGTAATTAAATGTTGTCATTTAGAAAGATCATCACTCTCCTTGTATTGTTCATTAGTTTGTATGGGTGCGTCCCTCTTGAACCTATTCAGAAACCAAGAGGAACTCAACATTTTGGAAACGGCATGTATAGTCCTGAAGGATTTGCTATAGGAAACTGGGAACTATTCGCAAAAGCAAACAAAAGCATCTTTGCTAAAGGTAAGTATATAAATGGCCTTCCTGATGGCTTATGGACTCTGTGGGATACTGGCGGTACAAAAAATGCTGAATTCCTATTTGCAAATGGTAAATTGCATGGGGAGTATCGTTTATTTTATTCTAGTTTCACACCTGAAGTATCTGGAAAATTAAAAACAATAGGATCCGCTTACGAAGGAATATTAGAAGGCACTTTCAAAAGATATAATCCTGATGGCTCAACTCTTGTTGAATACACTGCCAAGAGTGAGTCAGTTGTGAATGTATCAACAGGTGATAGATATACAGCAACCAAGCAGCTCTCAGCTGATAGAAGGTATATAGATTTATTAGTAGAAACTATCATCGCCGTTCCACAAAGACAATCAGAAAACAAAAAAGCTAATAAATAGTGACATATTGCATATGTAGTAGCACAAGGAGTTTTTTAGGCATTATCGACAATGCCTAACAAGTCATTCGTGTGGGACCGTCTAAAGCGCTGCGCGCTTTATCCGCCCCCACAATTCTAACGTTATGTGAAAAATTATTATGGAAAGATTTGAGTCATATTCAAGAATCACAGGTGATGATCGTTTTCGCTGGATAGCAGAAGCCAATTTACAGTTATTTGATTCCTTAAATCCAAAAGTTATGGAATTAAGAGGCAAAATATCTGAAGTATTATCAAGCTGCGATGACCCTCACAATCCTCCGGATAAATATCACGATTTAAGCATAGAATTGCATCCTATTGAGGAAGAAAGAGATCAGGCTTGTATTGTTTCAGTCGTTTTTACAGCAATGTATTTTGAAGCATTTATCTATGATTATGCTGCTTCATGTCTTGGTGACAATTATGCAAATGATCATTTAGATAAATTAGATTTTATTTCTAAATGGTTAGTAATACCGAGGCTTATTACAGGAAAGGAGTTATCTAAAGAAGGTCAAGCCTATCAATGTCTCAAAAGGCTCCACAAAGACAGAAACTCTCTTGTCCATCTGAAATCTAGAGAGTTAGTGTTTAATAATGATCAAATGGTGAAGTATTTACAAGACAGAGAAATAGATATCCAAGAGAGTGTTGGAAACTGTCGTTCAGCTCTAAAACACGTTATATCCGAGTTGCTTGTAATTGATCCTGATCATCCTAAAGTACAGTTGTCCAATGAATCACATAACAATCGCATCAATTAGGACGCTCGTTACCTCGCGCCTATTATGCAAGCGTTAGCTGTCCAAACCCACAGGGTGTTGAATACTTTAAATCATGGCTGTCCTACTGTTTCTTAGGATTACAGAGAGCTTCTATGGAAAAATGGATAAATTTTTACGAACCATTCTTTCCCAACAGGGATGATGCGACTTCTTTTGTAGAAAAATATGAAGAGTTATGTCCTGATGGAAAAGCACATACTGCGAAGATAATGATGCATCAGACTCAGAGGCTCGTTTCACTTGCTGATGACATACCAAATATCAGAGCAGGAAACGAAACACTACCTTTGCTGTTTTTACTTGTATGCGCAGAGCATATTGCGAAGCTATACCACATAACTTCAATGCTGAAGGTCAATCAAGGGCATATGTTCGTCACTTCTTCAATGAATTCCTTAATGAAGAAGATAAAAGAACAATAGAAACCGGTATATCCAAACATGATAGAAAGCCGCTACCAGTGCAAGATGCTATAGATATTCTCTATTCCGTAAGGTGTGATCTTGTGCATGAAGGTAGATATTGGGGTTTTCATTTTCACGATGGGAAAATGCCTATTCTTGGTACAGACCCAGATGTTATTGCTATGATTCAGATTAAAACATTTCGACAAATAGTGGTTAGAGGCTGTATTAGGGCAATTGAAGAATATGAAAAAGAATCCTAACAAGAGTTTCAAGCAAGGGCCCTGCGGGCCGGGACGCGCAAAAAGCGCGCGCCCCTTAAACAGACGTAAGGGCAACTAAATGACGGCAACAGCAAGAAAAATACTAAATGATTGCCGTTATGCACATGAGCTACTAGAGCTTGAAGAAAATGAACGTAAGTTTAAGCTGCTTTGGATCGCTTGCTCCTCACTTCTTCGTGCTGTCGGACATGCATTGTATAAAGTGGACTGTCGAGATAACAACATTTTAAAAACAGCTGTTGAAACCTGGTGGAACAATATTAAAGAACATAAAATAGATCATGCCATATTTTTTGAGTTCGTCGAACGTGAGAGAAATAATGTCCTCAAAGAATATGAAATAGGCTTTTTCTCTGGTGAGGTTGACGTCCTAGTCCAGGGTGCTGGAGAGCAATTCACTCTTGCGGAAACAGCTTTTTGCCCAATGTCGTATGGCGCATATGAGGGAGAGGATTGCAGAGATGTTGCTAATATGGCTATAGAATGGTGGGATATTCAATTAAATGAAATTGACAGACTGCTGCCCTAACAAGTCGCTCGTTCGGACGCAAACTACGCTGTGCTTCGTTTGCGTCGCACAGCTTCAACGTTAGAGTACTTCAATGGATATAGACAAACGAGGAGTAGGCTTTCCACTCCTTTCAATATTTACATCATTACAGATACTTACAATTTTTGATGGTTTTGTTTATCTATCATACTTTGATAATTGGATAGAATTCTTGTTAGGTATATTGTTGCTCTTTTATGGCGCACAGGCTGCTATTACGACTTACGCACTGTTTCGAGGTGAGTTGTGGGCTCCAAAGTCGATTTTAACATTATATTTAATAGGGCTGGTTACTATAGTAATTGCTTTTGGTGCTGATGAAGATATAACCTTTGAATACTTCACTTTAGGGCTGGGCTTTTATCTGTTGTTGGCATCAAGCATGGTTGCCTATGTTTTTTGGTTGACACCTAGATACTCTAACAAATAAATCAAAATGGACGCGCAGAATTCGCGCGACCCTTATTAACACGTTAGGCGTAAAAGGAAACAAATGGATCTTTGTGTAAGCAATAAAGCCCTGGCACAAGAAGTGGCTGATTTTCTAGTTAATGTTAGTGATGTAAATGAAGAATCGATCACTGATTATTTGGTTTGGAGATGGAAAGAAATTGATAAAAGATTTAAAGCAATAAATATATCTACTTTTACACGCCAAGAAGAAAGTAAGATTTCTGGCGCAGATTTCGAAATGGAATTATGGCTAGTAGGAAAAACAAAACGCTACCCATTAGTATTTCAAGCTAAAAAGTTCATTAAACCTTATGCTTCATATGTAAGGAAACTCAGGTATCCGGACAACACTAAACAACAAATGAATAAACTTTTATCTTATGCAGCGTCAAATAACAAGATACCATTTTATGTCTTCTATAGTCTGCCTGATACCAAAACAAAAACAATGTGTATGAGAAACAATATTTCAAACTCTGGTGTTTTCATGGGGCATGCAAAAATCATTGAAGAGTTTGCGGATGGGAAACATGGTTCAAGAGTCTCACTAAATAAGCTGTTAGAAAACACCAATCCTTTTCATTGTATATTTTGCTGTCCTTTAGCACACCTAGGTGGCTACTTTGAAAAATATTTCCCAGTTTCAGCATCTACAGAACAAGATCAAACAACACCCGGTTACGTAAATTACCTGCTAGAAACACATAGACTCGAAATAAACAATGAGAGAGTAAAAAGCTTAATAGAGCAATATAACTTGGGTGTTTATAGGTATGTTGCTGTTTATGATCTAAGAGACGTAGATGAAACGCCTAACAAGGCACTCTAGTCGACGCCCAAAAGCGGCGCGGCTGGGTTTAAACGTTGAATGTCCGATTTGGGTCGAATCCGGAAATTCCTAAAACACATTCGCAGTCTGTTAGACAAACTCCGCACCTAAAAGAAGATTAGGCATTGAGTGGTAAGTGCTGTGACCAGCCATGCGCCATCGCGGCGGCCATTGCGGTGTAGTCGGTTTGCTTGCTGGCTTCGTTTCTCGCCTTGCAGAATTGCTCGTCGGGATTGAACAGGGATGTTGCCAGGGTGCGACCGGCCATGATAATGCCGGTGGTTTTTTCAAAACGCAAAGAGGTGAAGTGCTCGAAAGCCAGGGCAATGTTATTAGAGTGTAGTGAAAGAGAATTGCTCAGTTGCCAGGCATCTTCCAGTGCCTGGCAGGCGCCCTGTCCGGAGGTGGGCAAAGGGGCGTGGGCGGCATCGCCAATCGCGATCACATTCTGACGGTGCCAAATAGGTTTTGGGTTGTGGTCGTGGACGAAGATTTTGTTGATACGTTCGGTCGGTGTCTGTTCGATAATGGTCTGAATGGGTTGTGGCCATTCGCCGAAGAGGTCGAACAGTTCCTTCTTATACTCTTCTCGAATTCTGGGGCCGATCTCACTGGCAGCGCTTCCTCCGGCCCAGTAGGCGGTGTAAGGAGTCACCGGCACGATGCCGAAACGTTCGCCTGTTCCCCAGTAGTCCTTGATCTCAGCTTCGGTAAAACATGGTTCGCTTGATTCAAACACGCCTATCCAGTTAACAAAACCCTGGTAGATGGGTGTTTTGTCACCCATAACATATTCACGTGCGCAGGAGGCCATGCGGCCGTCAGCGCCTATGATGATATCGGCAGTCGTGCATTCACCGCTCTGGAAATTGACTAGTGCATCGCCGTTATCCCCGGTATCGATACCGATCACGGTATGGCCGTATTGGATGTGTACACCAAGCGATTCAAGCCTGTCGATAAGTATGTTTTGTAGATCACGCCGGAGTATGGAGAGGCTGGGATAACCCATATGCTGATTAATGACACGGATATCAATTGCACCCAGTTCCTCACCGTTGTTAGAGACGCGACACATACACGATGGTTGTCCGGAAACTTGCTTGATTTCGTCGAGGACTTCGAGCTGCTCCAGCACATAGGCCGCGTTCGGCCAAATCACAATTCCTGCGCCGATGGTGGCCGAGGTTTCGTGTCGTTCAAATATCTCGACATCAAATCCTTTTTGCACGAGTGCAATGGCACTGCTGACGCCGGCCACGCCAGCCCCGAGAATGGCTGCCTTCATTTCACGGCTCCAACGTAATAGTCAAAAGAGGTGTTCATTATGGTGCCCTGCTCCGTGGCATTCTGTACCCCAATATAAGCGGTTTTTGGCAGAAAAATGAATGCCTATCGAACGAAGACGACAATAGAAGTGGCTGAAGCACGCATTCATCGAGCGAATAGTAAATATACTAATATTCTTAAATTACTTCCCTTTACGCCTATATATAAGTCTCTAATTGGCCGTGGTGGGCGTTGGCTCTGCATAATGCGTGATTAGAGAAAAAACACGATAAAAGGATAGGGGAGTTGTTATGAAATTAATTCTATTGGGCGCTCCGGGCGCCGGTAAGGGCACCGTGGCCAATATGCTGAGTGAGATTGACGGCTCGGTGCAGATCTCCACGGGCGACATCCTGCGCGCCGCGGTCAAGGAAGGCACCGAGCTGGGTAAGAAGGCCGAGGGTTTCATGAAGGCGGGCGACCTGGTGCCGGATGAGCTGATCATGGGCATCATGAAGGAGCGTCTGAAGGAAGACGATTGCAAGAACGGTTACCTGCTGGATGGTTTCCCGCGCACGATTCCCCAGGCCGAGCAACTGCAGGCCATGCTGGAAGAGATGGGCGAAAAGCTGGATGCAGTGGTGAACCTGGATGTGCCGCGTGACGTGATCCTGGATCGCCTGACCACCCGCCGTACCTGTACCTCCTGCAATGCCATTTACAACGTCAAGAGCAAGCCGCCCAAGGTCGAGGGTGTCTGCGATGAGTGCGGCGGTGAGGTCGTGCAGCGTGACGACGAAACCGAGGAGGCCATCTCCAGCCGTCTGGATGTCTACAATGAAAAGACTGCACCGCTGGCCGGCTTCTATGAAAAGGAAGGCATGCTGATGACCGTCAATGCCACCTCCAGTGACGCCGTGGTGGCCGCCATCAAGGACAAGTGCGGACTCGCCGCATAAAAAATCCGTGTCAGGGTCGGCTCGCGTGCGCGGGTCGACCTCATTACATTTGAGGGGATGAGATATGGCCGACAACGATACCGTTCGCGAGATTCGCATCAACCCCATCGTGCCGGCCGAGTCGGTGCTCATTGCCACCGCACGCGGGATGCGTCCGAAGAAAGAAGAGGATCGCGCGCCGCGTGATACCCGTGAGCATGTCGAGACCTGTCCCTTCTGTCGCGGCAACGAAGACAAGACCCCGCCCGCCATCGCCACCTATCCGGAGGTCGATGACTGGTCCATTCGCATCGTCGAGAATCTCTATCCCGTGTTGGGTGATGACCGTCAGCAGAACTCCGTACTCAGCTTCGGCCTGCAACAGACCATGGACGGCTATGGCCGCCACGAGGTCATTATCGACAACGACAAGCACGGCATCGCCGTGCACGACATGAGCGAGGACCACCTGGCCCTGTTGCTCGGCGCCTACCGTACGCGCATGGAGGAGCTGTATAACTCCGATGATCGCCTGCGTTATGTGCTGGTGTTCAAGAACTTCGGCCCTGCCGCGGGGGCCAGCATCCCGCATACCCACAGCCAGATCATCGCCATGCCGGTGACGCCGCAGAACGTGCTCGATGAAGTGGTCAACAGCAAGCAGTTCTACGACAAGCAGCATCATTGCATATTCTGCTCGCTCATCGATGAGGCACTGACCTTCGAGGCCACCATCTACGACAAGAACTCGGGCGAGGTCCGGCGCAAGATCAACGTCGGCCAGTTTGTGGTGGAGCGCGGCGAGCGGTTCATCGCCATCAAGCCCTTCGCCAGTCGCTACGAGTGGGAGGTGCACATCCTGCCGGTGCAGCACCAGGCCGATTTCCTCGGTGCCACCGAGGAGGACCTGGAAGACTTCGCGCGTGTGCTCAAGCGCACCATGCAGCGGCTCGATGCCGTGCTCGGCGGCGCACAGTACAACTTCTTCCTGCACTCTCTGCCGCATGATCCCGATCACGTCGGCTGCGAGGCCAGTTACCACTGGCACCTGGAGATCTGCCCGCGTACCTCCATCCCCACCGGCTTCGAGCTGGGCTCGGGCCTGTTCGTGAATACCGTGAGTCCGGAAGAGGCGGCGGCCGAGCTGCGAAATGTTAGTATCGATTAAGACTCGCTAACGAAAGGCTCGGACCATACGTATGAAGATACTGCGCGAATTTAAAGAGTTCGCCGTCAAGGGCAACGTGGTGGACATGGGGGTCGGCGTGGTCATCGGTGCCGCCATCACCGGTGTTGTACAGTCCATGGTGAAAGACATCTTCACCCCCTTCGTCAGCCTCTTTACCACCCGCATCCACACCGCCAACTGGTTCATCGTGATCCGCGAGGGCAAACAGGGCGGGCCCTACGATACCCTGCTACAGGCGCAGACCGATGCCGCCCTCACCGTGAACATCGGCAACTTCTTCAATGCCCTGGTCAGTTTCCTGATCGTGGCCGTGATCCTGTTCTTCTTCATCCGTGGCATCAACCGGCTCAAGCGCCCCTCGCAGGTGATCGCCGACCCGGTGGACACCAAGGAGTGCCCTTTTTGCTTCAACATCATCTCGCGCAAGGCGACGCGCTGTCCCTACTGCACCTCGGACTTGAAGGACGGATAAATCGGCCGGATCGGTGAACTGCATCTCACATGTTCCATGAGGTGGCCGCTTCCTTGAATAGCATGAGAGCCGTGCTATCATGCTATAATGATTGTGGCCTTCAAAGATCAGGCGACTGAAGATATCTTTAATGGCAGGCGCTCAAAAGTGGCGCGCAAGGCCTGTCCCGAGAGCCTCTGGCGCATCGCGGCGAGAAAGCTGGATCAGCTCGACTCGGTGGCGTCCATGGACGAATTACGCATACCGCCTGGCAATCGCCAGGAAGCACTATCCGGCGACAGGCAGGGTCAGTACAGTATCCGCATTAATCAGCAATACCGCATATGCTTCAAATGGAGTGAGTCGGGCCCGATTGATGTCGAGATTACCGATTACCATTAAGAGGTGAGTTATGGTTCATATTCCCACCCACAGAGAACCGACGCATCCCGGTGAGATGCTGGTGGAGGAATTTTTATCACCCATGGCGATCACCCAGCGTGAGCTGGCGGATGCCATCCACGTTCCCTATCAGCGAGTGAACGAGCTGGTGAACAAGAAGCGTGGCGTGACCCCCAGTACTGCCTTGCGTCTGGCGAAATTCTTCAATATGTCGCCCGACTTCTGGCTCAATCTGCAAGTCAGGTGGGACTTGTACAAGGCCCAGCAGAATGAGCAAGACGAACTGGCATCCATTCAGGACTTCCACCATGTGCAGAGAACCGCATAGCGATTGATACAAGGCAGAATTCATAGCATGTCACTACCCAGTTACGAAGAGCAGATCATCCAGACCCATGCCGGTCTCATTGTTCAGGTCGTGAAGGCGGTCTTCGACGCCAATGCGCGCAGTGATGCCGAGAACAGCATCGCCCAGCTCAAGCGCTTCGGCGAGACCCAACTGGCCGATGCCATCGAGCAGATACTCAAGGGCAGCCGCGACTCCGCCATGCTCACGCCTCTGGAAGACGAAGACCGCATCATCGTCGCCACCATCCTCAAGGGCATACAGGACCCCGAGTCCCTGCCCGATCCCGCCTCCGAAGGCGACCCGTCCGCTGCCGCGCCGGGCCTGGCCCACATGATCCACGCCGCCGGTACCGGCAATGCCCAGGCCCTGCACCTTCTCGGCGGTATGGCCGAACAGATGACCGCCGCCGGCGGCGACATGAAGTATCTGGGCGGGATCATGCGCAAGATGGTCAATGGCGAGCGCGACGTGGAATCCCTGACCAAGGGCATGGGTCCGCAGGGCCAGTCACTGGTCAAATCCATCCTCGATGAACTGGCCAAGCTCGACCTGCACTAAATCGTCTGGCGGTGTCCCTTGGGTTTCCACGAGGGGGCGATGACATTGGGCATGTCGGACTTGTTGATCAGGCGCGCGGGGGCAACGGTGAGCTCGCCGTAGCGGTTGTTGACCTTATCCACCGCCTGGTTGGTCTGCTCGCGCTTTTCGTCCACCTCCACGAACATGTCCAATTGCCCGCCGCGCGGTCGCGGGTCCAGCGCGGTGAGCTGGATCTGACCCACCGGCTGGCCCTGCCAGCAGCGTGCCAGCACCTCCTGACCAAGGCGAAAGATGCTGCGGCTGTCGTCGGTGGGGGCCGCCAGGCGCGGCTTCTCGCCCAGCCAGCCGTAGCGCGTGCGCAGACCGATGAGAAAATGGCTGGCCTCCAGGTTGTGGCGGCGCAGACGCGTGCCCACCTTTTCGCTCATGGGCAAAAGATAGGTCTGGATGATGTCGGGATGGGTGGTGTCCGGCGGCATGACCTTGCCATGGCCCACCGACTTGGGCGCCGGCACCTCGGGATGGATGCGGTCCGGGTCCTCGCCCTGGCACATGAGCCAGATGCGTCGGCCGATGTTGCCGAAGCGCCGCGCCAGCACGCTGATGGGCAGTTGCGGCACCTGGCCGCAGGTCTCGACGCCGTGTTCATGCAGGAAGCGGCCCACGCCCTGGGCGATGCCGCTGAGTTCGGTGACCGGCACATCGCGCAGGCGCTCGCGCGCCTCCCATGGCGGGATCACCCCCAGGCCGTTGGGCTTGTTGAGCTTGGCGGCGAACTTGGCGCTGGTCTTGTCGCCGCCCACCCCCACCGAACAGTCGAGGCCGGAGACCTCTTTAACCCGCTGCATGACCATGCGCGCCATGCGCACCGGTGTGCCCTGCAGCGACTGGCAGCGGGTCACGTCCATGAAGGCCTCATCCACCGAGTAGATCTCGATGTCGGGGCTGATCGCCTCCAGCGAATCCATGATGAGGGTGGCGGCGGAGGCGTCGGCCTCGGGCCGCGCCGGGCGCTGGATGACGTCGGGGCAGCGCTG
>JABURT010000120.1 GCA_014762495.1 Gammaproteobacteria bacterium | reverse complement strand
TCACCGCCTGCATGGCGTCGGCGAGGCTTGAGGCGCGGCGAAAGCCGCCGGTTTTCAGCTCGCCGGATCCG
This sequence comes from Gammaproteobacteria bacterium, assembly GCA_014762495.1. Lineage (GTDB taxonomy): Bacteria > Pseudomonadota > Gammaproteobacteria > Thiohalospirales > Thiohalospiraceae > JABURT01. The sequence goes on along the minus strand of JABURT010000120.1, from coordinate 11,825 downwards.
AGGAACAGGCACTCACCCAGTTCCAGTTCGGCAGCCAGTTTGGCCAGGGTGTCTCGTTTGACCAGTGCCGCGCGCAGGCGACTCAACTGCCCTTCGCTGGCATCGGGAAATTTTTCAAACAGGGCGCGCGCGATCACCAGCCCGAGGATCGCATCGCCAAGGAATTCCAGCCGCTCGTTATTCAGTCCGCGGGCGCTGCGGTGGGTCATGGCGATTTCCAGCAGGGTCGGGTCCTTGAACTGGTAGCTCAGCCGTTTACAGAGTTGATTGTGCTTTTCTTCCACTGACGCCCCGGCTTGGTTCAATGTATGGTGTCGAACAATCGATGCCAGTCGATATGGTTGTCCACCGGGTCCCAGTGCATCCAGATCACGAAGGCCTTACCCACCAGGTTCTCCTCCGGCACCGTGCCCCAGTAACGGCTGTCGCGACTGTTGTCACGGTTATCCCCGAGCACGAAGTACTCGCCTTCAGGTACCACGAAATCCACTTCGCGATCGAAGGGGCTGTAGTTGACCAGTATGCGGTGCTTGACCCCGGTGAGGTTCTCGGTACGCACACTCGCCCCGGTCATATTGGCGGTGGCACCTTGGCCGACATATTCGCCCTGCAGTAGTTGTTCGGCGGGCTCGCCGTTCACAAACAGTACCTTGTTGCGATACACGATGTGGTCACCGGGTACGCCGACCACACGTTTAATATAGTCATCCCTTGGGTTTTCAGGATAGCGGAAGACGATGACATCGCCGCGCTTGGGCTCGGTGGTATCGAGTATCTTGGTATGAAGCACCGGCAGTCGCAGTCCGTAGGCAAACTTGTTGACGAGGATAAAGTCACCGGCCACCAGGGTCGGCATCATGGAGCCCGAGGGAATACGAAACGGCTCGACGATAAACGAACGCAACACCAGGACAATCAATATGACCGGGAACAGCGAGCGAGCGGTGTCGACGATGGTCGAGGGCCGCGCGATGCGCTTGATGTCCTCTGGGCCTTCACCGGCCAGGGCGTGTTCAGAGGCCTTCTTTTCGCGCTTCTTTTTCAAGACCAGGCTGTCTAACAGGGTGATAGCCCCGGTGATCAAAGTGAGCAATACCAACAGGGTTGGAAAGTCGAAATACATATTATTTTTTTCCTACGTCCAGTACGGCCAGGAAAGCTTCCTGCGGAATCTCCACCTTGCCAACCATTTTCATACGCTTCTTGCCCGCCTTCTGTTTTTCCAGCAGCTTGCGCTTACGGCTTACGTCACCACCGTAACACTTGGCGGTGACGTTTTTGCGCAGGGCCTTGATATTACTGCGGGCGATAATCTTGTTGCCGATGGCAGCCTGCAGGGCGACCTCGAATTGTTGCCTCGGGATCAGTTCCTTCATACTGTCGACGAGCTGGCGGCCCTGGCTCTCGGCCTTGTCGCGGTGGACGATCACGGCCAGGGCATCGACGGTCTCGCCGCTGACCATGATGTCCAGTTTCACCAGGTCGGCGACCTGATGGCGCTTGAACTCGTAATCGAGCGAGGCGAAGCCACGCGAGACCGACTTCAGACGATCGAAGAAGTCGAGTACCACTTCGTTCATGGGCATTTCATAGCTAAGCGCCACCTGCTTGCCCAGGTACTGCATGTTCTTTTGTACCCCGCGCTTCTCGATGCAGAGCGTGATGACATTGCCGAGATATTCATCGGGCACCAGGATGTTGGCCTCGATGATGGGCTCTCGAATCTCCTCGATTTCGTTCACCGGCGGCAGGTTGGCCGGGTTGTCGACGCGAATGATTTCGCCCTTGGTGGTAAGTACCTCGTAGACCACGGTTGGCGCAGTGGTGATGAGGTCAAGATCATATTCGCGTTCGAGGCGTTCCTGTACGATCTCCATGTGCAGCATACCGAGAAAGCCACAGCGAAACCCGAAGCCAAGGGCCTGTGAGGTCTCGGGTTCGTAGAACAAGGCGGAGTCGTTGAGCTTGAGCTTGGAGAGAGCCTCGCGCAGGTCTTCGTAGTCGTCGCTGCTGACCGGGAACAGGCCGGCAAAGACGCGCGGCTGGACCTGTTTGAAGCCGGGCAGCGCAGCGGCGGCCTGTTCGCGTTCCAGGGTAATGGTATCGCCTACTGGCGCGCCATCGATCTCCTTGATGCCGGCAATGACATAACCGACCTCCCCTGCCCCCAGCACATCGGTGTCCTTGCGCTTGGGGGTGAAGATACCGACGTGGTCCACCAGGTAGTTGCGCCCGGTCGACATGATACGGATCTTGTCCTTCTTACGAATCGTTCCCTGCATGATACGTACCAGGGAGACCACGCCGACATAGCTGTCGAACCAGGAATCCACAATCAGCGCCTGTAGCGGCGCATCGGCATCGCCCTCGGGGGGAGGTATGACCTTAACCAGACGCTCGAGCAGCTCGTCAACACCAACGCCGGTCTTGGCACTGACCCGTGGCGCGTCGGCGGCCTCGATGCCGATGATCTCTTCGATCTCATGGATCACACGATCCGGATCGGCGGCCGGTAGATCGATCTTGTTCAATACCGGCAAGACCTCCAGGCCCTGGTCGATGGCGGTGTAGCAGTTGGCCACGCTCTGAGCCTCCACACCCTGAGAGACATCGACGACAAGCAGTGCCCCTTCACAGGCGGCAAGTGAACGTGACACCTCGTAGGAGAAGTCGACATGCCCAGGGGTATCGATGAAATTGAGCTGATAGGTATTGCCGTCGGGTGAGGGGTAATCGAGGGTTACACTCTGGGCCTTAATGGTGATGCCGCGTTCGCGTTCCAGATCCATGGAGTCGAGCACCTGCTCGTTCATTTCACGATCGGTCAGCCCACCGCAGATCTGAATCAGGCGATCCGAGAGCGTGGATTTTCCGTGGTCGATGTGGGCGATGATGGAGAAATTGCGGATGTGTTTTAAGTCGGCCATTCAAGATTCCTGTGTTCCGGCAGCACGTTGGTCGCTGTCGAACAAGGCTCCGGTAAAGAGCCTGCTATTCTACCCGATGCGGAAGTGATCTTGCAGGGCTTTTTCGTCCAGGAAGTAATGACAGATCTCGGTATCACCGGACATGAGGACGGGAACCAGGGTATTGAAACGTTCCACCAGGTTGGCCGAGGCATCAATGTCGACAAGCTCGAGGGAAAATCCCAGTCGCCCCTGCCATGGCAGGAGCGCCTGATGCATCTCTTCGCACAGGTGGCAACCGGCGCGCATATAGAGGGTCAAGGCCCCCATGGCTAGTCGTCTAGCTTGAGTGCCAGGTAGACCGGCGGTTGACCGTTTTGTCGTTGGATATAGACCGACACGGCCCGGCCCTTGGGCAGGTCTTCTACCAGCTCACGGAAATGCGAGGGGCCTTTCACGCCCTCACCATTCAGCATGAGTATGATATCCCCCCTACCGATACCGGCCTGTTGCGCGGGTCCTTTCTTGACCTCGCGCACCAGTACGCCACCCTCTTCAAGTTCGAGACGCTTACGTACTTCTGCCGGCACCTTTTCCACCAACAGCCCCAGCGTGCTGTCATGGCTGGACGCTTCCTGTTCCGGCTCGGCCTCTTCGGTTTCACGCGGCAGCGCCTCGATGGTCACCGTCCGGGTGATGATGTCGCCATTACGAATGACGCGCAGTTTGGAGCGTGTGCCGATCTCGGTGCGACCGACGACCGGCGGCAGGTCGGACGAGTAATTGATGGCGGTGTCGTTGTATTTGATGATGACATCACCGGCCTTGAGTCCGGCCTTGCTGGCCGGGCTGTCGGGAAAGACCTTAGAGACCAGGGCGCCCTTGGGATTGTTCAGGCCGAATGACTCGGCCAGTTCACGATCGACATTCTGGATATAGACGCCGAGCCAGCCGCGCGTTACATGACCGCTCTGTTTGAGTTGCTCGACTACCTCCATCGCCATGTCCACGGGAATGGCAAAGGAGAGCCCCATGAAGCCGCCGGTCTGGCTGAAGATCTGGGCATTGATACCAATCACTTCCCCCTGGACATTGAACAGCGGGCCACCGGAATTACCGGGGTTGATGGCGACGTCAGTCTGGATGAAGGGGACATAGGTTTCATTGGGCAGGCTACGGTTGGTGGCGCTGACCACGCCGACCGAGACAGAGTGATCAAAGCCAAAGGGCGAACCGATGGCCATCACCCACTCCCCGACCTTAATGCCACTGGAGCTGCCAATATGCACCGGGGTCAGGCCCTCGGCATCCACTTTCAATAAGGCGATATCGCTGCGCGGGTCGGAACCGATGACCTCGGCTTCGTACTCTTTGCGATCCAGAAAACGAACGATGATCTCCTCGGCATCCTTGACCACGTGATTATTGGTAAGGATGTAGCCGTCTTCGGAAATGACAAAGCCCGAGCCCAGCGAGGTGGCATCGAACTCCTGCGGCTCACCGTTTTCGCCAAAACGTTTGAACAGTTCACCCCATGGCGAGTTCTCCGGGATCTCGATACCGGGCGGCAACATGCTACGACGGGTCACCTTTTGTGTGGTGCTGATGTTGACGATGGACTGTTTATTGTCTTCCACCAACTTGGTGAATTCAGGCAATTCGTGGGCAGTGGCCAAGCCGCTAATGAGCAGCAGGGAAAAGGCAAGAATCAGGTATCGTGAAACATTTGAGATTACAAACATACTACTTCCCAATCAGTTCGAACTGGCCGGCGAACCATGTGTTATAAAATTGATAGTATTCGTCCGCTTGATAATGGTGGGACGATACCTTTCACTGGACTTGATGCGACGATTGAAATGCCGCAACCACATACTGGCGATCAACAAGCCGCTTGCCGCGAACACAATAGACGTGATCTCGCTATCGAGCATGAGATTACGGGCAACCGCCTCACCCAACAGGGCGGCGGCCATCAACAATAACAAGGGTAAGAGATAGACTGCAAGCGAGCCCAACAGGAGTCCGCCTTCCTGGATTTGAATGGTGACCGTATCGCCTTCCTTAACCCCGATGGGGTCGCTGACCCACATCTGCATGCTGCGTTTTCCGATATGGCGGGATAGGACCGAGGTCCCGCAACTGCTATTGACGCTGCAATGACCACAGGCCGACTGACGCTGGGCCGAGACCATCGCCTCCCCCTCGCGGACCTGCATGACGATTGCGGTTTCTTCCATGCGCTAGCGCCCTCGGAACTCGACCGACTCGGCCATGCGTTTGACCGTGGCCTCGGGAACTTCGCCCACGGCAGTGATCTGGGTGTTTTCACGTAGCGTGGAATAGGCGTTAACGGCGCCCATTGGTGAGGGACCAACGATGGGTTCCTGCTCTGCGCCCAACCGTTCAATAAAGATGGATACCGTAGACAGGCCGTCGCTATAGACGAGGTGATGGACCGGCTCCATGCGATCGGTTTGATACTGGTATTGATGGCGCATCAATTCGAATCCCGCTGGGATATCGAGCACGCGCCAGTCCTGCTCCGCGGTCGCCACCGCTTCTTTCTCTTTGCGGCGCTCATGGTGAAAGCTGAGAAAATCCTTGCGATCCACGTCGGGGGCGAAGAGGCCGTCGGGGATGGTTTTCATGAACTCCAGACGGGTGAACATAAACTGTTCCACCGTCGCCTCGCCATTGATGAGTTCGGCCTTGAGCAGCATGCCGGTTTCACGGTCGAGCCAGAGATGGTAGCTGTAACGGTATTCGTCTCTCGGCAGGATTCGCACCTGTTGTGCGTCACGGCCCGTGATACGGCCCTGCTCACCGAGCTCAAAATGGTAGACATCGGTGATCGGCTTGATGCCCTTGGGCAGGATATAGGGAAAGCCGGGTTTGCTCTGGCCCTTGCGTTCGACGATGACCGAGCGGGTATCGGGCAGGATACAGGTAACCTGGTCATTATCCCGTATGACTTCACGCGCACTACCGGTCAGACTCACCAGGCGTTCCTGTTCACCCAGTTCGTTATTGGCGTGGATGATACGCATGGCGGTGAGTTGATCGCCGTGGGCGTAGACGAAATCACCGTCATAGTTGAGTTCGTGCAGGGCATGGCTCATGCGTTGCAGCCATTTCATCGCCGCCTCTTCCGACAGGGGTTCAATGGCGAACGCGGCGTGCGCGATAAACAGGCTTAACAGCGGGATGAGGGCTGCACGGCGCATGGACTGGGCTTACTCTCCGCTCTGGCTCTGGCCCACCACGCGAACGTAGGGTGGCAGGGCCTGGATGCCCGAGGGCGATGCGAATTCACTGTGGTTGACGAGATACCCGTTCAAGCGTGCGGCGCGTTCATTGGGAGACTCGTCGGCAGCGGCCGGGCGCTCTGTCACGCGGGCAATGTTCTCTTCAACCACCGGCGTGGCCGGTGAGCTTGCCACCGTGGCTACGGAGGCGGTTTCGGGTAGCATCATGCGTAGACCGACAATGGAGACAGAGGCCACCGAGGCGGCAATGGCGGCGCCGGCCAGGGGCTTGGAGAAGCGTCCCCAGTCGATGTGAAAACGTCGTGGCGCCAGTACGCTGGGTTCGTCCTTGAGTGCCGAACTGACGCGCTGGCGAAGGTCATGCCCCATCACATCGGGCAGGTTTTTCTTCAATGCGTCGCGGACCAGGTGGAAGCGCTCCCAGCAGGCCTGTTCGTCATGGGCCTCGCGGTGACACAGCCGCTTGATAAGGGCGTCGAATTCGTCCTTGTCGGTTTCGCCATCCATGAACGCAGAAACTTGCTCGTTGATTTTATGACTCATACCACTACACCTGTTCGTCAGCTCTCTTCTAGGAGCGGTCGTAATTTATTGTCTATCGCTTCACGCGCCCGAAAGATCCTGGAACGCACGGTTCCGATAGGACACTCCATGGTTTGCGCAATCTCTTCATAGCTAAGGCCCTCGAGTTCGCGCAGGGTGATGGCCGTGCGCAGGTCTTCGGGCAGTGCCTCTATGGCCGCATATACGGTTTCTTCGATCTCGTCTCGGAGCGCGGCATGCTCCGGTGATCCTATATCCTGTAGACCCTCGGCACCGATGAATTGTTCCGCATCGGCGGCATCAATATCGGATCCCGGTGGCCGTCGGCTCTGGGCGATCACATAATTCTTGGCCGTGTTGATGGCGATGCGATAGAGCCAGGTATAAAACGCGCTATCGCCACGAAACTTGGAGATGGCTCGGTAGGCCTTGATGAAGACTTCCTGCGCCACGTCCAGCGCCTCACTCGGCTCACGCACATAGCGGGTCACCAGTTTGATGATCTTGTGCTGGTACTTGAGCACCAACAGGTCGTACGCGCTCTTGTCACCGGATTGCACACGGGCAACAAGGGCCTGATCCGTCAACTGCTCAGACATCCACTCCCCCTGACATAGCGGGAATGTCGCAGACCGGTTGTACGCTATGACAATCTGTTGGCAATGGAGTTCGCATCTTTATCGTACTAATGACATATGACTGACAGGAGACTTATTCCCTAAAGGCGGCTGTCGCCAGGCCTGTGAGCTTGATATTATGAGTGCTATCGCCTGATTAGAAAAGCAAAAAATCCAATAGATACAATCATCTGGTCCTAACTATGTCTTTACACCACACCTGCGACGTGCTCGTTATCGGCAGTGGCGCGGCCGGTTTGACCCTGGCCCTGCGCCTGGCCGGACACGCACGCGTGGCGGTATTGTCCAAGAAAAACCTGCAGGAAGGATCGACCCTGTGGGCCCAGGGTGGCGTGGCCGCGGTGCTTGAGGAAGACGAGGCAGGCATCGAATCGCATATTAGCGACACCCTAGAGGCCGGCGCCGGTCTGTGCCATGAAGACGTGGTCCGTCACACCGTGACCCATGCCAAAGCGGCCATCGAGTGGTTACTGGAGATCGGCGTGCCCTTCACCTCCGACAAGGAGAGCGGCAATCATGCCGGCCTGCACCTGACACGCGAGGGCGGACACAGTCACCGACGCATCGTGCACGCCGCCGACGCCACCGGTCGCGCCATCGAGACCACGCTGGAACAACAGGCCCGTGCCCATCCCAATATCCGTGTCTATGAACACCACATGGCCATTGACCTGATCACCAGCAAGAAACTGGGCAAGCCCGGCAAGAATCGCGTACTCGGCGCCTACGTACTGGATCGTAAGAGTGGTCACTCGATGGTATTTCATGCCCGTAGCGTGGCCCTGGCCACCGGCGGTGCGAGCAAGGTCTATCTCTATACCACCAACCCCGATCTCTCCACCGGTGACGGCATCGCCATGGGCTGGCGTGCCGGCTGTCGTGTCGCCAATATGGAATTCAACCAGTTCCACCCCACCTGCCTCTACCACCACGACGAACGTACCTTCCTGTTGACCGAGGCCATACGCGGCGAAGGCGGCCGCCTGTTGCTGCCGGACGGAACCCGCTTCATGGACAAGTACGACCCGCGCGCCGAGCTTGCCCCACGCGATATCGTGGCCCGTGCCATCGATAACGAGATGAAGCGACTGGGGATCGAAAACATCTTCCTCGATATCAGTCACAAGCCCGAGTCCTTTATCAAGAGCCACTTTCCCAACATCTACGAGAGGACCCTGGCGCTCGGTTATGACATGACCCAGGAGCCCCTGCCGGTGGTACCTGCGGCGCACTACACCTGCGGCGGCATCATGACCGACATGGAGGGGCATACCGACGTCGAGGGTCTCTATGCCATTGGTGAGGTCAGCTTTACCGGTCTGCATGGCGCCAACCGCATGGCCAGCAACTCGCTGCTGGAATGCCTGGTGTTCGCCACCTCGGCCAGCGACTCCATCCTCAGGCAACTGGCGGGCTGGTCACTGGAAGAAACGTTGCCCGACTGGGACGAAAGCCGCGTCACCAACTCCGACGAAGAGGTCGTGGTGGTGCACAACTGGGAGGAGCTGCGTCATTTTATGTGGGACTATGTCGGAATCGTGCGCACCGATAAGCGCCTGGAACGCGCCAAGCGCCGCGTCGACCTGCTGATTCACGAGATCCAGGAATACTACAGCAACTTTCGCATCAGCCCCGACCTACTGGAGCTGCGCAACCTCGTTTGCGTGGCCGACCTTATCATTCGCTGTGCCATCCAGCGTAAGGAAAGCCGCGGCCTGCACTACACTCTGGATTATCCCGAGGCGGCGTCCGAGCCACAGGATACCGTGCTTAGCCCCTGACCGGCTCACCCTCTGAATTCATGTGAAAACGCAGGGTGACCTGCAGGGCGCGCCACGCTTCCCGATCCATGCTGTCACGCAGCAGGACCTGGTAGTCGCGTCTGCGCTGGCTGTTGATGGGCAGGATCAGCAGGCCCGCGTAGAGCGTCGGTGCGGGCTCGATCCGACCCACCAGGCGTTGCCCTGTCGCATCGAACAGCACCACCCTGCCGTCACTGTGCAGGCGCAGCCAGCGCCAGCGGTTCATGGCGCCAAGGCGACGCAGTGCGAGAGTGAGGCTCAGGGCAATTGCCGGCAGCAGCAGTCCGGCCAGGGGCTGGACCCACACGACGGCCGCAAGGGGCAACAGGCTGAACAGGTGGGTCGCAATGATCAGGCGCCGGTATCGGCGCGAGGGGCGCAGCTCAATCTGCAGCGCTTTGTCGTATTCGCTCGATGACACGCATCATCTCCCCGTCCGTGGGTTTGATGTCGCCTAGCAGGTAGTCAAACAACATTTGATCCGGGTATTCAAGCAGGGCCTCGAAGCTCCTGCGCTCGGACTCGTTCAGGGTCGGCCAGACCCGTTCGACGAAGGCCTCCAGCATCAGGTCCAGTTCCAGCATGCCGCGTCGGCACTGCCACTTCAGGCGCGAGACATCCATCTCTAGACCATGTGCTTGAGCATGAGCTGCTTAATGTGACCGATGGCCTTGGTGGGATTGAGTCCCTTGGGGCAGACATCGACGCAGTTCATGATGCTGTGGCAGCGGAACAGGCGGTAGGGACCGTCCAGCTCGCTCAGGCGCTCGGCGGTGGCCTGGTCGCGGCTGTCGGCGAGGAAGCGCCAGGACTGCAACAGTGCCGCCGGGCCGCGGAACTTGTCCGGGTTCCACCAGAATGAGGGGCAGGCGGTGGAGCAACAACCGCAAAGGATGCACTCGTAGAGGCCGTCGAGCTTGTCGCGGTCCTCGGGGCTTTGCAGCACCTCCACTTCCGGCTCGGGATCGTGGCGGATGAGATAGGGTTTGACCGAGCGGTACTGGTGATAGAACTGACTCATGTCGACGACCAGGTCACGGATCACCGGCATGCCCGGCACCGGTCGGACCTCCACCGGTTGCTTCAGGTCCGAGAGTTTGGTGATGCAAGCGAGACCGTTCTTACCATTGATGTTAAGGGCATCGGAACCGCACACGCCCTCGCCGCAGGAGTGACGGAAGGTAAAGCTGGGGTCCTTCTCCTTGATCACCAACAGGGCGTCGCGCAGCATCATGCCCTTGTCGGCCTCGACCTCGAAACTCTCCATATAGGGTTCGGCATCGGTTTCCGGGTTGTAGCGATAGACCTTGATCTTCATGGCATTCCCCTAGTACACACGCGCCTTGGGCGGGAACGGTTCGACGGTAATGGGTTTGGTGCGCACCGGCTTATATTCGAGTTCATTATCCTCTTTGAAGTAGAGGCTGTGTTTCATCCAGTGGGCGTCATCGCGATCGGGGTAGTCGATGCGAGAATGGGCGCCACGGCTCTCCTGTCGCGCCAGGGCCGAATGCACCGTTGCCAATGCGACATCGATGAGGTTTTCCAGTTCCAGCGCCTCGATGCGGGCGGTATTGAAGATACGGCTGTGGTCCTTGAGCACGGCGCGCTCGACTCTGTCTCTGAGCGCGTGCATCTTCTCCACGCCCTCCTTCAAAACCTCCTCGGTACGGAATACACCGCAATACTCTTCCATCACCTGCTGCATTTCGCGCTTGAGATCGGGAATGGATTCGCCGTCGCCGCTGCGCTCCCAGCGCTGCAGGCGCGCCATGGCCCGCTGCACGCTCTCTTCGTTCATGCCGCGGTGATAGCGGGTCTCCTTTAAGTAGTCGATCATATGGTTGCCGGCGGCACGGCCGAAGACCACGATGTCGAGCAGCGAGTTACCGCCGAGGCGGTTGGCGCCGTGTACCGAGACGCAGGCGCACTCGCCCACCGCATAGAGGCCCGGGATCGGTTCTTCCGATGAGTTGCCCATGGGCGCGACCACCTGGCCGTAGCGATTGGTGGGGATGCCGCCCATGGTGTAATGCGCGGTGGGAAAGATGGGCACCGGTTCATGCGCCATGTCGATGTTCATGAAGGTCTTGGCCATGGTGCGAATGCCCGGCAGGCGCTTCTGGATCACCTCCTCGCCCAGGTGGTCGAGCTTGAGCAGGACGTAATCACCGCTGGGTCCGCAGCCTCGGCCCTCGCGCACCTCGGTGGCGATGGCACGGCTGACCACGTCGCGACTGGCCAGGTCCTTGGCATGGGGTGCGTAACGCTCCATGAAGCGCTCACCGTCCTTATTGATAAGGTAGCCGCCCTCACCCCGAGCCCCCTCGGTGATGAGCATGCCGCGACCGGCGATGCCGGTGGGATGGAACTGGAAAAACTCCATATCCTGCAGCGGGATCCCCGAGCGCAGGGCCATGGCCAGGCCGTCGCCGGTGTTGATCTTGGCGTTGGTATTGGTGCGGTAGATCTGGCCCGCCCCGCCGGTGGCCAGCAAGGTGGTCTTGGCCTCGATGATCATGGGCTCGCCGCTCTCGATGTCCAGCACCAGGGCGCCGAGGGTGATGCCGTCATCGTCCTGCAAGAGGTCGATGGCAAAGAACTCGTCAAAGAAAGAGGTCTTGGCGTGGATGTTCTGCTGATAGAGCGTTCTTTTACCACTCTGAC
>JABURT010000110.1 GCA_014762495.1 Gammaproteobacteria bacterium | reverse complement strand
TGGGACAGACCCCGGGTCCATAAGGGGTCCGTGCAGATCATTTCGCGTTGCAGCGAGCGGATGCCAAGGGCGTAGGCGGTGGCACTGGGGGCCGAGGAGATCAGCACAAGGCGGCGGCTGATGCCGGGATGCATCATGGCAGCGGCCAGGGCGCTCATACCGCCCAGGGAGACGCCGTAGAGGGCATCCAGTTTATCGATACCCAGGTGCTGTAACAGTCGTGCCCCGGCATTGGCGATATCTTCGATGGTGAGCTCGGGAAAGTCGAGCCGGTAGGCCTGGTTGGTCTCTGGGTTGATCGAAGCGGGCCCGGTGCTGCCAAAGCAACTGCCCAGGGAGTTCATGCAAATGACATGGTAACGATTGGTGTCTAGGGGCTTGTCGGGTCCGATCATGAATTCCCACCAGCCGGCGCTGCCGTCGCGCTCGGAACTGGCGGCATGGGCACTGGGCGAGAGACCGGTGAAGATGAGTACCGCATTGTCCCGTTTCGCGTTCAATTCGCCCCAGGTCTCGTAGGCCAGGGTGATCTGAGCTAACTCGCCACCACGGTGCATGGGGAAGGGACCCTTGATATGGGCATAACGGGTCGCCGAGGGTGCCTGGTAGGCGGAACTGGCGATGGTGGAGATTTGCGTCATAGAATTGAACATACCTTATGTCAGCGCCCGTGTCGGGCCGCATAACCGAGTGAATCCGTCGATTATAAAGCCCTCACCTGCTGTGGGCCACCGGTCCCGAATTAGGCAACCTCCAGTACCACCTTGCCCATGGGGGCCTCCTGTTCGAGGAATCGATGGGCCTTTGTCGCCTCGGCCAACGGGAAGCGGCGCGCGACCTCCACTTTGAGCTTGCCCTCGGCAAACAGTCCGGCCGCCTGGCGCAGGATCTCACCCTGATGGGCCAGGTCCTGTGGACGTTCCAGCATGGTGGGGGAGAGCATGAGCTCAAGGCTGGTGCGCAGGTTACGAAGCCTTGCCTGTGACCAGTCTGTGTCGGCTGCCGGTTGCAGTATGGTCACGACATCGCCGTACACCCTGACACAGGGAAAGGTCTCGCTTAGTACCTTGCCCCCAACCGTGTCCAGGGCCATGTCCACACCCTCACCCTCGGTCCAATCCATTACCGCTGCATGAACGTCCTGTTCACGATAGTTGATTACCTCATCCGCCCCCAGACTTCGGACGAAGTCGGCCTTGTCCTCGGTACTTACGGTGGTGATCACCCTGGCACCGGCCTGTTTGGCAAGTTGGATGGCGACATGCCCCACACCACCGGCACCGGCCTGCACCAGCACACGTTGGCCATCTCTCAGCGCGTAGCGATCGAACAGGGCTTCCCAGGCGGTGATTAGGACCAGGGGCGCGGCCGCGGCCTGATTGAAGTCGATATTGGCTGGCTTTTTGGCAAGCAGGGCGGCATCCACGACGGCATATTCGGCGTAATTACCACAGCGACCATTGAATGGGACCTGGCACCAGAAGACTTCATCGCCCACAGCGAAACCGTCTACCTGATCGCCAATGGTTTCAATCACGCCCGCTGCGTCGCAACCGAGTATGGCCGGCAGTTCGATGGGAAAGCGATCCGCGGCACTGCGAATCTTGGTGTCGATGGGGTTGATACCGGCGCTGTGAATTCGAACCAGGACTTGGTTGGCGCCAGTCAGCTCCGGTACGGGCGCCTCCTTGTAGGTGAGACATTCGGGGCCACCAGAAGCCTCGATAATGCTTGCTTTCATGATTTTTCCTCACAATCTCCAACCATGCGCCACCTGGCAGCTTAATACGGGCGTTTGCGCAGGCGTAGGCGATAACCGATTGCCGAGAGTAGCAACTCGAGTATGAAGAATACAGCGACGATAAGCGCGATATCGGGCCAGCCTAGCTCAAGCCGTGATTTCACCAGTAACAGGGGCAGCAGTGACTCGGGGATTTGATCCAGTCCCAACGACATGCCGCTTGAAGGGATATTGAGACGACGTTTGATGAAACTCGCCATAACATCGCCAAGCATGGCACCAAGGCCAATAACAATCCCCACTAGCGCGTTGAGCCCCAGCACAAGTGCGAATAATGTCGTGAAACCCAGGGCGACGATAATGCCGCGCCAGGTCTTGGAGCTTCCAAACAGAGGCCGGCCAAGAAACATCATCCCTCGGTCGATAGCTCCACCCAGGTAGGGCCCGCACAGGCGTGCGGCAAGAACCGGGCTACCGTTGGCAATGAGTAATAACACGAGCAGCTTCAATTCCAGCACGTAAGCGTCCATGCCGCTGAGTATCTCACTGTCGATTGACCTGGCTCAAGTTGAAGACCAGGTTTTATATCTATGATAAAAACAGGAAATATCTGAAATCGATGAGTCGTGGAGATCACGTTATGACTTGGAGGGGCCGTGTGCGTTACAAGCTGGCTTGTCTGTGCCTTGCTGCGGTCTCCCAGTGCCTGGTACAACCTGCATTGTCGGCGCAGGAAGTCCCACAGTTCATCGACACGCCACTGGAAGAACCGCTTGTGCTGCCGGACTGGTTTAAGCTCAGCTTTCTCGACCTCTACGATGATATTGATGAGGCGGTGGCAAATGGTAAACGCGGGGTGATCGTCTATTTCGGGCAGAAGGACTGCCCCTATTGTAAGGCCCACCTGGAGACCAACTGGGGTAACCCGGACATCGTCAAGTACACGCAAAAGCATTTTGATGTCATTGCCATTGATGTGAAAGGAGATCGCAGCATCACCACGGTCGACGGAGCCGTCTATGATGAGAAGACCTTCTCCGCCATGCATAGGACCAACTTCACCCCTTCGCTTTTGTTTTATGACGAAAACAAGAAGGAGGTGCTCAAGCTACATGGCTACCTACCGCCCTACAAATTTCGCGCAGCACTGGAATATGTGGCAGACGGCCACTATCAGAAGGAAAGGTTCAATGACTACCTTGCACGTGCCGAGATGGCGGAAAACTATGGCGAAGATGCATTAAACAGCCATCCCTCTTTTATGCAACCCCCGTATCTGTTGGAACGCAACCGAATACCGGCAAAAAACCCCCTTGCGGTTTTTTTCGAGCAGCGACGTTGTCATCCCTGTGATGTCTTGCATGCCGGGCCACTGTCCGATCCTGCGATTACAAGCAAACTCAAATCCATGGATGTGGTGCAGCTGGATATCGACTCGAAAACTAAGTTAATTACCCCCGATGGTCGACGAATGACAGCCGCGCAGTGGGCCGATGAGCTGGAGTTGTTTTATACACCTACCATCCTGTTCTTTGACGAGTCGGGTAAAGAGATTATTCGCATAAGCTCCGTTGTATGGGTTTACCGATTAAACAACGTGCTCAACTATATTGTTAGCGGGGGCTATGAAAAATACGAGACATATCAGCTTTGGCGCCAACATCTGGCGCGAAAGAAGGCCGGAATTGAATAAGGAGTCTATACAATGCCTGAGCGTTTGATGCTGTTACCCTGCAAGACATTCGAGCTGCCTGTGTTGGTCTCGGTGCCCGAAGATTTTGGCAAGGAAGAGGCCTTTCGTCATGTCACCGGCTTGATTGCGCAGGTGGAAGAAGACGATCCCGCCGCGTTTGCTCGCGATGATATCGTCGACATACTGGAACAGCACGGCTTCACCGAAGTGGTTTACGAAATGGGGCCGGTACTGGATTAAATAGATTCGACTGAGTTTTGCCAATTATGAGTGCAGCGTGCCGGTTGCATGCAACATTCTGGATCACTGTGACGAAGCTTATTGCTTCCGAGCAGGGTAGAGGTGGTGTAAGAGCGGCCTGGCACCCGGTTTGTAAAGTTGGCACACGGATTGCAAAAATATAATTGTACTAGAAATAGTGCGATGACAACTCCTCCTCATGTTAGGACTTTGGGGCGTCTGCTATGCAGGCGCCCATTTTTCTATCCGGGATCGAGTCGATAGTAAGGGGCACCGTAGACCGGTAAAGATTGCGCTTAAAAACACAAAAGAGATGGTGGAGTGAGGCAAAGGTGAAGACCTTTGCCTCATTTTTTTTGGTGGGGTAGACTCGTATGAACCGCGAGCCAAGCCAAAGAAGATGACGCATCCAAAAGGACTCTCCACGCTGTTTCTCACCGAGATGTGGGAACGCTTCAGCTACTATGGTATGCGCGCGCTATTGGTCCTGTACCTGGTTAACTCGGTGGAACTCCCACGTGCCGAGGCACTGGAGATCTATGCGACCTACACCGCCTTGGTCTATCTGACTCCAATTCTTGGAGGCTATCTTGCCGATCGCTGGCTGGGGCATCGACAGTCCGTGATTATCGGTGCCGTCGTGATGTCCCTGGGCCACTTCGCCATGGCCTTCCCAAATCTGCTCTATTACGCCCTTGGGCTACTCATACTTGGCAACGGTTTTTTCAAGCCGAACATATCCACGATCCTTGGGGGACTGTATCAGGAGGACGATCCAAGACGGGACGGTGGTTTCACTATCTTCTACATGGGCATCAACCTTGGTGCCTTCATGGCTCCGCTGGTTTGCGGCACCCTGGCCGAGTACTACGGTTGGCATTATGGCTTTGCCGCGGCCGGTGTTGGCATGGTCTTTGGCCTGTTGATCTTCATAGTCGGGTTTAGACAAACCTGCCCTCGGGGTCAGGCGGTACACATTTCCACCGTTCTCCTGGTTGTACTGACTGCCCTGCTGACGGTATGGGTCGTAGTCGATGCCTGGTCAATCATTCATGTATGGTGGGAGTCGCTGTCGATTCTTACCCGCGTATTAATCGTGCTACTCGTCATAATCAGCCTGGCCTATCTCCCCAGTGCGTGGGAGTTGTGGCGTAAGCGGGAGGTAATACGCAGGCCCGGGGCCATGGGGCGGGAGGAGTGGCACCGTGTGATGGCCATCGCCATTATGGCCTTTTTCGTGATCTTCTTCTGGATGGGCTTTGAGCAGGCCGGTGGGACCATGAACCTGTTTGCCGATCAATATACCGATCGCCGCTTCTTCGGGTGGGAGTTTCATGCCAGTTACTTTCAGTCGCTCAACCCATTGTTGATCCTGATTCTGGCGCCGATCTTTTCCACTATGTGGGTAAAGTGGGATACGTCATCACGGGCGTTATCGGTCGTCACCAAGCAGGGCCTGGGCATGGTCTTGCTCGGACTGGGCTTTGTCATAATGGCCGTCGCACAACAACAGGCAGAGTTGCATGGTAAGGTCGGCCCACTCTGGCTGGTGGCAGTCTATTTGTTGCACACCAGCGGGGAGTTATTTCTCTCGCCAATCGGCCTTTCCATGGTGACCAAACTGGCGCCTTCCCAACTGGTCGCGTTGATGATGGGCCTCTGGTTCAGTGCCATGGCCGTGGCCAGTTACCTGGCCGGGACGCTTGAGGCCATATTAAGACAGTTCGACGTGCCGCTTTACTGGTTCCTGGTTCTCTCATCGATAGGGGCGGGGCTAATTCTTATACTGTTGAATCCCTTGCTGCAAAGACTTATGCACGGGCGTGCTTGAGTTTCTATCAATCTCTGCTTAACTCAAATTACCCACGCCTCAACTAATAAAGAGAGTGATTGATGTCACAACATAGGTTACTTCTGGTTCTGAGTTTACTGTTTGTGCCCTGCTTGCTCCAGGCAGAAACGCCCGACGTTGAAACCATTGCCGAAGGCGGCCGTATCTATGACAAGTGGTGGGCGGAGATGCAATTACGAAAGCCCAATTCAACACATCCGGCGTACCCCAGTACAGGCAAGAAGCGAGGCGCGGCGACCTGGCGATGCAAGGAGTGCCATGGCTGGGATTATCGCGGCCGTAACGGTGCCTATAGCCAGGGTAGCCACTATTCTGGAATTAAGGGGATACGAGCCTACGCCGGAGGCGATGAGGACAAGGTGTTCGCCATACTCAAAGACAGGACGCATCGATACGATGATGTGATGCTCGATGGTGCCCTTAAAGTCGTGGCGGCTTTCGTTGTCCATGGGCAGGTCGATACCAGTCAGTACATTGATGACAACAGTAAGTTAGTCATTGGTAATGCTCAACGTGGTGCGTCGTTGTTTAATGATAACTGTGCACGCTGCCATCATGACGATGGACGAGCAATTGATTTCGCCGATGGAGACAAGACAGAGTATATCGGCACACTGGCAAATAAAAATCCCTGGGAAACCCTGCATAAAATCCGTCATGGGCATCCCGGCTCGTCCATGCGTATGCATCACCGTGGTGGCATGGGGATGATGCATGGCCGTTGGCGCCCAGGAGAATCTATGCCCGCTATGCTGGGTGAGCTGACGCTAGCTGAGCAAATTGATCTGCTGGCCTATACCCAGACCCTGCCCAAGGATTAATTGTAGTTCGTCATGGGTTACAATGGTGTCCCAGTTTGGGATACCCGTGACTCATGCGCTATCAGCAGAATATTTTCCTCGGTGCCTTGTTTATCCTGCTATCGGAACTGATGTTCGCCAGTGTGGGAGCATTGGTAAAACAGGCGTCCAACACGCTACCCAATGAATCCCTCGTCTTTATGCGCAACTTCATGGGCCTGTTATTCATTGTGCCGGTGTTACTGCATGGTCGCCTGAAGAATCTGCATACCCGCGTACCTCAACTGCATCTGCTGCGAGCCGTTTTCGGTGTAAGTGCTATGTATTGCTATTTCTATGCACTTGCCCATCTGCCGTTGGCGGATGCTGTGCTCCTCAAGACGACATCGCCGATTTTTATTCCACTGATTGCCTGGTTATGGCTAGGTGAAAAGAACTCCATGATTGCCCTGCTTGCCGTGCCCATTGGATTTGTCGGTGTAGGTCTGATTCTGGATCCCGCAGGGGAAACAGGCTGGATCACCTTGGTTGGCGTCCTCGGGGGGTTGCTTGCCGCAGCGGCCAAGGTCACTGTCAGGCGACTCGCACGCACCGAGTCGACGGCGAGCACCGTGTTCTACTTCGCGGTGTTTGGAACCCTGGTCTCTTTTATCCCTATGTCGCTGGTATGGACCATGCCGGCCTTACATGAGTGGTATTATCTTGTTGGGATCGGTTTATTTGCCAGCATCGGGCAATTATTTCTGACACGCGGTTATGCCATAGCTCCTGTAGCGAAGGTTGGCCCGTTTACCTATTTTTCGGTTGTATTTGCCGCTTTCTATGGTTATGTGTTCTGGGGTGAGACACTGGATCTCTACTTTGTCCTTGGCGCGGCCTTGATCATCATCGCCGGTGTCCTGGCCATCGGACTTTGGCGTCGACGGCCACAGGATTATCAACGTGCCGAACAAGAGGTCAGTGGTCCGTAGTGGTGATCGACAAACCCGAACACTGTGAACTGTGTGGGCGGCAGATGGAGGCGCTCACTCGCCATCACCTCATCCCGCGAATGCGGCATCGAAACCGGCGAACTCAGCGTCAGTTCGATCGAGACGAGAGGACGAGTCGAATTCTATGGGTCTGTCGACCCTGTCATAACCACATTCATGCGGTATTTAGCGAAAAAGAGTTGGCAGCTCAATACAACACCCGTGAACGCCTGTCGGCACATCACGAAATTGCGCGTTTCATCAACTGGATCGCCAACAAGCCACCAGGCTTTAAACCACAAAGCCGTCGCATGAAACGCGAGTGAGCCCTCTTGTGGGAGCTTGTCCGCATCGCATAGAATACTGAAAACCTAGAAATTAACTCAGGAGTTAACATGGGCAATACCCCACTGGACGATACATCACTCGATACCCTGTTTCGCGAAGCCCGCAGCTACAGCTATTGGCAGGAGAAGGAGGTGAGCGATGAACAGATCCAGGCGATCTACGATTTGCTCAAGATGGGGCCGACGGGTGTTAACTCTACACCGGCACGATTTGTCTTCATTAAAAGCGATGAGGGCAAGGAATTGTTGAAACCCAGCCTGGCGGAGGGCAACGTCAGTAAGGCCATGAGCGCGCCCGTTGTAGCAGTGATCGCGTGGGATAGCGAGTTTTATACCAAACTGGAAAGACTGTGGCCGCATCAGCCAGAGGCGCGAGAGTGGTACGAGGGTAAGCCGGAAAAAATCGAGAGTGTGGGCAAGCTAAATGGCACCTTGCAGGCGGCCTACCTGATCATGGCGGCACGAAGCCTGGGCCTGGACTGCGGTCCCATGTCGGGCTTTGATAACGATGTGCTGGATAAGGCCCTGTTTCCCGACGGCAAGTGGCGGTCCAATATCATTTGCGCCATAGGCTACGGCGTCGATGAAAAGCTCCACCCGAGGGGGCCGAGACTCGAATTCAATGAGGCGTGCAAGATCCTCTAAATGCTTACGAAAAGGGCCGCAGTCGCGGCCCTTTTACATTGACAGGATCGGTGTATTATTCGACGCCGAAGCCGTAGATGCGCATTTTTGACATCAGGTTCAAGGCATCGTGATAGGGCACAGTCCCATTATTGCGAATGATATCGCGGCCATCACGGGAGGTGGCGAATTTGACGAACTCCTTAACCTTCTTACTGGGCGTGGGACTGGTGACCAGGTAGAGGGGACGGTAGAGACCGTAATCGCCGCTTTTCACGTTTTCATAGGTCGGTTCTTTGCCGTCGAAGCCGATGATCTTGACGTCGCGCTTGCGCGCACTGGATATCCCGGTGATGCCCATGGCCAGGGGATCGGTCTCAACCGCGCGCTCCAGCGGGCCGGATGAACGCATGACGTATTTCTTGTCTGTCACAAATTCCTGATTGCCGTTGGCGAAGATGTATTGCCGTATGGCATAACCCACACCCGATACGTTGCCACGACGCACATACAGGTGAATGGGCGCGTCATTGCCACCGACGTCACGCCAATTGGTGATCTTGCCGGTATAGATTTTGGTGATTTGATCGGTGGAGAGACTGGATACGGGATTGGACTCGTTGAGGATAATGGCCAGAGCGTCCCAGGCCACCGGATGCATGACGGCATGCAATTCGGAGCTATCGGCCTGGGGCAGGGCCATTCGACAGCTGCCGCCCATGTCGATCTTGAGTCCCGCGGTGTCACGTATGCCTCGTGTGGCGCCACCGCCCTGAAGGTTTATGTGGACACCCGTCTTGGCTTCATAGGCCGCCGCCAACTCGGCCATAAAGGCCTTCTTGGTGATGCCGCATCCGGCCCACTGAATGGTGTTGTCCGCATCTGACGCCTGGGCGACGGGGAGAAGAAATAGTGCGGCGATGAACGCCATAAACAGGGTTTTGAGACGATGGATAATACTCATATTCCACTCATACAGTTTGTTACAATGTTGGATCATGGATAACCGCTCTAGTAATGTCCAGCGTTTTGCTACAGCCTATCCGCAGCCTGTATTGTGTGCCAATGTCAGGTTTGCGGTAAGATTATAGCGTCTAACACACTCAAATAGTTACAAAAGTGCTCCCAATGAATGAAAAATTGACAGTGGTTCTGGATGGTCAAGCCGTGGTCGAATACGATCGCACCAAGGAATTACCTGACCAGCAACTGACCTATCTCGACAAAATGGATGAAGGCCTGGACAAGGGCATTACTATCGGTGGTGAAACCATTGATGCGCCTGACATCAAGCAGAAATCTCAGTTCGTTGCGTTGCAACTGTTCCAGGGCCTGCAAACGGAGAACGACGCCATCATCGCCGCCTCCTGTGCCTATCTCGCGACACGCCTGCCCGATCTTAAACAGGTCGTGGGTAAGAGCATTGAAGGACATGGCGTGGCCTGTGACCTGGTCTTCGATAAACCCTTTGTCCAGGAGGCACAGCTCCAGTTCATGAAGCCACACTGATTCAACACAAATGTCTTTGCTTGGCCATGAGCCGTTCAATGATCAGGATGCCTTCGGTCATGCCTTTTCAGTGGGCCTGGAGTCTATTCTGGAGCAGGGCAGCCTCGGTGCCTTCATTCTCAGCTGCGCCAATGCCTATGGCCAGGCCTCACTGCATCATGTCCTAAGTGCAAAGCTTGAATTGCATTACCGGGACTTGCTGGAGGCGCTGGACGGTGGCCAGGCCGTACCGGGGAGCGATGAAGACAGAACCGTCTTTGCAGAGTTGTCCGAGATCGGCCTGGACCATTTGCCACTGGCCGAGTCGCGCCCCTGTGGGCCGTGGCAGTTACAATACAATGCCATGCGGGCCTTTCGACCCATGCGTCATGCCGCTGCGGCTCCCGAAAGTTTGCAACAGCCCTTCAATGTCGATGGCTTTCACTTCAACAAGCCGTTCATGCTCAAGGAGCAGTTCTGGGAAGGGCGAGCCGGGAGGCATGGGCTCTCGGCCTATTACAACAAGTTTCCCTTTGCCGATTATCACCTGCTATGGGTACCTGATCGCGAAGCCGAGCTCCCGCAGTACCTGTTGCAGCCTTACCATGAGTTGATGTGGAGACTGTGTGACGATCTCGGAAGTCGCATAAACGGCTTTGCCCTGGGTTATAACGCCCTCGGTGCATTTGCGTCGGTCAACCACTTTCACTTCCAAAGTTATATAGGCGAGCCCGTTCCCATTGTCTCCGACAGGTGGCAGCACAACGGCGGCAATGAGGCCTATCCTTTGAGCTGCTTTCGTTTTGACTCCCCCGACGAGGCCTGGTGTCTTATCCAGGAACTCCATTCAGGAAGCCAGCCCTATAATCTGCTTTATACAAAAGGGATGATGTATTGCATACCACGACAGTATCAGGGTCGTTATCCACAGCCATCGTGGTCACCTGGTTTTGCCTGGCGTGAGATATGTGGGGATATGGTGACGGTACGTCGTCGTGATTATGAGGAACTGACTGATGATGTCATTGCAGCGGCACTGGCGACGGCTGCCGTGACGATCTGAGACCCTGGCAGGTGCCGGGTCCCTTTTGTCAATAACGCATTGATGAGACAAGCTTAGCTACTGAGATTGGCGCAAAACGTTCCGTTAATTCAGGTGGAAGATTCAACCCAATCGGTTAGTTGTTGTTCTTCATCGTATCCATTGGCTTCATGGGACTCACTGAACACTGGACCCAGTATCCAGTCTTCCGGTGAGGTATCGGTGATCTCGGTGCCGAAGTCATCGATTTCACCGATATCCAGTGCGCCGCTGTAATCTTCGGGCGCGGGGGTGACCTCCAGATATAGGGACGTCCAGGTATCCATATCGATTTCATCGACGCTTCCATCGAAGTCCTGAATTTCAATGGTGCGATCACTTTCATCGACTGCAATCACTTCAAACAGTGTATTCAGCTCACGATCGTGATACCAAATACCTACAACAGGAACCATTGCATTGTTCATGTTGACCCCCTCGTAGTCAGGTAATGGGTCTGAATAGGTATCTACTACACTGCAGTGTAGAACAATGTCGGAGAAATGATATGAATGAAGGTGGGATATTTGTAAACAAAATCCCACCTAGAAGCTATGTTTAGGGCAGCACCTGTTTAAAGGGTTTGACCGTGACCCTGGCGTAGACTCCAGCCTCTATATAGGGATCGGCATCGGCCC
Organism: Gammaproteobacteria bacterium; assembly: GCA_014762495.1. GTDB lineage: Bacteria > Pseudomonadota > Gammaproteobacteria > Thiohalospirales > Thiohalospiraceae > JABURT01. Next base: position 641 of record JABURT010000110.1, on the reverse strand, counting down.
ACTCCCTGGCCGCCTTGAGAGATGTAAACTCGGCTACGATCAGGCTGCCACTAAAGCCTGCTTCACCGGGATCGTCACTTTCAATAGCCGGGTTGGGGCCTGCCAATACCAGGCGGCCTTGATCCTGCAGTTGCTTGAGTCGTTCAACATGTGCAGGCCGTACACTCATTCGTTTTTCCAGGCTGTTGTCGACGTCTTCACCGATGATCATAAATAACATGTTAATCCTTCTCTTTTTCTTCGATTTCGATATAGGGCGACATGAAGATGGCCTGCAGGATCACAAACGCAAAGGTCAGACCCATCAGTCCAAATAGCTTGAAATTTACCCATGTGGCTTCATCAAAGTTGTACATGACATAAAGGTTAATAAAACCCAGGGCAAAGAAAAACAAGACCCAACTTAGATTGAGTTGTGTCCAGATATCTTTTTTTAGTTTGATGGCACCACCCATCATGCGCTGGGTAAGATTTCGTTCGCCGATAAACTGACTGCCAAGAAAGGCGAGGGCGAAGATCCAGTTGACCAGGGTGACCTTCCATTTAATGAAGACAGGGTCCTGCAGGTAGATGGTGGCGCCCCCGAATACGGTGATAAGGACGAGAGTCACCACATGCATGCTCTCGACTTTGCGGTGTTT